>NZ_CP125781.1:3410522-3720570 GCF_030053895.1 Trabulsiella odontotermitis
TGATGTAGTAGATCTTCTCCTGTCCTTCTTTCATGCGCGAAACGTAGTCGTCCAGCGATACGGTCTGCGCGGAAGAGTCGGTGTGTGTGGAGGCAAAACGCAGCAGCTTCGCAATGGTCTGCACATTCGCGCTGTCTTCTGCCGGGCCTTCTTTCATCACCAGACCGAACTGTTTCCAGAACGTCTGGTATTTTTCGGCATCGTCTTTCGCCAGTTTTTCCAGCATCTGCAGCGCACGTTTGCTCAGGGCATTGCGCAGATTGCGGGTCACAGTGCTGTCCTGCAGGATTTCACGCGAGACGTTGAGCGGCAGATCGTTAGAATCAATCAGGCCACGCACAAAACGCAGGTAATTAGGCATGAACTGCTCGGCGTCGTCCATGATGAACACGCGCTGCACATACAGCTTCAGACCGTGCTTGTGATCGCGATTCCACATGTCCCACGGCGCCTGTGACGGGATATACAGCAGGCTGGTGTACTCCTGCTTCCCTTCCACACGGTTGTGGCTCCAGGTCAGCGGATCAGTAAAGTCATGAGCGATGTGCTTATAGAATTCGTTGTATTCGTCGTCTTTGATTTCAGACTTGTTGCGCGTCCACAACGCCTGCGCCTTGTTGATCTTTTCCCAGGAAACGATGGTCTCACCGTCTTTCTCTTCCTGTTTTTCAATCTCAACCGGCAGCGCGATGTGGTCGGAATATTTGCTGATGATGGAACGAACACGCCAGTCATTCAGGAAATCATCTTCGCCTTCACGCAGATGCAGGGTAATTTCGGTCCCGCGATCCGCTTTAGTGATATCGGCAACGGTATATTCGCCTTCCCCTTCAGATTCCCAGAACACGCCATGGTCCGCGCTGTCGCCTGCCGCACGGGTCCGTACGGTCACTTTGTCGGCGACGATAAAGGCGGAGTAGAACCCCACGCCGAACTGGCCGATCAACTGGCTGTCTTTCGCCTGATCGGAGCCCATCGATTCGAGGAAGGATTTCGTCCCGGATTTAGCGATAGTTCCCAGGTGGTCAATCACCTCGTCACGGTTCATGCCAATGCCATTATCAGCAATGGTTAGCGTGCGTTTTTCCTGATCGAACGACACACGGACACGCAGCTCGCCGTCACCTTCGTACAGATCCGGGTTCGAGAGCGCGCGGAAACGCAGTTTGTCTGCGGCATCGGAGGCGTTAGAGATAAGCTCGCGCAGGAAAATTTCTTTATTTGAATACAGAGAATGGATCATCAGGTGCAGAAGCTGCTTCACTTCAGACTGAAAGCCACGGGTCTCTTGTCCTTTCATTTGGGAATACCTCAACAAAAACAGGTAACAGTAGAAATAAAACGTTGAGGATGAGATGGGGATACGGGGCAAAAATTTCAAGCGGAGGCCAGCGGTTCAGCCTCCGTTTGTTCAGAATTTAATCTTGTGGCGACCGGCAAGGGAGTGAGACAGCGTTGTGCCATCCACCATTTCCAGTTCGCCGCCCACTGGCACGCCGTGGGCGATACGGCTCGCGTCGACGCCATACTGCGCGCAGAGCTCGGCAATATAGTTCGCGGTGGCTTCGCCTTCGACTGTCGGGTTGGTCGCCAGGATCACTTCGTTGAGGGTTTCTTCCTGCAGACGTTGTTCGAGGCGGTCAAGACCAATATCATCCGGACCAATGCCGTCGAGCGGGGAAAGATGCCCCATCAGCACGAAGTAGCGCCCTGAAAACTGCCCGGTTTGTTCGATGGCGTAGATGTCCGCCGGACTCTCTACCACACAAATCTGACCATTTTCCTGGCGACGCGGGTTCGCGCAGATGTTGCAGACCTCCTGCTCGGTAAAGGTCCGGCAATCCGCGCAATGACCGATTTCGGACATCGCACGGGTCAGCGCCTGCGCCAGGCGCATGCCGCCGCTGCGGTCACGCTGCAATAGCGTAAACGCCATCCGCTGCGCGGACTTGGGGCCAACGCCCGGCAAACAACGCAGCGCTTCCATTAGCTGGGTTAACAGCGGGCTGGTTTGCATCAGAACGGCATCTTGAAGCCCGGCGGCAACTGCATACCGGAAGAGACTGAGGCCATTTTCTCTTTCTGGGTTTCTTCGATACGGCGCGCCGCATCGTTAAATGCAGCAGCGACCAGATCTTCCAGCATCTCTTTGTCATCTTCGAGCAGGCTCGGGTCGATTTCCACGCGACGGCAGTTATGCGCGCCATTGATGGTCACTTTCACCAGACCTGCGCCAGACTCACCGGTCACTTCCAGTTGCGCGATCTCTTCCTGCATTTTCTGCATTTTGTCTTGCATCTGCTGGGCCTGTTTCATCAGGTTGCCCAGACCGCCTTTTCCAAACATAGGCTTCTCTCTCATTGAGGGTTGTGACCGCAAGCCAGGCTTATGGTCAAATGGGGCGAATACTCTCTTCATCCAGCTCCGCATCAAAGAAGCGGCGCAGGGTCTGAATATTGTTATCCGCAATCATCGACTCGCGCGCTTGCGCGAGCTTCTCTTCATAAATGGCCTGTCGCCACTCCAGCGGCGTTCTCACCGCCGGATTATCATCTTCAACGATGGTCAGTTCAACCGCTTCGCCGGTGAAGGCACACATCGCCTCCGTCAGTGTTTGTAACGCACCCGCATTATTCAGGTGGCGCTGCGAAGGGCGTAAATGCAGGCAAACCGCTGTGCCGTTCTGTTCTTTCCAGGCGTTTAACGCGACCTGCTCTACCAGTTTAGGCAATTTGAGCTGGCTGACTTCCGCCGCCCAACTGTCGCGGGCAATGGACTCTTCCGCCAGTTTTGCCGCCAGCTCCGGCGTTTTTTCATGTTCCAGCGCTTTTTTCAGCGCTTTCGGCGTGGCTACCTCTTCCTTCACCTCATCGATGATGGTGGTCGCTTTCCAGCGATACGCCTCTTTTTTAACCGTTTGTTGCGCTTCCAGCGCAGAAGGCGACGGACGCGACTGCGCGCGTTCGCTCATCGAAGCCAGCCTTTCCAGCGCAGCATTATTCACCGGCCGCGCGCGGGGGGCGGCTGCCGGTTCACTCTTTTTTGGTTTGGGCGCTCCCTGGGTGCGCTGAAGCTGATTGCGCGCAGCCAGCACCTGGCTGGTGGATTCGGGCAAGGCTTCGTTCTGGTACGCGGGTGCAGCGGGTTGTTGCTGCGGCGGCACCTGTGTCGGGGTCATCACCGCTGTCGGCGCGACGGGCGCAAAGGAAGGCGTCTGCACTTCCGGCTCCGGCAATGGCTGGCGCGGATGGAACGCCAGTGCGCGCAGCAGTGTCATTTCGATGCCCATACGCCGGTCAGGCGCATACGGCAGTTCTTTGCGACCGACGAGCATCGTCTGGTAATAGAGCTGGATATCCGCAGGCGGTACGGTCCGCGCCAGGTCGCGCATTCTCTGCTCTACTGTGGCCATATCAGCGCCCAGCGCCGACGGCGACAGTTGCACCATGGCGATGCGGTGTAACAGGCTTTGCATTTCCACCAGCAGCGCTTCCCATTCAACACCACGCTGAGCCGCCTCATTGACCAGCGCCATCACGCGTTCACCGTCTGCGGCAACCAGCGCTTCAATCAGCGACAACGCCTGATCGTCGTCCAGCGTACCGAGCATGGTGCTCACAGCGTCCGTCGTCAGTTGCCCTTCACCACTGGCAATCGCCTGATCGGTAAGGCTGAGCGCGTCGCGCAGACTGCCGTCAGCGGCGCGGGATAACAACTGCAGCGCACGCGGTTCGAAACTGATTTTCTCTTCACCGAGAATATGTTCAAGCTGATGGCGAATTTGTTCGACATCCAGCGCCTTGAGATGGAACTGCAGACAACGGGAGAGGATAGTCACCGGCAGCTTTTGCGGATCGGTGGTCGCCAACAGAAATTTCACGTGCGACGGTGGTTCTTCCAGCGTTTTCAACAGCGCGTTAAAGCTGTGACGCGACAGCATGTGCACTTCATCGATCAGATAGACCTTGAAGCGGCCACGCGCCGGAGCGTACTGGACGTTATCGAGCAAATCACGGGTATCTTCGACTTTGGTGCGCGACGCGGCATCGATCTCAATCAGATCGACAAAACGGCCCTGCTCAATTTCACGGCAGTTATCACACACACCGCAAGGGGTTGCGGTAATACCGGTTTCGCAGTTAAGCCCTTTCGCCAGCAGTCGGGCAATAGACGTTTTCCCGACGCCACGGGTGCCGGAGAAAAGATAAGCGTGATGAATGCGTCCTAACGATAAGCCATTCGCCAGGGCTGTCAGCACATGTTCCTGGCCAACGACGTCAGCAAAGGTTTGTGGGCGCCATTTTCGGGCTAAGACCTGATAACTCATGGGCAGGCTCTGCAACGCTGGAAGGTGGATTGTCAGGGGAGTAATGCTAACACAGCCTCGCAGTGACCGCGAGACTGTGTATTCGAGTCGGGATCAATGTCCCGGGAATGGAACCAGGCTGTAGCTATGAATGCCCTGCTTCTCCAGGCGCTGCTCGCCGCCCAGATCGAACAGGTTAATGATAAACGCTGCATCAGTGACTTCACCACCCAGACGACGAATCAGTTTTACTGTCGCTTCGATGGTGCCGCCGGTCGCCAGCAGATCGTCAACCACCAGCACTTTATCACCCGGTTCAATGGCGTCCTGGTGAATTTCCAGTTGATCGGTGCCGTACTCCAGCTCATAGCTTTCGGCGATCGTTTCACGCGGCAGTTTGCGCGGTTTACGCACCGGGACAAACCCTACGCCCAGCGCCAGCGCTACTGGTGCACCAAAAAGAAAACCACGCGCTTCGGTGCCCACCACTTTGGTGATGCCAGCGTCCTTATAGCGCTCGGTGAGCAGTTTGATACTCAGTGCGTAGGCTTTTGGGTCTTCAAGCAAACTGGTGACATCACGGAACAGAATGCCAGGCTTCGGATAGTCCTGGATACTTTTGATGCTGTTTTTCAGATATTCAAGCTGCTGTGCAGTCGCGGTCATAGGTTTGTGCCTGATAAATACTGTTACTTAAGGCGCGCAACGTTCCGGGCCAGGAAGACAATCGTCTAACCTTTGACCGGGCGCACCTGTACTCGAAAACGCTCGAATTTACTGGCAGAAGGCAATAATTGCAACAGCCATCATTGCCCTTTACGGTTTTTGTTGCTTTGCATCAACCACCGGCAATCGCCACATAAAAATGAGCAGACAGAAAAGGATAAGCAGAAGCAAGATTCGTACCCATGTCATTTTTACCATCCATAGCGAAACGCCGAATGTGATTAAAATCACCACAATGGCACGCGGCTTCGCCCCTGCCGGCATCGCCTTGTGTTTCTGCCAGAAACGCAAATAGCCGCCGAACCACGAGCGATAAAGCAGCCAGTGGTGAAAGCGTGGCGATGAGCGTGAGAAGCACCATGCGGCGAGCAGAATAAAAGGGGTGGTCGGTAAAACGGGTAAAAATACCCCGAGCGTCCCTAAGACTACCGCCAGCCAGCCAATGATGATTAAAATAGTACGTTGCATAATGCGAATCGTTATCAACCCTGACCGCTAATGTAGCATAAACACTCGCCATTACTGGAAGCGCAACGTGAAAACTGACTCGCTTTTACAAACGCTGGAAAAACAGCTGGCACTGCTGGAAGCCCGTACCGCGCCGCTGGCGCAGTTCGCGACACTCGGCCCGCGCTTCGACAGGCAGTTGTTTCAGACGCGCAGCACGCGCCTGGACGCCTGTCTGACAGAAACAAGACATAACCTCAGCGCCCTAAAGCAGGCCGTTGAACATCAGCAATTGCCGCAAATCAGCTGGCTTGCCGAACATCTGGCCGCACAAATGGAAGCCATTGCTCGCGAAACTGACGCCTGGTCGCTACGCTCGTGGGATACTGGATCTCCTGCGCTAACGCGCTGGCAACGTAAGCGGCTACAGCATCAGGAGTACGAGCGTCGGCTGCTGGCACTATGGCGTGAGCGCGAGCAATTGCTGGCGCAGGCGACCGGTTTTGAGGAACAGCAGCGGTTGTCCCGTGAAGTGGCAGCTTTCGCGGGCAGACTCCAGCGCTGCCGCAAAGCGCTGCAGGATATTGAAGCTGTTCTGGCGCGAATGACCCGTTAACAGGAGACACTATGTCACTCGAAAATGCCCCCGATGAGGTCAAACTGGCGGTCGATCTGATCATGCTGCTGGAGCAACATGAGATCTCCCCTCAGACGGTGTTGCGCGCACTCGAGATCGTGAAGCGCGATTATGAAAGCAAGCAAAAAAGTGCGGAAGCCGCCTCGCAAGAAACGAATAACCCCTCTGACGCCAGATGATAAATGCTGTCATCGTGGTCCTTTGCGACAACGATGATGGAGTGACATGGAAAAACTTTCAGCAACGCCGTACGATGCGGTATCCTGAAAAATGTGGTATTCGCAGACTGGCGCAACGTGCACCGCAACATAAGGATTTACTGATGACTATCGCGCAATGGCTGGAAGAAAAAGGCCGACAAAAAGGACAGAAAGAAGGTATCCGACAAGGCATGGAAGAAGGCATCAAAGAAGGCATGCAAAAAGGCCGTGAGGAGGAAACACGCAACATCGCCCGGAAAATGCTGGCCTGCGGTATCGACACCACTACCGTAATGACAGTCACCGGGTTAACACCTGAAGCACTGGCGACGCTGACGCACTAAATGTCAACGGGGCGAGCATGACCCGCCCCGCGTTGTTATTCGCTTACTGCCCCTGCGGCATCATCCCCTTTAATCTCTCGCTTCACTTCCCTGACTTCATCACCCTTTTCATTCCGCAGATGGACTTCCAGTTGGTTAAAGGCAATGTCGATACCGTTTTCACGGCACAGGCGATCGATAGCCCGGTTCAGCTCATCGACGGTGTAGCTGCGATCACGCAGTTCACGAACGTACAAACGAAGCTCGTGGTCCAGCGTACTGGCGCCAAAGGTAGTAAAGAACACGGCGGGTGCCGGATCCTGCATCACCGTAGGATGTTCATTCGCCGCCTTCAGCAGTACCTCTTTCACCTTGTCGAGATCGGATCCGTAAGCCACCCCGAGGCGGATCACCACGCGGGTGATGGTGTCGGACAGAGACCAGTTGATCAATCGCTCGGTCACAAAGGCCTTATTCGGGATGATCACCTCTTTGCGGTCGAAATCGGTGATCGTAGTCGCGCGAATACGGATCTTGCTGACCGTACCAGAGAATGTGCCAATGGTAACGGTATCGCCGATGCGTACCGGGCGTTCAAACAGGATGATCAGACCAGAGACAAAGTTACCGAAAATCTCCTGTAAACCAAACCCGAGACCGACCGATAACGCCGCCGCCAGCCATTGCAGTTTATCCCACGAGACGCCGAGCGAACCAAATACGGTCATCGCGCCCGCGGCGATAATCACGTAATTAAGGATGGTAGTAATGGCATAGGATGCGCCCTGGCGCATGTTCAGCCGGGACAGCACCAGCACTTCCAGCAGGCCCGGCAGGTTGCGGATCAACGCCCAGGCCACCATTGATGCAATCACCGCAAACAGCAAACTGCCCAGTGTGACGCTCTTCATGACGCTGGCGCCCGCCTCGGAACCGGTGTAGTGCCATAACGTGATGCTATCGAGATAGGCAAACACGGTGATGAGATCGGACCAAATGGCCCAGAACATCACCGCAAACAGCGCCACCATCACCAGCATAGTAATGCGCAGCGTTTGCTGGTTGACCTGCTCCAGCGCAATCGTCGGTTCTTCCTGCGGCTCTGCGCCCTCGGCCCCCTCTTTCACCATATGCTGGCGACGCGCCAGCGCCCGACGATAGGCAATGCGACGCGCGGCGACGCTCAGCCCGCGTAATACGGTCTGGTACAACAGATTCCAGAGGATGACCAGATAAAC
Source organism: Trabulsiella odontotermitis (assembly GCF_030053895.1). NCBI lineage: Bacteria > Pseudomonadati > Pseudomonadota > Gammaproteobacteria > Enterobacterales > Enterobacteriaceae > Trabulsiella > Trabulsiella odontotermitis. The sequence continues at coordinate 3,418,400 of NZ_CP125781.1, forward strand.
GGTTTCAATCCAGCGCCCGGCCAGTCGTAGCGTAGTGTAGAAATAACCGGTAGCGGTGAGAACCATCAGCGCTACCGGGACAATCGCCAGCACGGTGACGGTCGCCAGACGCAGACTATGAGATTCTTTGTCCCGCCAGCTGTCGCGGCACATCGGCCAGATCAGAATAGTGATGAGCAGCAGATTAAGCAGAATGACAAACTGCCCCAGCACATCATCCATCAGATGCAGCGGAGAAAGCTCAGACACGACCGACCAGAAATGCAGCGGCAGCAGCGCCAGGCTGACGCGCACAATCTGGCGTCGCCAGTGGCTGGTCAGCTCCGCGGGCATATTGAAATGCGTTACCGCCACGCCATTTTTTTCCAGTACTTTCCAGCACAGGCCGAATACCAGCCAGAACATCGCCAGTTTTTTACTGAATGCCCACAGCAGATCGCTGATATTGAGTTGCATGGTCAGCAAAATAAGCCCGACAGCGAGGATAATCATCACCACCGGCAACGCGCGGATCAGATCGATAAGTATCGCTTTCGGCGTATGCAACTGGCTGTCGTTACGCAGTTGCCCGACCTGAGACGCCAGCTTCTGCTGATAATCCCGCAACCATTTCAGCCGCCAGCGGATCAGCGCGGCGATGAGCAGCAGCGGTAATCCGGCAAGAAATGCGATAAACACCGCAGGCCACGCCTTTTCCCAGTTGACGGTGATTTTCATCGCTTTGAACTGATCTTTCAGCGCTTTCGGGAAGGATTTAATCCAGTCCCAGTCCATTGGCTTGTTGCTGTTTACCCAAAAAATCTGCTGAGTGAGGATCTCTTTTAAGCTTTTCGATACGCTCACCAGCTGCTGCTGGTTGATTTGCAGGTTAATGGCCATCATCAGCTGGTTGCCCAGCTGTTTATTGAGCTGATCGAGCAGCTCGCGGCGCATATCGACCACTTCCACCAGCGCGTCATGGACCTCGCCATTCACTTCGCTGCTGTGCCCCTCCTCCAGTTTTGCGACAAACGTGTCGCTCTGGAAAAGAGCATCGCGCTGCTGATTCACTTCGAACTGCTCCAGACGTAAATCCGCGATCCGGTTGGTCATATCTTCCAGTTCATCGGCGGACGGCAGCGTCTGTTGCTGCTGATAAAGGATACGCGACAGCAGCAGACTGCCCTTCAATACCGCAATCTGTTCTTTAATATTGCGCTCGGACTGCAACGCGCGATCAAGCCAGTTTTTGACTTTAATATTTTGCTGAACCAACTGGTTGCCGTTTTCAGTGGCGCTGATGAGCCGCTGACTCAGCTGATGGTTGATCTCCAGCTCCTGTTTCACCAGCGGATTAGCCTGAATACGCGCCGTTTCATCTGGCGTTACCGCTTCCTGCGCGGTTTTCTCGGTGAGCGTCAGCCGTTTGCTGTTTACCGCTTCCTGCAACAACTGGAGCTGATGCTCGAGACGGTTGCTGTTAGCGGTCACATAGTCGCGCTGTTTCTGCAGCGTATCCTGCAAAATCGTATTGCCTTCGAGGCTTTTACGCTGTTGGTCAATCTGCGCATTCAACAAGGCCTGTTGCGTCAGCAACAGCCCTTGCTCGCTGGGGCGCAGCGCGCCTTCGCCAACAATCGTACCGTTCAGGCGATTACGAATTTGCTGAAGCTGCTGTGACGCCGTGTACATGGCGTTCTGCACCCGCTCAGGCTGGGTCTGCAACGACACCAGTTGGCTGTTATAGGTCGCGAGATCGTTTTGTGAGGTCTGTAGTTCATCGAGGATTTGCGACACCCGCGCTTCCAGCTGGCGCAGCGACAGCGTGCTCAGCGTTTTGCGGGTTTCGTCGTCGTTATCCACATCGCTCAGCGCATTGAGGCTGTCTGTCGCCTGGCGCATTTTGGCAGGCGCCTGCGCCACTTGCTGCTTGAGCTGTGCCGTCTCATCTTTGACGCGATCAATTTTATCGAGCGTCTGTAATGTTTCCGTAAGATCCTGCTGGATAAGCTTATCCTGCGCAGAGAGTTCTTTCTGTTTATTCAGCGCGTTCAGTTGGCTCTGAACATCGGCGCGGTCGGGCAGGTCATTTGCCCCGGCGCGGGCCTGACTCATGGAGACGACGCTAAAAAAACAAATGAATACGACAACCAGTGCGGTGAGATTATTCCGCCAGCGAATTGAGTGCAGCATAGTGTTATCAAGAATGATTGCAGAAACCGGGATGACCGGGGACAATTGCCCGGCGAAGAATAGCACTTCTGCCATCAGCCGAATAGCCAAAGACGATAAGAAAATTCCTGGTGTGGCGACAAGCCGTTACCCGGCTGGTGGCGCACGCAGCGTCGGGCAAAACTGATACATTTCCAGCAAAATGGCGACGTAGTCCCGCGCTTCTTTTTTGAGATCAAACAGCTGAGGGGAGAAAAGCCAGTTTTCCATAATGCCGGAGATGTAGCTGCGCATCAGGATCGCCGAGCGGCGGGTCAGCAAATTGGCGGGCAGGAGCCGGGCATGAATGCACTCTTCCAGCGCCTGTTCAATGCGATCGTAACTCTGGAGACACAGACTACGCTGCGCCTGTTGCACTGCCGCCATCTCGCCCACGAACTCACATTTGTGGAAAATAATCTCCATCATCAGGCGTCGGCGCTCATCGATCACTGTAGCTTCAAGAATATAGACTAGTATTTCCCTTAAAACTGAGAGTGGATCCCCAGGGAATTTTGCCCGATACTCAGTTTCGAGATCGCTGATACTCGACTCTGAAAGCTCCCAGATCTCACTGAATACATCAGATTTGTTTTTAAAATGCCAGTAAATAGCTCCACGCGTGACGCCAGCGGCTTTTGCAATCTCCGCCAGTGAGGTGGATGATACTCCCTGCTGCGAAAACAAACGCAGCGCGACATCCAGAATGTGTTGTCGCGTTTCGAGCGCTTGCTGTTTGGTTTTTCGTGCCATATGTCGGTGAATTTACAGGGGTTAGATTTACATACATTTGTGAATGTTTGTACCATAGCACGACGATAATATAAACGCAGCAATGGGTTTGCGGACATTTGATCCATTGATCAATTTGAAATCGGACATTAGAGGTTTCCATATGAACAAAAACAGAGGGTTGACGCCTCTGGCGATCGTTCTGATGCTCTCAGGCGGCATAGCGCTAACAGGATGTGACGAAAAACCAGCTCAACAAGGAGCGCAACAGATGCCAGCCGTTGGCGTCGTAACGCTCAAATCAGAACCTCTACAGATCACCACTGAACTCCCTGGCCGCACCAGCGCATACCGTATTGCGGAAGTTCGTCCCCAGGTCAGCGGTATCATCCTGAAACGTAACTTTGTAGAAGGTAGTGATATCGAAGCCGGTGTCTCTCTGTATCAGATTGATCCAGCAACCTATCAGGCCACTTATGAAAGCGCGAAAGGCGATCTGGCGAAAGCCCAGGCTGCCGCCAACATCGCGTCGCTGACGGTCAAACGTTATCAGAAACTGTTGGGTACCAAGTACATCAGTCAACAGGATTACGACAGCGCGCTCGCGGATTCCCAGCAGGCTAACGCTGCTGTGGTCGCGGCAAAAGCCGCGGTAGAAACCGCGCGCATTAACCTCGCCTACACCAAAGTCACCTCGCCTATCAGCGGCCGCATTGGCAAATCTGCTGTCACGGAAGGCGCACTGGTGCAGAACGGGCAATCAACGGCGCTGGCCACCGTGCAGCAACTTGATCCGATCTATGTGGATGTGACGCAATCAAGCAATGATTTCCTGCGTCTGAAAGAAGAGTTGGCGAGCGGCAAGCTGCAGCAGGAGAACGGTAAGGCGAAAGTCGAACTGGTCACCAGCGAAGGCAAAACACTACCGCAGTCAGGCACGCTGGAATTCTCCGATGTGACCGTTGATCAGACGACCGGTTCTATCACGCTGCGCGCTGTCTTCCCGAACCCAGATGGCTACCTGTTACCAGGCATGTTTGTACGTGCCCGCCTGCAGGAAGGCACTAATCCGGAGGCCTTGCTGGTTCCGCAACAGGGCGTAACCCGCACACCGCGTGGTGATGCGACGGCAATGATCGTTGGCGCAGGCGATAAAGTCGAAGTGCGCCAGATTACGGCAACGCAGGCGATTGGCGACAAGTGGCTGGTGACAGAGGGTCTGAAATCTGGCGATCGCGTCATTGTGACAGGACTGCAAAAAGTGCGTCCTGGTGTTCAGGTACAAGCGCAGGAAGCCGCGGCGGAAAATAACCAACAAGCCGCAGCGGGCAAGCAGCCTGAACAACCTAAGTCTTAACTTAAACAGGAGCCGTTAAGACATGGCTAAGTTTTTTATCGATCGCCCCATCTTTGCGTGGGTTATCGCGATCATCATCATGTTGGCAGGGGCGCTTGCGATCCTGAAGCTGCCAGTGGCGCAATATCCTACCATTGCGCCACCCGCGATTCAGATCACCGCAACCTACCCTGGCGCAGATGCGAAAACGGTCCAGGATACCGTTACGCAGGTTATCGAACAGAACATGAACGGTATCGATAACCTGTTGTACATGTCCTCGGCCAGTGATTCCTCTGGTACCGTGCAGATTACGATTACCTTTGATTCCGGGACAGACGCCGACATCGCGCAGGTTCAGGTGCAGAACAAACTGCAACTGGCCATGCCGCTGTTGCCGCAAGAAGTTCAACAACAAGGGGTAAGCGTAGAGAAATCGTCCAGTAGCTTCCTGATGGTTCTCGGTATGATCAGTACCGATGGCTCCATGACCCAGGAAGACATCGCGGACTACGTCGGTGCGACCATTAAAGATCCGGTCAGCCGTACCAGCGGTGTCGGTGACGTTCAGCTGTTCGGCGCCCAGTACGCAATGCGTATCTGGATGGATCCGAACAAACTGAATAATTTCCAGTTAACACCGGTTGACGTGATTACCGCGATCAAAGCCCAGAACGCCCAGGTGGCGGCCGGCCAGCTCGGTGGTACGCCGCCGGTGAAAGGCCAGCAGCTTAACGCCTCGATCATCGCGCAAACCCGTCTGACCAATACGGATGAGTTCGGCAAAATCCTGCTGAAAGTGAATCAGGATGGCTCTCAGGTTCGTCTGCGTGATGTGGCGAAAATCGAGCTGGGTGGTGAAAACTACGATGTTATTGCCCGCTTTAACGGCCAGCCAGCTTCCGGTCTGGGGATTAAACTGGCAACCGGTGCCAACGCGCTGGATACCGCTGAAGCGGTACGTGCGACCATCGCTAAACTGGAACCGTACTTCCCACATGGCCTGAAAGTGGTTTACCCGTACGACACCACCCCGTTTGTTAAGATCTCCATTAACGAAGTGGTGAAAACGCTGGTTGAAGCGATCGTGCTGGTGTTCCTGGTCATGTACCTGTTCCTGCAAAACTTCCGTGCGACGCTGATCCCAACCATCGCGGTGCCGGTCGTTCTGTTAGGGACGTTTGCGATACTCGCCGCGTTTGGCTACTCGATAAACACCCTCACGATGTTCGGGATGGTGCTGGCGATAGGTCTGCTCGTGGATGACGCCATCGTCGTGGTGGAAAACGTCGAACGTGTGATGATGGAAGAAGGGCTACCGCCTAAAGAAGCCACGCGTAAATCCATGGGCCAGATTCAGGGCGCACTGGTGGGTATCGCGATGGTGCTTTCTGCGGTGTTCATTCCGATGGCCTTCTTCGGCGGTTCGACCGGGGCTATTTACCGTCAGTTCTCGATCACTATCGTTTCCGCGATGGTGCTGTCAGTACTGGTGGCGATGATCCTCACCCCGGCCCTCTGCGCCACGATGCTGAAACCGGTGGCGAAAGGCGATCACGGCGAAGGCAAAAAAGGCTTCTTCGGCTGGTTTAACCGCATGTTCGAAAAGAGCACGCACCATTACACCGACAGCGTAGGCAATATTCTGCGCAGCACCGGTCGTTATCTGCTGCTCTATATCATCATCGTGGTAGGCATGGCGTTTCTGTTTGTTCGCTTGCCCAGTTCGTTCCTGCCGGACGAAGACCAGGGCGTGTTCCTGACCATGGCGCAGCTTCCCGCCGGTGCGACGCAGGAGCGTACGCAGAAAGTGCTGGATGAAGTGACCGATTACTACCTGAAAAACGAAAAAGACAACGTTAACTCCGTCTTTACCGTTAACGGTTTCGGTTTCTCCGGTCGTGGGCAGAACTCCGGTCTTGCGTTTATCTCACTGAAAAACTGGGATGAGCGTCCGGGTGAAGAGAACAAAGTGCCCGCTATCGCCGAACGCGCCAGCGGACATTTCGCCGGTATCAAAGATGCAATGGTCTTCGCCTTTAACCTGCCCGCTATTGTGGAACTGGGTACGGCGACCGGCTTCGACTTCGAGCTGATTGACCAGGCGAACCTCGGTCACGAAAAACTGACGCAGGCGCGTAACCAGCTGTTTGGCGAGATTGCGAAACATCCTGACCTGTTAGTCGGTGTTCGTCCTAACGGCCTGGAAGATACGCCGCAGTACAAGATCGATATCGATCAGGAAAAAGCGCAGGCACTGGGTGTTTCCATTAGCGACATCAATACCACGCTGGGCTCTGCCTGGGGCGGTAGCTACGTCAACGACTTCATCGACCGTGGTCGTGTGAAGAAAGTGTACGTGATGTCTGAGGCGAAATACCGCATGCTGCCGGACGATATCAACAACTGGTACGTGCGCGGTAGCGACGGGCAAATGGTGCCGTTCTCAGCATTCTCGACCTCACACTGGGAATACGGTTCTCCGCGTCTGGAGCGTTATAACGGTCTGCCATCAATGGAAATTCTGGGCCAGGCCGCACCCGGCAAGAGTACCGGTGAAGCCATGGCGATGATGGAAGAACTGGCGGGTAAACTGCCGACCGGTATCGGTTATGACTGGACGGGTATGTCCTATCAGGAACGCCTCTCCGGCAACCAGGCACCGTCGCTGTACGCCATCTCGCTGATTGTGGTCTTCCTCTGTCTGGCCGCACTATACGAGAGCTGGTCGATTCCGTTCTCGGTTATGCTGGTGGTGCCGCTGGGGGTTATCGGTGCGCTGCTGGCGGCGACCTTCCGTGGGTTGACCAACGACGTTTACTTCCAGGTGGGCCTGCTGACAACCATTGGCTTGTCGGCGAAGAACGCGATATTGATCGTCGAATTCGCCAAAGATCTGATGGAGAAAGAGGGCAAAGGTCTGATTGAAGCGACGCTGGAAGCGGTTCGTATGCGTCTGCGTCCAATCCTGATGACCTCGCTGGCGTTCATCCTCGGGGTACTGCCGCTGGTTATCAGCACCGGTGCAGGCTCCGGTGCGCAGAACGCCGTTGGTACCGGCGTGATGGGCGGGATGGTGACCGCCACCATTCTCGCTATCTTCTTCGTACCGGTGTTCTTCGTGGTGGTTCGCCGCCGCTTTAACCGCAAAAACGAGGATATTGAGCACAGCCATACGGTTGAGCATCACTAATCCTGCCGACCAGGGGCCGCGTTTGCGGCCCTTTTTTTCGTCTGAATCCCAAAATGAATTTATTGCGTTAACGTTTATTTAAGATAAGGTGATTAAAGTATATAATATACATTATAGAGACTTTTCCCTTTTCTCAGTGTGGGCTAAATATGCTTTCTCAGAGAACTGCGCGGACCACCAGGAATATTCCTGGCTGAGTGTTCACGCTAAGAATTGTCATTAAATTGTGAGTAATAATACTAAGTTAATGAATTGAAAGGGCCATACATGGAACTTTGCCTTTAATCCAGGGTCAGAAGGTTTAGTTTTACTTACTGCGCCGGAAGATTAACTTTAATTACATCGAATATTTGTAATTTTTCGTAATAGGCCAGTGAAATCTTTATAAGAGTAGATTATAGTAATAGCTAATCAGGTTTACAGCTAATGCCTCAGGTCAGTCAGTAGTCTCCATCCCGAAACGGTGTTTGATCGTCGTCGTGTATACCACTCATAAGGGGATGCGTTATGGACGAATATTCGCCAAAAAGACATGATATCGCACAGCTTAAATTTCTCTGTGAGACCCTGTATCATGATTGCCTTGCTAACCTCGAGGAGAGCAACCACGGATGGGTTAACGACCCGACCTCTGCGGTTAATCTTCAGTTGAATGAGCTGATTGAGCACATTGCGACCTTCGCACTTAATTATAAAATTAAGTACAATGAAGACAATAAACTGATTGCTCAGATTGATGAATACCTAGACGACACTTTTATGTTGTTCGGTAACTATGGGATTAATGCAGAAGATCTGCAGAAATGGCGGAAGTCCGGGAACAGACTTTTTCGTTGTTTCACCAATGCGAGCCGGGCTAACCCCGTCAGTCTCTCATGTTAAAGATATTACAAACAACAGGTGAATTTATGTCAGATAAGCCATTAACCAAAAATGATTATTTGTTGCGTCTGCGACGTTGCCAGTCTATTGATACCCTTGAGCGTGTGATCGAAAAAAATAAATATGAACTTCCCGACAATGAACTGGCTGTATTTTACTCAGCGGCCGATCATCGTCTCGCTGAATTGACGATGAATAAACTTTACGACAAGATCCCGACCTCCGTATGGAAGTTTATCCGGTAATTTTGCGTTCACTTCACCGTATGTTTGTCTTCGTTTCTGCTTCCAGGCTCGTGGCCTCTGCGTACACACAGCATCGTCGGGATTGTTCCCTGCAAACAGTTTTTGCAGTCAACTGTTATGCTTTTCCGCAACCAATCTGTTACTTTTCGCCTTGGTTTTCGCAACATAAAATAGGCCGTTTCCCTATATAGCATAACCCGAGGTTCGGATGACAGAGATCCAGCGGCTGCTCACCAATACCATTGATGAGCTCAATCTTCAGGAAAAGCGCGACAACCGACCGCGTTTCAGTATCAGTTTTATTCGTAATCATCCGGGACTGTTTCTCGGCATGTACGCAGCGTTTCTGGCCACGCTGATTGTGATGCTGCGCAGCGAAACGCTGGCCGATTCGGTCTGGCTGTTGCTGGTACTGTTTATTCTGTTGAACGGTTTTTTCTTTTTCGACGTCTACCCGCGTTATCACTATGAAGATATCGACGTGCTGGATTTCCGCGTTTGCTATAACGGCGAATGGTACAACACCCGTTTCGTGCCTGCGCAGTTAATTGACCGTATTCTCCAGTCGCCGGACGTCGCGGAACAGCAAAAGTCGCAGTTGCAAAAAATGATCGCCACCAAAGGCGAACTCTCTTTCTATGATATCTATACCCTGACCCGTGCCAGCTAACGCTGGCCCTCACGCTGCACCTTTCCATCCGGCGCGGAACAGCATACGCTCATAGCGTGTTCCCATAAGGATATTCCCATGACTCAGCTTAATCAGTTTGGCCAGCCTGTTGGCGACGCGCTCCCCGACTGGCAGCCACGCCCCTGTCCTGAACGCGTGATCCTGGAAGGACGTTTATGTCGTCTTGAACCGCTGCAGGTTCGCCACGCCAGCGCGTTGTTTTCTGCCTATGCCCTGTCACCCGACACCCGTAGCTGGACGTGGCTTGCACGCGAGCCGGATACCAGTGTTGAAGATTTTACCCGTTGGGTTGAGAGCATAAGCACGTTGCAGGATCCGCTCCATTTCGCGGTAATCGACAAACAAACAGACGCCCCGGTCGGCTCGCTGGCCCTGATGCGCATTGATGCCAGAAATGGCGTCATGGAGGTCGGTAGCGTACATTTCTCTTCCCTGATGACGCGCACGCCGTTGTCAACAGAAGCCCAGTGGCTGCTGATGCGTTACGCCTTCGACACGCTCGGTTATCGACGCTATGAATGGAAATGCAACAGCCTCAATGAGCCGTCGCGCCTCGCGGCAGCACGACTGGGATTTCAGTATGAAGGACGGTTCCGCCAGGCGCTGGTAGCCAAAGGTCATAATCGCGATACCGACTGGTTTTCCATTATTGACAAAGAGTGGCCTGCCCTCGATCGCGCTTTTCGCAAATGGCTCTCAGCCGACAACTTCACCGACGACGGCAAACAGTTAAATACGCTGGAAAGCTGTCGCCAGTAATCCTCCCCGCACCGGTGCCTTTGCGTTATGCGTTTTATGCAAAAGCACCGAACCCCACGCTGTCATAAGTTAGAAAAGAACGGTATTGGTTGAAAAATTCCGCTTCAGGCACTCTGCGTACAGAACCCCATGACGAGGAATTCACCATGCAGCGCTGTTGTTACCCCCCGACGCTCCCCAGACGACTATTTTCATCGCCCCTGTTTTCAGGAGACAACAATGAGTATTACCACGCTGCCCGTACTGGACTTTGCCCGCTACCATAATCCCGCCGAACGCCCTGCGTTCCTGCAACAACTGCGCCACGCCGCGCGTGATGTCGGCTTTTTCTATCTCACAAATCACGGTATTGAAGACAAACTGCAACTGACGTTGCAGCAGGAAGCCCGACGCTTTTTTGCCCTCAGCGAGACGCAAAAACAGCAGGTGGCGATGATCCACTCGCCCCATTTTCGCGGCTACAACCGGGCAGCTGCCGAACTGACCCGCGGGCAACCCGACTGGCGCGAACAGTTCGACATCGGTGCCGAACGCCCTGCCCTCCAGTTGGCTGATGATGCTCCCCGCTGGCAACAGCTTCAGGGTCCTAATCTCTGGCCTGCCGCCCTGCCGACACTGAAACCCGCGCTGCTGACGTGGCAACAGGCTATGACCGGCATGGCAATCGATCTGCTGCGCGCGTTTGCCGAAGCGCTCTCTCTGCCGGTCACAGCGTTCGATGCGCTGTACGGCGAAAAACCCAACGAACATATCAAATTGATCCGCTACCCCGGGCAGCAGGAAAACCAGAGTTCGCAGGGTGTGGGCGCGCATAAAGATTCCGGCTTCCTCAGTTTTCTGCTGCAGGATGAGCAAAAAGGATTGCAGGTGGAAGTCAGCGAAGGTGAATGGATTGATGCCGCGCCGCTGCCCGGCAGTTTTGTCGTGAACATCGGCGAACTGCTGGAACTGGCAACCAATGGTTATCTGCGCGCCACGGTTCACCGCGTCGTCTCACCACCTGCGGATCAGGAACGGTTGTCGATTGCCTTCTTCCTCGGCGCACAGCTGGATGCTGTGGTGCCTGTCTATGCGCTGCCGGATGTGCTGGCAAAAGAAGCCCCCGGGCCGCAAAGCGATCCGCAAAATCCGCTGCTGCGCGATGTGGGCTGGAATTACCTCAAAGGACGGCTGCGATCGCACCCGGATGTGGCCGAACGCTACTATCGCGACGTGTTGCGCGAACGTACTGAACAGTTAATCGCTTAAATAACAACAGGAATAACATCATGAAAAATGCCGCTTTCAGACTGGCAGGGGTTACGCTGGCGCTTTCACTGGCATGGGGCGCACAGGCCGACGCCTTGCGCATTGCCGCCGATCCGGTGCCGCACGCCGAAATCCTTAACTTCATCAAAAAGCAGGATCCGAAACTGGATCTGAAAATCGTCGAACTGACCAGCGGCGTGAACGCCAACGAACTGCTGGCGAATGGCGACGTGGACGCTAACTATTTCCAGCATCTGCCCTATCTGAAAGATCAGGAAAAGGCGCTGGGCAAGACGTTTGCCGTCGCCGCGACGGTGCATATTGAGCCGCTCGGGATCTATTCCCACAAACATAAAGATTTTACATCGCTGCCTGACGGTGCCACGGTTGCTGTACCGAATAACGCCACCAACCTGAGCCGTTCGCTGTTCCTGTTGCAAAGCCAGGGGCTTATCAGACTCAACGCGAAATTCACCGATCCGGCAACCACGCTGGCGACGCCGAAAGACATCGTCGATAACCCGAAAAAACTGAAGATCCTGGAAATTGAATCACCACAAATTCCCCGCTCGCTGGACGATGTTGACCTCGCGGTGATCAACGGTAACTACGCGCTGGAAGCGGGCCTGTCGCCAGCCAAAGATGCGCTGGGGCTGGAGAAGGCGGAGCACAATCCGTACGCCAATATTCTGGTCACTACACCGCAACTGGAGAACGATCCGCGCATTAAAGAACTGGCGAAAGATCTGGCCTCGCCGCAGGTGGCAGCGTTTATTCGTCAGCATTACAACGGCTCGGTGATCCCGGTAGCGACGCCACAGTCATGATCCAGATTGAAGGGCTGAGCAAGCAGTATGCCGGAACAGGCCGACCGGCGCTTCAGGACATCTCGCTGGCGATCCCGCACGGCGCTATTTACGGCATCCTGGGTCGAAGCGGCGCAGGAAAGAGCACCCTGATCCGCTGTCTGAATATGCTGGAACGCCCCTCCTCGGGCCGGGTGCTGTTCGATGGCGTGGACATCAGCCTGCTTGACAGCCGTGCGCTGCGGGCACACCGGCTGCGTACCGGGATGATTTTTCAGCACTTCAATTTACTGCACGCCCGCAACGTGGCCGATAACATCGCTGTTCCGCTGGAGATTGCCGGGGAACCCAAAGCCCGGCGGCAGGCACGGGTGACGGAACTGCTTTCGCTGGTCGGGCTCAGCGAAAAAGCCGCCGCCTTTCCATCGCAGCTTTCTGGCGGACAGAAACAGCGCGTCGGTATCGCCAGAGCGCTGGCGGCACGGCCCGACGTGCTGCTGTGCGACGAAGCCACCAGCGCCCTCGATCCGGAAACCACTGCGTCGGTGCTGTCCCTGCTGGCGCAAATTAACCAGCAGCTTGGCCTGACGATCGTCCTGATTACCCATCAACTGGAGGTGGTCAAAACCCTTTGCGATCACGCCGCCCTGCTGGAAAACGGCGAGCTGATTGAAAGCGGGCGCATTGCTGATTTGCTGGTGTCGCCGTGGTCGCGTCTGCGCCAGGCGCTACTGACCGACCCGGACGCCGAACGGCGCTTTCTGGCGCGTCACAACGTCGACAGGAGGCTGTTATGGGGAGTCGCATGAGCTGGGAAGACTTGTGGCCGGTGCTGCTGAACGGCACGCTGGAGACGTTGTATATGGTAGGCTTTGCCGCACTGTTCACCGTACTCATCGGCCTGCCGCTCGGCGTACTGCTGTTCGTTTCGCGCCGGGACGGATTGCTGCCGCTGCCAAAAATCAATGCTGTTCTGGGGGCTATCATTAACATCGGCCGTTCGCTGCCGTTTATTGTGTTGCTGATCGCCATGATCCCTTTCACCCGACTGCTGGTCGGCACAACGCTTGGCAGCACGGCGGCCATAGTTCCGGTCACTATCGGCGCGTTTCCGTTTTTCGCACGCCTGACGGAGAACGCGCTCGATGAAGTGGATTACGGTCGCATTGAAGCGATTTTGTCGATGGGCGGTAATCTCTGGCAGGTGATCGCCAAAGCATTGCTGCCCGAAGCGCTACCGACGCTGCTGGCAGCCATTACTTTAACCGTGGTGATGCTGATTGGTTTCTCGTCGATGGCAGGCGTCATTGGCGGCGGCGGGCTTGGCGATCTGGCGATCCGCTACGGTTATCAGCGCTTTAATAATCAGATCATGTTTGGCACCGTCGCCATCCTCGTGTTACTGGTGCAGGGCGTACAAATGGCTGGCGATCGGCTGGTGCGCTCGCTGGCGCATCGTCGCTAAATATTCGCCGCCGGGTTCCCCTCATACGGCCCCCAATTCCTCTGTTTTCACAAGGAGGATTTTCTACCATCGCGTATAATTGTTTTACTGATATCAGCCTTTTAGAAGGGAAGGTCTGTGACGACGCGACATCTGGTGAGCCTGGTGACAGGTGTTTTGATCCTCTCTGTTTTTGCTCCCATCATTCTCAGCGTCTGGCTGGCGAATCGTCAGGCTAATGAAGTCTTTATCAAGGAGCTGGAGTCGTACACCGATCGGGTGCTGATGCGCACTAACATGGTAACGCAACAGGCAAAAGAGGCGCTGGTCGAGGCGAATGAATTCACTGGCGTCCCCTGCAGCACAGCGCATCTGCGTTCGATGCGTCAGATTTCGTATGTTCACCGCTATGTCCAGGAAGTCCTGTGGACAGAAAACGCGGTGCCGCAATGTTCATCGCTTGAGCGCCATAGTCCGGAGATCACCTTTCCTCCTCCCGATAGCGTGACAGCGGACGGCTACAAAGCCTGGTTAACTCAGCAAAACGACCTCGGTATAAAGCATTTTATGGGCGCGATGGGATCGGGAAACTACATGGTAATGATCGATCCCGCCTCGCTGATTGACGTGCTTCCGGCGGGCACCAATGAGATTGAGACTGCGCTGATCGGCAGCAAAGGACAACGCGTGATCGCCTCGACGCAGCCGGTTGATCTGAGCGTCTGGCGGCGAATGACGAAAGAACAACTGTCGACGCTGGAAAACAAAAACTCGCTTTATAATCTGCGGGAATACCCGGAACTCGGTCTGGCGATCCTGACCTGGTCATCGGTTACACCGCTGAAAATGCAGTGGCATCGTCAGTTACTGGTGTGGATGCCAATCGGCGTTCTGGTCAGCCTGTTAACCTGCTTTTTTATCGTGCGGTTGCTGCGCCGTTTACAGTCGCCTCATCACCGGATGCTGGATGCGATCAACGCCAACGAAATCTCGGTACATTACCAGCCGATTGTGTCGCTGAGCAGCGGCAAAATCGTCGGCGCCGAAGCGCTGGCGCGCTGGCAACAACCGGACGGTAGCTGGCTGTCGCCAGAGATTTTCATTCCGCTGGCAGAACAGACCGGGTTGATTACCCGACTCACCGAGCGGGTCATTGCCCGTGTATTCCAGGATCTGGGCAAGTGGCTGCAACAGCACCCGGATTTTCACGTCTCGATCAACCTGTCGGTTGAGGATTTGCTGTCGCCCTCGCTGGCGGCGTTTCTCAGCAAACAGCTCAACCACTGGCAGCTGGCGCCGTCGCAAATCGCTCTTGAGCTGACCGAACGCGGGTTTGCCGATCCGAACGCAACGCTGCCGGTACTGACCCGATACCGTAAAAACGGCCACGCCATCTATATTGATGATTTCGGCACCGGCTATTCCAGCCTGCGCTATTTGCAGGATCTGGACGTGGACACGCTCAAAATCGACAAGTCTTTTGTCGATGCGCTGGAATATAAGCAGGTGACGCCGCATATTATTGAGATGGCAAAATCGTTGAATCTGGCGATGGTTGCCGAAGGTGTGGAAACGACAGCCCAGCGCGACTGGCTGCGGGCGCATGGTGTGCAGTACGGTCAGGGCTGGTTGTACAGTAAGGCGCTGCCTAAAACAGATTTTATTCTGTGGGCAGAAGAGAACCTCAGAGCACCGTGAGCCTCACCGTCATGGTGTTCTCCTGATGAGGATTAACCATGATGCAAAAAAAACCATGGCCGTTACACGACGTCCGCCACTGGCTGGAACCCGGCCCGGTGGTACTGGTCAGCAGCCGCTGGCAGGGCCGGAATAACATAATGACCCTCGGCTGGCACACGATTCTGGAATTCACCCCATCGCTGATTGGCTGCATGATCTCCGCCGGGAATATCAGCTTTGACATGATCCGCCAGAGTGGCGAGTGCGTGATAAATTTGCCTGATGTCAGCATGGTCGACACGGTGGCGAAGATCGGTAATTGCGACGGTGATCGCATCGATAAATTTGCTGAATTCGGCCTGACGGCGGAAAAATGCGAACATGTTCACGCCAGCGCAATAGCCGAATGTCACGGCAATTTTGAGTGCCGTTTATACGACGATGCGTTGGTCGATAACTACAACTTTTTTATTTTCGAAGTGGTGGCGGCCCGCGTTAAACCTGAGCCCGCCTGGCCGCAAACGCTGCACTATCCTGGTGGCGGGCTGTTCCGTACGGATGGCGAGGTGATCGACCGCCGCAAGCTGTTCACTAAGGTGTCGTAAACCCTATTTCAGATAGGATTTGATCACCTGCATCACTATCTCGAGATCCGCCTCGCGCTGTTCTTCGGCGGATTCTTTGACCACATGATCGGTCAGATGCCCCTGAATCACCTGCAGCATCATGCCGTTCACCGCTCCGCGGATCGCGGCGAGCTGTTGCAGGACTTCTGCACACTCATGCTCGCGATTGAGCATTTTTTCCAGCGCACTGCTCTGCCCCTGAATTTTCTTCAGGCGAGTCAATAACATCTTCTTGTGACGAACGGTATGCGACATAGCGGGATCCTGCTGTTAATTCGGTTGCCAGCATATCATGCTCTCCCTCTGCGGCGTATTTTTCTACTGGGGGGTAGTATAATTATACTCGGGGGGAGTATGATAACGCCACTTTATGGCAAGGATCTTTTCTATGAACGACTTCTCCTCATTGCTTCAGCAGGGAAACGCCTGGCTGTTCATTCCCAGCGCGATTTTACTCGGTGCGCTGCACGGGCTGGAACCCGGCCACTCAAAAACGATGATGGCCGCTTTTATTGTGGCAATCCGGGGAACACTCAAACAGGCGGTATTGCTGGGACTGGCGGCGACGGTGTCGCATACGCTTGTTGTCTGGATCATTGCCATGGCGGGAATGTGGTTTGGCCGCGGCTGGGATGCACAAACCTCAGAGCCCTGGTTCCAGCTGATCTCCGGGATTGTCATTATTTTGATCGCCGTCTGGATGCTGTGGCGTACCTGGCGTGCGACGCAGCCGGACGATCACGCGCATCATGACCATGACCATGACCATCATCATGATCACGACCATCACCACGATCACCACCACCATCATGATGAACTGGTGACGGCTGAAGGGCTGGATGCGCACGCCTTCGCTCATGCGAAAGAGATCAACCGTCGTTTTCAGGGGCAAAACGTCACTACCGGGCAGATTGCGCTGTTTGGCCTGACCGGTGGGTTGATCCCCTGCCCGGCGTCGATCACCGTTTTGCTGATTTGCCTGCAACTAAAGCAGGTGGCGCTGGGTGCCACGCTGGTGCTCAGCTTTAGCGTCGGGCTGGCGCTGACGCTGGTCGCCTCCGGTGCCGTAGCGGCGTTGAGCCTGAAGCACGTTTCATCGCGCTGGAAAGGGTTTGGTGAGCTGTCGCAGAAAGCGCCGTGGATTTCAGGCGTGCTGATCATCGCTGTGGGGATTTACATGATGGTGCATGGCCTGAGCGGCATTCAATAAAACGCAGACAACTGGCTGGCGGTCACGCCGCACAGCCAGACAAACTACTCGTCGAGAAGTGGCGCAAAGCCGCCGTAGATCATACGTTTGCCGTCAAACGGCATTGTCTCACCGAACTCTTTCATCCGTGGGTCGGCCATCATTTTGGCGTTCGCGGCATCGCGCACCTCTTTCGAGGGGTACTCAATCCAACTGAAAACCACCTCTTCGTCGTCCTCCGCTTTTACCGCCATGCGGAAATCGGTCAGTTTCCCGTCAGGGACATCGTCTGCCCAACATTCCACCACGCGGGTGGCGCCAAATTCCTTAAACAACGGCGCCGCTTTTGCCGCCATCTGGCGATACTCCTCCTTATTTTTCGCCGGTACGGCAACAACAAAACCATCAACATACTTCATGAGAGAACCTCCGAAGTGAGCAGTGCGGCCAGCGTGTCTGGCCGCATCTGGCGTTGATAAGTTTAGTCCTGATGCCAGCTAAACGCGTAACGCAGGTGTCGCTGCGGCAGTAAAAACTCAGGCGATACGCTGGGGCTCCAGGAGTCATCGCCGCCGACGCCCATGTGGAACGCATCCAGATTCAACCATGTGCCCGGCTCTTCACGCAGCAGATGACGGTGTGTTGTGTCATGTAACTGGCGCTGACTGTAACGGCTGAGGCCAAAATGGAACACGCCCTGCAAACTGTGCCTACCGTAATGCAGTTCACGGGTATCGCAGCGCAAACCGTTTTCCGACGGAAAAACGTACGGTGTAAATAATTCCGGCAGCGGTAACGTCCAGCGCCCCTGTCGCGCCGCCAGCTTACGATCCGGGTAGTTTTCATGCGGCCCCAGACCCAACCAACTGACGTTCGTGGCGGTTTCAGCCAACTGGCAATGCAAACCGATGCGCGCCGGCGGCGGGATATCCGTAGCGACCTGCACATCCACATCGCCGTGCAAAATCCCCTGTCCGTCGATGCGCCAGCGCTTGCGACTGATAAACAGCGGCTTGTCCTGATAACACCAGGCCTGCTGCGTTTCAATCACCACTTGCGTGTCACAGACATGCGCCTGACAGGCGAGCAGCCGGGAGGTCATCTGATACAGACCGGCAGCTTTCCAGCGCTCAACCCAGGCATTGGGATCGATGCGGGCGGCTTCGCTGACGCCGATATCGTTATCGAGCGGCGCGCGGGTAAAGTTATCGCGCAGCGGGCTTAACAGCGTCGGTTGCTCGTCACGCCACCACTGAATGAGATCACCGCTTTCACGGCAGAACCGCCAGCGCTGCTGGCGATTAACAATCTCGTAAAAAGCATCACTGGTCTGCAGACGGGGTGGCACTCCAACCGGAGCCTCATCAGGCAGCGCCAGCGGTGACGGAAGTTGCCACTGATCCCAGGCGCAGCGATGTTCCGCCGGAGACCAGGCGGTGGCTGCTTTCTGATACACCTCTACGTTGAGCCAGACCTCGCCCGGCGTCGCCGACAATGCGGGCAACGGCAGGGTCAACTGTCGCGTTCCCTGCGGAGCCAGAGTAAGCGCACACTCACCTTCGGCCAGCCGTTCGCCATCACGTTCAATCCACCAGCGCAGTTGTTCGTTATCGCTGGTACGGAACAGGAATTCGCTTTCGACCTCCACCACCAGCGGCGACGTGCTCAGCAGGCGGAACTGGAAAAATTGCTGTGCGCGCTGTGCTTCGTATAATGCCGGGTGCGGCGTGCGGTCGGGAAATACCAGCCCGTTCATGCAGAACTGGCGATCATTCGGCGTATCGCCAAAATCACCGCCGTAGGCCCAGAAGGTGTTGCCGTCAGCATCGGTTTTGCTCAGCGCCTGGTCCACCCAGTCCCAGACGAAGCCCCCCTGCAAACGCGGGTAAGCGCGAAAAGCCTGCCAGTATTTAGCAAAACCGCCAAAGCTGTTGCCCATCGCATGGGCGTATTCGCAGAGGATGAGTGGTCGCGTTTCACCGGGTAATGATGGCCACTTTTTAATTGACCACTTCGGCACCGCCGGGAATGGCTGATCCTGATCGACCCGGGCATACATCGGGCAGACAATATCCGTGGCGGCCGTATTTGCGCCACCGCCTTCATACTGCACCGGGCGTGTGGGATCAGTGGTTTTCAGCCAGCGGTACAGCGCATCGTGGTTCGCGCCATGCCCGGACTCATTGCCCAATGACCAGATAATGATCGACGGATGGTTGCGATCGCGCATCACCATGCGGGTCACGCGCTCGCTCATCGCCGGCAGCCACTGCGGATCGTCCGCCAGACGGCTCATCGGCACCATACCGTGGGTTTCGATATTCGCCTCATCCACCACGTACAGCCCGTAGCGATCGCAAAGTTTGTACCACAGGGGATGGTTGGGATAATGCGAGCAGCGTACGGCGTTAAAATTGTGCTGCTTCATCAGTTCGATATCGCGGCGCATGGTGGCTTCATCCACCACCTGACCGTTTTGCGGATGGTGCTCATGGCGGTTTACGCCGCGGATCAACAACGGTTTGCCGTTAAGCGTTAACAGGCCGTTGTCGATGACCACATGACGAAAACCAACATCGCAGGCTTCACTTTCCAGAAGCTCCCCCTGCGCGTCATACAGCGCCACCACCAGTCGGTAAAGGTTCGGCTGTTCAGCACTCCATAAACGGGGATTTTCCACGGGCAGCGAGAGCGTCAGGCGTTCCGCCCAGCCGCCACGCTCATCAACAATCTCGCAGCCGGGGCGCTGGCGCTGTTGTATCACCCGCGTTTCACCCCACCACAGCGAAGCCTCAATCTCCGTATCCGCCATCGCGTCGCCCTGTAACGTCAGGTGCACCGCCAGCGTGGCATGGTGAAAACCGGCGCTAAGCTGTGTGTCGATATGATAATCAGCGATCTGCGTGAGGGGTTTATGCAGCAGCGTGACGTCACGAAAAATGCCGCTCATCCGCCACATATCCTGATCTTCCAGATAACTGCCGTCGCACCAGCGCAGCACCATCACTGCCAGCCGGTTGACGCCGGGTGTGAGCACGTCGCTCAAATCAAATTCGGCGGGCAAACGGCTGTCCTGGGAATAACCGACCCAGCGTCCGTTACACCACAGATGAAACGCAGAATTCACGCCGTCGAAGATAATGCGTGTCTGACCGCTCGCCAGCCATGCCGCGTCAATGTCTATCGTGCGTGAATAGCAGCCAGTGGGATTACTGGCCGGAACCCGCGGTGGCGTCACCGGAATCGGATAAGTGACGTTGGTGTAAACCGGCGTATCAAACCCCTGCATCTGCCAGTTTGAGGGAACCGGCATCGCCACCGCATCATCACAGTCCTGATCCAGCCAGCGCTCCGGTACCGCTTCCGGCGCGGCAAATAACGAGAATCGCCATTCGCCATTCAGTGAACGCCGGGAGGCTGAAGGCGCGTCGCGACAGGCCGAATGCAGATCGCGCCAGCTGTGAAACGGTGCGTGAGCGGGAAGCCGGTGCCAGTGAGTCACCTGCGGATTTTCCCAGTCCCGGCGCGCCAGCTGCGTCAGAAGTTGTGTCATGTTGTCCTCATCATGATGCGTAAAAAAAGCTTCTGCCACATTGCCGTTTTCGACGCGGCGGGTAAAGCGGCGCACGCACAGGAGGAGAGTCAGATCACGCCGGTGTTGGCCTTGCGGGCAGGCGGACGAACCATGGCAGGCAGAGCTGGATCAGCGGGCCAATCGCCAGCGCATAAAACACGGTACCCACCCCCACCGAACCGCCCAGCAGCCAGCCAATGAACAGAACAGACAGCTCAATGCAGGTACGAATCACCCGTACCGACCAGCCAGTGCGCGCGTGAAGTCCGGTCATCAGCCCGTCGCGCGGGCCCGCGCCAAACCCGGCGCCAATATAGAGCGCCGTCGCCAGCGCATTCATCACCACGGCGGAGACCAGCAGCGTGATACGAACCGTCAGTGAAGTCACCGGCGAGACGACAGCCAGTGTCGCGTCCGCCACCAGCCCCAGCACGATAACGTTACTGATGGTGCCGAGCCCCGGGCGTTGCCGCAGCGGGATCCACAGGAGCAGCACCAGCACACCAGTGAGGATCACCACCTGACCGATTTTCATCGATAACAGAAATGACACGCCCTGATGAAACACATCCCACGGATCCAGGCCCAGATCAGCACGCACGAACAGCGCAATAGAGACGCCATATAACATCAGGCCAGTATAAAGTTGAATCAAGCGACGCCCCATTTTTCACCTCAGTTAACCGCGTTATGCTTTCATCATGCGTAAAAATGGCATTATGATTAATGACCAGTTTTTAGAAAGTGGACTGCTATGTCACCTCGTCGTTCCGGAACCCAATCGCTGGTACGCCTGCTCGGCCGCTGGCAGGAAACCACCTCACGCACTCCGCTATGGCGGCAGCTTGCGGATGCGCTACGCCTGTTGATCCTCGACGGTCGGCTGGCGCTGGACAGCCGTTTACCTGGCGAGCGTGAGCTGGCGACCGCTCTGGCGGTCAGCCGCACGACCATTGCCAGCGCGCTCGGGCAGTTACGTGATGAAGGCTATATTGTCAGCCGTCACGGCAGCGGTTCGCGGGTGATCCTGCCGGAGAGCAGCCCGGCGGTGCCGACTCGTATGTCGGCGGTACAGGCGCTGGATCTCTCCACCGCCGCGCTGGCTGCCGGGCCGGAAATTCATCAGGCGTTCAGCCATGCACTGACGGTATTGCCGCAACACCTCACCAGCACCGGCTACGATCAGCAAGGGCTTCTGGCCCTGCGTGAGGCCATCGCCCGGCGCTATTGCGAGCGGGGGCTGGCGACGCGCGCCGATGAGGTGATGGTAGTAAACGGCGCTGTCAGCGGTCTGGCGTTGATCCTGCGCCATCTGACCGGGCCGGGGGATCGCGTGGTGGTTGATAACCCGACCTATCCGCTGGCGATCGCCGCCATTCAGGGAGCGTCCTGCCGTCCGGTCGGCGTTTCGTTGCCGGAACAGGGATGGGATGTGCACGGCCTGACCGCGACGTTCGCCCAAACCGCTCCGCGGCTGGCGTACCTGATGCCTGATTTCCATAACCCCACCGGCCGTTGTATGGACAGCGCCACGCGGCAGCGTGTTGCGGATCTCGCTGCCCGCTCGCGCACCACGCTTGTGATCGACGAGACGATGGTGGATCTGTGGTACAACGCGTCCCCCCCGCCACCGCTGGCAGCGTTCAATACCGACGCGCCGGTGATCACGCTCGGTTCGGCGGGGAAGAGTTTCTGGGGCGGGTTGCGGCTCGGCTGGATCCGTGCGTCATCACGCACTATTGCATCGCTTATCCAGACGCGTGACACGCTGGATCTCGGTTCGCCGCTGCTGGAGCAACTCGCCTCCTGCTGGCTGGTGGAAAACGCATCCACATTGTTGCCTGCACGTCGCCAGATGCTCGCGGCCCGGCGGGATATGTGCCGTCAGCTGATGGAAGAGTATTTTCCGCAGTGGCGTTTTACGCAGCCGGACGGCGGTCTTTCATTCTGGGTTGAGCTGCCGGATATGCTGGCGACCTTGTTTGCCGCGCGAGCGGAAAGCGCCGGAATACACCTGGGCACCGGCACACGGTTTGGTCTGGCGGGTGCGTTTGATCGCTATTTGCGCATTCCTTTTACGCTGGAAGATGATGCATTACGGGCGGCATTTAACACCTTACAACCACTATGGAATTCACTGGCGGGTCAGCATAACGTGATGCGAATGCGTAAAATAATATAATCTGAGGTTACCGCAGGCACCGGGGAAAAGAGAAATTGACGAACCCCGAAGAGTTCGTCTAAATCAGCGTCCATGATGATATGAGATGAGTAGAGTAGAGTATCTTAATTGCAGCTCGTCATCCCGTCATTTTATGACAGAAAAATGACAGAATTAGTGTTGCCGTGGGATAGGAAAACCTTTCAGCGAGATAATAAAACCGTCGCCGTCTTTTTTGATTTTCGCACCAGTATCGCACCAGTCGGAAGCAATGCGGAAAAATTCATCGCTCCCGACATTCCAGTTCAGTCGGACATGTTTAACGTAGCCCGAGCGTAGCAGCTCACAGGCTTCGTTATAATTACTGGCTGTTGAGAGTTGCTGTTTCATTTTTTCTTCTTCAGAAGTTT
This sequence comes from Trabulsiella odontotermitis, assembly GCF_030053895.1. Lineage (NCBI taxonomy): Bacteria > Pseudomonadati > Pseudomonadota > Gammaproteobacteria > Enterobacterales > Enterobacteriaceae > Trabulsiella > Trabulsiella odontotermitis. The sequence goes on from NZ_CP125781.1 coordinate 3,441,566, forward strand.
ACGTAACGCTTTGATTTCTTTAGGAGTAAAAGGAGTTACATCTTCTTCGATATGCTGACTGTCAACGTCATCTTCTGATACTCCCGCCTCTTCTGCCGCTTCGAAGGCTAGCAGCAGCAGTTTCTCTGTTGCGGTACCCAAATTCTCGTTATTGACTTCTGCATAATGGCGCAGTCTTTCTTTTAAGGCTTCGTCAATTTTAACATTCAAAACTACAGTGGCCATGTTAATGTGTCCCCGTATTAAAATATCAACTATTTAATACACTAAGTTAACATGTTGTTCCAGTGATATATTTTTTACTTATACCCAAAAGAATACGCCTGATGTCACTCTGCCTTTTATTTATGTCGAAATAATGACGATATTATGACAGTATTATTTCAATAATATGACAATGTCTTTTATTCAGGCTATCGTTAATACACCGCCAGGCTTCATTACCAGCAATAAACTCCATTAAGATCCTATAATTAACGGGGTAATAACTTGCCCCACTTTCATTCGGAGAGAGAAACGATGCCAGAAAAATTATTAGCGCAATGCCATTGTGGCGCGGTGGTATTTTCTGTTCAGTTATCTGACGGCTATCACACCATTCGCCGCTGTAATTGTTCGTTTTGCCGGATGCGCGGCGCGGTGACCGTCTCGGCACCGTTGTCGGGTATTGAGGTCCTCAAAGGGAAAGACAAACTGACAGAGTACCGCTTCAATACTCGCCAGGCGGTACACTACTTTTGCTCGGTATGCGGCATCTACACATTCCACCAGCGACGTTCGAACCCTGAGCAGTATGGCGTTAACGTCGCCTGTATTGAGGGTGTTTCACCCTTTGATTTCCGCGAAGTGGTTGTCTCCGAAGGTAACCATCATCCCTCCGATGGCGGTGGTGGTGTTGCAGGGTATCTGCATTATTCACCTGCAGAAATAACGGATAAGAAAGCGTGAGCGTGGCGTCAGCTTTCTCACCCTATTACACGCTAACCATCCGTTGAGCGACTGACATTTTCCCATGCGGCAATATCAGCAGTCATTTGCTGCAATTTGTCCCTGACGAACGTGACCGCATCGCTACCAAGCAGCAGTGACGCTGGCGGTTCAGGGTGATTGAGCAGGTGCAGAATGGCTCTGGCGGCCTTCAGCGGGTCGCCGGGCTGGTGACCACTGCGTTTTTCTCGCGTTTCTCTTATCGGTCCGAAACTGTGATCGTAATCGTTGATACTGCGGGGTGAGCGAACCATCGAGCGTCCGGCCCAGTCTGTTCTGAACGATCCTGGCTGAATAGCAGTGACCTTAATGTTGAAGGGCTTCAGTTCCTTACTCAACGTTTCGGAAATTCCCTGTAAAGCAAATTTACTCCCGCAGTAGTAGCTGATCCCCGGCATCGTAATGAAGCCCCCCATGGAGGTAATGTTCAGAATATGACCAGCACGACGTGTACGAAAATAAGGCAGAAAGGCCTTAATCACCGCCACCGCGCCAAACACATTGACATCAAACTGATGGAGGGCTTCACTCAGCGGCGACTCTTCCATAATGCCTTCGTGGCCATAACCCGCATTATTCACCAGCACATCCACTGCGCCGATGTCCTGTTCGGTGGCATTCACCAGCGGCGCAATCGCGTCAAAATCCGTGACATCCAGAATGCGCCCGAAACACTGACCCGGCGCCACGGCTTCGAATGCCTCTTTCGCCTGTTGATTTCGCACTGTACCCACCACACGGTGCCCGGCCTTCATCGCTTCTGTAGCAAGCGCACGCCCAAAACCGCTGCTGACGCCGGTGATAAAAAATAGCTTTGACTGATTCATAACATCTCCTCTTGAAAGGAGATTCAGAATAGGCGGCTCAGGACAAAATCCGTAGCCCGGATCCTCTGTGATCTTTGCCTGATTCTCTACACCATCTGGACGGTCCTGAAATTCAATGCCACACTCCGGAGACGTTTTGCTCCTTTCCCCTGACGCTTATGACCACTTCTTCCCCGACAGTGACCGAACAAATGGTTGCACTTTTGGATCGGCTAACGCCGCTTCAAGGCTACAACATCACAGGTTTAGCGGATGTTCGCTTTTTACGCTCTAATCGTCCGTTGCTACGCACGCCGGTATTATACGAACCGGGGATCGTGATTGTGGTACAAGGACGAAAACGGGGATATTTCGGCCAGGATGTCTATTTGTATGATGCGCAGCATTATCTGATGGTCTCTGTTCCGGTGCCTTTTACGATGGAAACGGATGCCAGTGAGTCAGAACCGATGATGGCAATCTATATACGACTGGATTTCACCTTAGCGGCCGACATGATGCTTGAACTCGCAAAATTCGGGCAAACGACGGCAACGCCGCCACGAAGCATGATGTCGAGCCCAATGGACGAAACCATGCGCCATTCAGTTTTACGTTTTCTGCAAGTGATGGCTGAACCGCGGGATGCGGAAATTCTGGGACCGGCAATGCTGAGAGAAATTTATTATCGGGTATTAATGGGAGCCCAGGGGGCAGTATTGCGAAGCACGCTCACTCTGCAAGGGCAGTTTGGCAAGGTAGCAAAAGCGTTGCGAAAGCTGCACGCCGAATATGATTCGCATCTGGATGTGTCAGCCCTGGCGAAAGAAGCCAGCATGAGCTTGCCGTCTTTCTACAGTCATTTCCGAACGGTGACTGACACCTCCCCGATACAATACCTCAAATCCATGCGGTTACATCAGGCCAGACTACTGATGCTACGCAACAATCTCACTGCCTCCGCCGCCAGCAGGCAGGTGGGGTATGAAAGTGTTTCGCAGTTCAGCCGAGAATTTAAACGTCTGTTCGGGCTGACACCACTCAGCGAAGTGGAGCGAATGAGAAAGCATTTTTCAATGCCCGCGCCAGTCACTGCCTCAGCGTTTATTTCTTCTCACTGAAAGCGTTAGGTCTTGCGCTCTGGTGTAAGCCGCTCGCCAGTCGTGTAAAAACGTCAATACTCTTTGGCAACGCCTGTTGTGGATCGTCGCTGGCCGCTACCCAAAGCGCCGCATTCAGCGCGGCGCTATTCAACAGATGTGCCGCAGCATCAGCATCCACAGATTTAAGTACGCCGCGTTCAATCAGCGTTGTAAGGGTCTGCCGGGTGGATTCAAGGCAGCTATTCTGACCAGGCCACTGTGAGGGATCGCCGAGAAAAGCCGGACCATCAAGCAGAACAATACGCCGCACTTCAGGGTCCAACGCCATTTTGATGTAGGCGACGCCTTCAGCCAGTAGTCGTTCCCAGTCATCGCCAGCGGTAGCGGCGGCAGATTTAGCACGTTGTGCCATTTCACCATCGACCTGGTCTACCACCGCCGCCAGCAGCCCTTTTTTATCGCCAAAATTATGGTATAGCGCTCCACGCGTCAGGCCGACGCTGGCGGTTAATTCGTCCATTGATGCGGCGGCAAACCCTCTTTCAGCAAAGGCTTTGCGTGCTGCCTTGATCAATCTGGCGCGGTTCTCTTCCATCGTTTCACTGCGGCGTCTGGCTGCCATATGTTCCCCTTTGACGAATATTGTATATTATTTGACATACACAACGTATGTGAGATACGTTTCACATACGCCTCGTATATTAAACCAAATAGACGTGTCGCGCTTCCCGCATTATTCATTTGCTGAAGTAAAGGAAACCTTATGATCCCACGCGAACCCGTTTTTCCTGCTCACCGCCATGCGCTTTATGAAGCACATGGTTATTCTGCCGCCATCCGTTCTGGCGATTTGCTGTTTGTTTCCGGCCAGGTCGGTAGCCGCGCCGACGGTACGCCAGAGCCGGATTTTGCCGTTCAGGTACAGCTGGCATTTGATAACCTGCGAGCGACCCTGGCTGCTGCAGGGTGTACCTTCGACGATCTGATCGATGTCACTACTTTTCACACCGATCCGGAAAATCAGTTTCCAGCAATTATGCAGGTGAAACAGGCTATTTTTCCGCAACCCCCCTATCCTAACTGGACAGCCGTTGGGGTTACCTGGCTTGCAGGATTCGATTTTGAAATTAAGGTCATAGCCCGAATTCCAGGCCATTAAAAAGACAGAGGGAAGGAGAAGGTGGATATCATGCGCCGAGCACAAATGGGTGGGGGCCCTGCCAGCTACATCCCGGCACACACGTCGTCTGCTCTGGCTGCTTCCTTCCGGACCTGACCTGGTAAACAGAGTAGCGTTGCGGGAGAACCAACAGAGCCCCCATTGAGAGCGTTGATAACCAACGCGCTGGCGCATTATCCCTGTGCAGTCCGGCAATTGCAAGCCGGGGCGGTCCGGATGCTGGATTATTGTGCAACAGAATAAAAACACAGGCGGCAGGCTGCCTTCACAATGGCTGAGCCGTAGCTTATCCTGTGTTTTTCACTGCTACCGGACGTGCTATGGAACCCATCGACACCTTCCCGCAACGAGTCTGGCAAATTATCGCCTCCATTCCCGAAGGCTGCGTCACGACCTATGGCGATGTCGCGCGACTGGCGGGATCGCCGCGTGCGGCGCGTCAGGTGGGTGGCGTACTCAAACGTTTACCGGAAGGTTCGACCCTGCCGTGGCACCGGGTGGTAAACCGTCATGGCACCATTTCACTCACCGGCCCCGATCTGCAACGGCAGCGGCAGGCATTGCTTTCCGAAGGCGTTCAGGTTTCTGGCGGCGGGAAAATTGATATGCAGAAGTATCGCTGGGTGTACTGACGGCCCCCTCACACGGAGAGGGCCGGAAGACAGGTTATGGAATTTGCGTCGGCGCAGGGGTTGCGCCGGACGGGCTCACCTGAGTGGGCGAGGTTGACGGTACTGTGGTTGCAGCACCACCGCTCCCCTGCATCGGGATCGCCGTCTGCTGAACCGGCACCAGCGTCAGATCCGCTTTGGTTCCGCCGTTGTTGATGACCGGCTGGACGGTATCGGTGATAAACACCAGCTTGTCATTCACGGTGATGGCTGCACTCAACAGAATACGCGCATTCGGCTGGACGTCGGCAGGGTTATACGGCAGCACGAAGCTGAACGGTGCCTGCTTACCCTCGGTACGAACGGCTTTCTGCGATAACACTTTAGATGGCGCATCCGCCAGGGAGGCATCCGACAGCGTCACGGTCAGCACGGCATCCGGCGGCAAAGCCACTTTCTGACGGATCCAGACGGTACCTGACACATTAGGTTGCTGAATAGCGGGTTGTGTAGCCACACCAGACGTATTGGGGTTCGGTGCCGGGGTCTGGATATCCGCGCTTTTATCAGCGCAGGCACTCAGCGCGACCGCAACCGCTAAACCACTTAACATATGCACGAGTTTCATTATGTTCTCCTTATCATCCATGCATCCACAGACGTTAATTATGCGGACTGAGTGGTCTGAACAATCTTTACGAGCATAATTGTGGCACAGATCTCACATTCGTGCCTGGAAAGGACCCGTAATTCAGACTATTGCACCCGACAGGTCATTTTTGATTCTGCGTTATAATCTGGTTATTCTCATGCCGCCGCGTTTCTATTACTGAGGTTATCTATGAGTCTGGCATTAACGAACCTGCTGACGTTGTTGAATCTGGAAAAAATTGAAGAGGGACTGTTTCGCGGCCAAAGCGAGGATCTTGGCTTACGTCAGGTATTCGGCGGCCAGGTCGTAGGCCAGGCGCTGTACGCTGCCAAAGAGACGGTACCCGCAGATCGTCTGGTGCACTCATTCCACAGCTATTTTCTGCGCCCCGGCGACAGTGCTAAACCCATCGTTTATGACGTTGAAGTGCTGCGTGATGGCAACAGCTTCAGTGCTCGCCGTGTGGCGGCGATCCAGAATGGTAAACCTATCTTCTATATGACCGCCTCGTTCCAGGCACCAGAACCCGGTTATGAACACCAGATGCCGATGCCGCCCGCTCCGGCGCCGGAATCACTGAAATCCGAAACAGATATCGCCCGCTCGCTGGCGCATTTGCTGCCACCTGCCGTGCAGGAAAAGTTTTTGAGCGATAAACCGCTTGAGATCCGCCCGGTGGAGTTCCATAATCCGCTGAAGGGTCATGTCGCCGAGCCCAAACGCCAGGTCTGGATCCGCGCGAATGGCCCCCTGCCGGAAGATTTCCGCATTCATCAGTATCTGCTGAGCTATGCCTCCGACTTCAACTTCCTGCCTGTCGCCCTCCAGCCCCACGGCGTGGGTTTTCTCGAGAAAGGGATGCAGGTGGCGACCATCGATCACTCTATGTGGTTCCACCGTCCATTTAATATGAACGAATGGCTGCTCTACAGCGTGGAAAGTACATCTGCCTCGAGCGCACGCGGCTTTGTGCGAGGGGAGTTCTTTACTCAGGACGGCGTGCTGGTCGCCTCTGCGGTACAGGAAGGAGTAATGCGAAACCGGGGGTAAGGTAAGGGTAAGAAAAAAGCCTCCCGGCGGGAGGCTTCTCTGTTTTAGGCGTTGTAAGCATTCTCGCCGTGGCTGTTGACGTCCAGCCCTTCGCGTTCCTGCTCTTCCGGTACACGCAGACCAACCGTTAAATCCGCCAGCTTGTAGCCGATATAAGACACGACGCCAGACCAGACGATAGTGATGGCCACGCTCTCGAGCTGTACCAGCACCTGATGCCCCATCGTGACGCCTTCTGCGTACCCGACGCCGCCCAGAGCGGTTGAGGCAAAGACGCCTGTCAGCAGACAACCGATGATACCGCAGACGCCGTGAACGCCAAATACGTCGCATGGATCATCCACACGCAGCCAGCGTTTCAGCGCAGTAACGCCCCACAGCCCGGCAAGACCTGCCACGATGCCGAGGATCAGCGCGCCGCCGACACCGATGTAGCCACAAGCCGGTGTGACCGCAACCAGACCGGCAATCGCGCCGGAACAGGCACCCAGCAGCGACGGTTTACCACGCAGCGCCCACTCGCCAAAGACCCAGCCGAGGATCGCCGCAGCAGTTGCCACTACGGTATTCACGAACGCCAGCGCGGAGATTTCGTTCGCCGAGCTCGCAGAACCGGCGTTGAAGCCGAACCAGCCAACATAGAGGATCGCGGTGCCGGTAAACACCATCGGCAGGTTATGCGGTTTGAAGGCTTCTTTGCCAAAGCCCACACGTTTGCCGATCAGGTACGCGCCCACCAGACCTGCAATCGCGGCGTTGATGTGCACGACCGTACCACCAGCGAAATCCAGCGCGCCGTGAGCAGCCAGCAGACCGCCGCCCCAGACCATGTGCGCAATCGGCACATAGGAGAGCGTCAGCCACACCACCACAAAAATCAGCACAGCAGAGAAGCGGATGCGCTCAGCCAGCGCGCCGACGATCAGGCCGACGGTAATGCAGGCAAACGAGCCCTGGAACGCGACGTGAATATACTGATAAAACGTGCCCATCAGCGCTGTGAGCTGGATATTTTTCAGCATCACCCAGTCGAAGTTGCCGAAGAAGCTGCCACCGGTACCGAACGCCAGCGTATAGCCGTAAACCACCCACAAAATGCAGACCAGCGCGAAAGTGACCGCGACCTGCGTTAACATCGAAAGCACATTTTTGCCGCGAATCAGGCCGCCGTAAAACAGCGCAATGCCGGGAATCGTCATAAACAGCACCAGCGCGGTACAAATCATCATAAAGGCATTGTCGGCTTTGTCTGCGACAGCCGGAGCGGCCATCGCCAGGCCTGGCATCAACGCCAGCGCCCCCAGGCCTGTTTTCATCGTAGCTATTTTCATTTTTCGATCCCTATCGCTGTGTACCAGGAATTAAAGCGCCGCTTCGTCGGCTTCGCCGGTACGAATGCGAATCACGCGTTGCAGTTCGGCGACGAAGATTTTGCCGTCGCCAATTTTTCCGGTGTAGGCCGCTTTGCTGACCACATCGATCACTTCATCAAGCTGATCGTCAGCAATCGCCACATCAATTTTTACTTTGGGCAGGAAATTGACGCTGTACTCTGCACCACGATAAAGCTCAGCGTGACCTTTCTGGCGTCCGAAACCCTTCACTTCTGTGACGGTCAGCCCCTGAATACCAATAGAAGACAGCGCTTCGCGAACGTCTTCGAGTTTGAATGGTTTGATTACCACGGTAACCAGCTTCATAGTTCCTCTCCAGTCTGAATTCGGTAATGGCCTGAAGAGTAAAGCAAGGGGCATGCCAGAAATGAAACAGGCAGAAAAACGGGCGTGGCGCGCGATAAACAGGCAGGCGCAGAAAAGAAAAACGCACCATGACAGTGCAGGTGCGTCGAATGTTTAACAGATTGCCTGATACTGGTGCATCAGGCGATAAGTGATTCATCATGTGCACTGGCAGCCAGCTCTTCGCCCGCCAGTTGCAGTTGATACATCTGCCAGTAGCGGCCTTTCGCTTCCAGCAGTTGCTGGTGCGTCCCCTGCTCTACCGCCTCCCCACGATGCAGCACCATGATGGTGTCCGCATCGACAATTGTGGAGAGTCGGTGAGCGATAACCACCAGCGTAGTATGCTGGCGAACGGCGATCAGCGCCTGCTGAATCGCCCGCTCAGTGCCGGAATCGATGCTCGCCGTCGCTTCGTCGAGGATCAGCACCTGTGGGGTTTCCACCAGCACGCGCGCCAGCGCCAGCAGCTGTTTCTGCCCGACCGATAGCGTGTTTCCCTGCTCGCCGAGGCGCGTATAAATGCCTTCCGGCATGCTGCGCGCCAGCGTCGCCAGTTGTACCGTTTCCAGCGCCTGCCAGACGCTCGCCTCGCTGATGTCGCGCCCCAGCGTAACGTTGGCAAAGAACGAGTCGGCCATGACCACCGGATCCTGTTGCACCATCGCGACGCCCTGTCGCAGCGCGGAATGGCTTAACGTCGAAAGTGGACGCCCGTCGAGGCGGATCTCGCCCTGAGTCAGTGGGTAATACCCCATGAGCAAACTGGCCAGCGTGCTTTTCCCGCTACCGGTGTGCCCCACCAGCGCCACAAAGCTGCGCGACGGGATCGTCAGATTGATATCCTGCAGTACCAGACGGTCATCGCGATAGGCAAAAGAGACGTTATCGAACTCCACAGCACCGCTTTGCAACGGCGCGCTGTCACTGCCGTAGGTCTGGCGCGGTCTGTCCATCATCTCAAACACGCGCTCACCCGCCACCACCGCCTGCTGCATGATGGACTGCTGCGTGGTGAGTTCAATCAGCGGCTCGTTCAGACGCCCGAGATAACTAATGAACGCATACAGCACGCCCACTTCAATCGTGCCAACAGAGGTAAAGCCGAACAGCAGCAGCAAACCGCACAGCACCATGGCGGAAAACAGGCTCAGTAGCGGACGCAGCAAAAAGCCATCGAGTCGGAGCGTCTGCATCCGCGCGAGATAATGCGAACGGCTTGCTTCGTTCATCCGCTCCCCGAAGCGCGCCTGCTGACGGAACTGCTGAATGACGCTCATGCCGTTGATGACCTCGTTGAAGCCATCGTTGATGTCCGCCAGATAGGCTCGTACGCGGCGCACAATCGGCGTGCTGTAGCGCTGATAGATAAGCATCACCACAATCACCGCCGGGAAGATGCCGATCGCCACCAGCGCCATGCGCCAGTCGAGACTGAACATCGCGACCAGCATCGCGCCAATTAAGGCGGCGCTGCGCAGCACCGTCGCCACCACCATAACGTAGAGATCGCGGATCACTTCGGTGTCGTTGGTGACGCGGGAGATGATCTCCCCCACCGGCTGCGTATCGAACGCACTCAACGGCTGGCGCAGCGCGGCATCCATCACATCAATACGTAATTGCTGGACGACGCCCACCGCGGCGCGGTTAAACAGCAGTGATTGCGCGTAGTGAAGGCTGGCTGCCAGCAGTTGCAACCCGACATAGGCCGCCGCCAGACCGCTAATAATGCCCAGCGGCAGATAATCTTTCGCCACCATGTTGTCGATAAAATAGCTGATGAGCATCGGGCCGCTCACCTCCGCGGCGGCGGCAATCCACATCATTACAACGGCGATAGCCAGCGGTTTACGCCATGGCGAACCGTACGCCAGCAACCGTTTCAGCGTCGGCCAGAGCTGCCCCCTGTTACGATTCTTCATGGGTCACCTCCTCTGCCGGTGCATCGTTCAGCGCCGCTTCCAGTTGCTGGTAGCGATACATATCGCGATACCATCCCGACTGCGCCGCCAGTTGTTCATGCCTTCCGCGCTGGGCGATGTGCCCATGCTGCATGACGATAATTTCGCTGGCGTCGGTCAGCGCCGACAGCCGGTGCGCGCTGATAATCACCGTACGCCCTTCGCCCCACTGGCGCAGGTTATGCAGGATCTGGTGTTCCGTGCGGCCATCCACCGCCGACAGCGCGTCGTCGAGGATCAGAATTTCCGCTTCCAGCAGCAGCGCGCGGGCAATCGCGATGCGCTGTTTTTGCCCGCCGGAGAGCATTACGCCGCGCTCGCCCACTTCAGTGTCATATCCCTGCGGCAGACGCAGGATATCGTCATGGACACTCGCCAGCCGCGCCGCGTGTTCAATCTCCTGTTGCGTCGCGCCGGGTCTTCCCAACGCGATATTGCTCGCCACGGTATCGGAAAACAGGAATGGAGTCTGACTCACCACCGCCAGACGGCTACGCCAGTCGTCCAGTTTCAGGCGCGGCAAGGGGATATCGTGATAACGGATCTCGCCCTGCGTCACGTCGAAATGGCGCTGGATCAGCGACAACACGGTAGATTTACCCGCGCCGGTCGGGCCGCAGATCCCGAGCATCTGCCCGGGCTGGAGCGTGAAGTTAACCTTCTCCAGCGTCGTGGCATCGGTATGTGGATAGTGAAACTCGCGAATAGCCACCGCCAGCGCGCCACGCCCGGCAGGAATCGCGTCTTCGCCATCGTTCACCACCGGCGCTTCCGCCAGCATCGCGCGAATGCGGCTGTAGGCGGCGCTGCCGCGCTCAACGATGTTAAACATCCACGCCAGCGCCAGCATCGGCCAAATCATCAGCCCGAGGTACATCATAAAACTGGTGAGCTGACCGAGCGTGATCGTGCCCTGAGTGACCATCCAGCTACCACCGCCGATCGCCAGCAGGTTTGCCATTCCGATAGCGATATAAATCGTCGGATCAAAACGGGCATCAACGCGGGCCACACGCATGTTTTTCACGCCGGTATCCGCCGCATCAGCAGCAAACAACGCCGACTGGCGATCCTCAAGCCCGAAGGCTTTGATCATGCGGATGCTGGTCATGCTCTCCTGGGTACGATCATTCAGCGTGGAGAACGCCGCCTGCGCCAGTTTGAAGCGTTCGTGCAGCATGTCGCCGTAACGTTTGATCACCAGCGCCATGACAGGCATCGGCACCAGCGCCAGCAGGGTTAACTGCCAGCTGATTTGCGTGGACATCACGATCAGCACCGCCAGGCCCGTGACCATGGAATCCACCAGCGTCAGTACACCTTCCCCGGCAGCAAACACCACACGGTCGACGTCGTTGGTCGCACGGGCCATTAAGTCACCGGTACGATGGCGGAGATAAAATTCCGGGTGCTGACGGCTGAGCTGACGGTAATAATCTTCCCGCAGCTCGACAGCCAGTTGATAAGACGCGCCAAACAACAGCACGCGCCAGACATAGCGCAGCAGATAAACCACCACGGCGATCAGCAACATCGTGCCGATCCACATCAACACGCGCGCTGAGGTGTAATGTTGTTCGGTGACGCCATCTACGATAATCCCCACCACTTTCGGCGGGATGAGCTGTAAAAAGGCGATGATAATAAGCAGTGATACGGCCCCGAGGTAGCGTCGCCACTCCCGACGGAAATACCAGCTTAATTGAGCAAATAAACGCAAGCAGTTTGATCCTGAACGTGATTGTCCGGTTAAAACCGGGAGAATTAGTCAATCGGTAACGCGGTAGTGAATTTTATCTGTTCCATGGCAAAACTGGAGGTTACATCCGATAAGCCAGGCACATTGTTCACCAGCCGTTTATAGAAGTCGTCATAGCGTTTCATATCCGCGACCTGCACGCGCATCAGGTAATCGTATTCACCTGCCATGCGCCAGAACCCCAGGACTTCCGGCATTTGCGAGACTTCAGTGACAAAACGGCAATACCAGTCGCTGCTGTGATGCTGCGTTTTGATCAGTACAAAGGCAGTCAGGCCCAACCCCAGTTTTTCGGCATCCAGCAACGCGACCCGCCCGAGCAAAATGCCATCATCTTCGAGACGTTTCAGCCGTTTCCAGCAGGGTGTGGTGGTCAGATTAACGGCATCAGCCAGCTCCTGCAAAGAGAGGGTGCAGTCTGCCTGCAGCAGGGAAAGCAGCTTTCGGTCAATTTTATCTAACACAACACACCTCGGGAGAATTTTTTTCTCCTTTTATTCTATTTCAAAGGCTAAACAGCGACAATTTTTTCCGGGCATCGGGCACAAAATGATAAGTCGTCTGCACGTGGATACGCGGCATAAAAAAAGCCGGGTATCAGAGGATATCCGGCTTGCTGGAAGGGATCTCGTCATTCGGGGGAATAAGGAAGATGTGGTGTGTCCAGCCAATGCGTCAAAAAGTGGGAAACCGCCTGATTCTGGCAGTGCCCGATAACCGTTAAGTGGGGCAATTCCGCTTTGAGTTGCGGCATGGCATTGCCCATGATCACGCCACGACCAACCAGCCCCAGCATTTCGCGATCGTTCATTGCGTCACCAAAGGCCATGCAATCCTGCATCGTCATGCCGAGATGCCCGCTCAGCACCGAGAGCGCCGCGCCTTTGTTACAGCCTACCGGCAGCACTTCCAGGCAATCGACCGCCGAGAAGCAGAGGTTAGCGCGCTCGCCCAGCGCCTCGCGCAGTTGCACCTGCAAACGGACCAGATCGTCATGATCGCCACAGAAACAGATCTTGGTAACGTCACTGGCAGGCAGCGCTTTGAGATCGCATATCTGATAGTGGAAACCGCTGTAGACGTGGGCGTGGAGCAGATCAGGGATGTCTTTATCCGTCAGCCAGCCATTGTCATTAAAGGCGTGAATACTTGCTTTGGTATCCCAGACGGTATGCAAAACGCAGTGGGCGATGTCAGGCGCCAGATCGCTGCGATGCAACACCTCGCCTTCCAGCGAATGGATGCGCGTGCCGTTGCCGGTGATCAGAAACGCGTCCAGCGCAAAGCGACCAATCAGATGGCGCATTTCCAGCACATGACGACCGGTAGCGAACGCCAGCGTGATATCACGTTCACGCAGACGTTTCAGCGTCGACAGCGTCTCATCACCCAGCAGGTGATTCGGCATCAACAGCGTACCGTCCATATCGAATGCAGCCAGTTTTGCCATGATCGTTTCCCGGAGTGAAAAATGAGCTATTGCGAGGTAGTATTATCCGGGATATACGGAAGTAATAGTGAATAGTTCATTTTTATTGTTCCGGGTTTTTGTTCCGCCGGAGAGGCCGACTTACGATGAGAGTGTTAAACCGACTGAATCAGTTCCAGCGTCTGTGGCAACCCGGGCAGGGCACGCCGCAACAGGTGACGGTGGCAGAACTCGCTGAACGCTGTTTCTGCAGTGAGCGTCACGTCAGAACACTGCTGCGTCAGGCGCAGGATGCTGGCTGGTTGGAGTGGCAGGCGCAATCGGGGCGCGGTAAGCGCGGGACGCTGCGTTTTCTGACGACGCCCGATACCCTGCGAAATCAGATGATGGAACAGGCGCTCCGCGAGGGGCAACAACAGAATGCACTGGAGCTGGCGCAACTGGCGCCGGTAGAGTTGCGGGCACTGCTGCACCCGTTTCTCGGCGGCCAGTGGCAGAACAACACCCCGACGCTGCGTATCCCCTACTATCGCCCACTCGACCCGCTGCATCCGGGTTTTCTGCCCGGACGCGCGGAACAACACCTGGTCGGGCAGATTTTTTCCGGTTTAACGCGCTTCTCGCTGGATTCCGCCCGGCCTGTTGGCGATCTCGCCCATCACTGGGAGGCCAGCGACGATGGCCTGCGCTGGCACTTTTACATTCGCTCCACGCTGCACTGGCATAACGGCGATGTGGTTGAAACCGCGCAGCTTCAGCAGCGCCTGTTGATGCTGCTCACATTACCGCGGATGCGCGAACTGTTCGCCAGTGTCAAAGCGATTGAAATCACCCATGCGCAATGCCTGACCTTTACACTGCATCACCCGGATTACTGGTTACCGTGGCGACTTGCCAGCTACTGCAGCCTGCTGGCGCACCCGGATAACCCGGAGCTTGGCACCGGTCCGTTCAAGCTGAAAATCTTCGAACCGGAACTGGTCAGGCTGGAGAGTCACGCCCGCTATCATTTGAGTCACCCGTTACTGCAGGCGATCGAATACTGGATCACCCCACAACTGTTCATCAAAGACATGGGATCCAGTTGCCGTCATCCGATCGAAATCGCCATTGGGAAACCCGAAGAGCAGGATCAACTGCGACTGGTCAGTAACAGCATCAGCCTCGGTTTTTGCTATCTGGCGCTTCGCCAGAGCGAACGACTCACGCCAGCGCAGGCGCAGCGGGTGATTGCGCTGATCCATCGCACAACACTTCTTCAAACGCTGCCGCTTGATGAAAACCTGATCACCCCCTGCGATGAACTGTTGCCCGGGTGGCCTATCCCACAATGGGCAGAAGACGAACAGGTGGCGCTGCCGACATCCTTAACGCTGATTTACCATCTGCCGGTGGAGCTTCACACGATGGCGGAACAACTCCGCCAGGCGCTGGCCGCGCGGGGCTGCCAGCTGACAGTGATTTTTCATGACGCGAAAACCTGGGATGGTTGCCCGGCCCTGGCCTGCGCTGATCTGATGATGGGCGACAGGCTGATTGGCGAAACGCCGGAATATACGCTGGAACAATGGATGCGCTGCGATCCGCTGTGGCTGAACGTCCTGACGCATCCGCAATATGCCCATTTACAGGCCACGCTGGATGCAGTCCAGCGCCAGCGCGATGACGCTTCCCGCGCCACGGCATTACTGGGCGTAGTCAGCAATTTGATGGAAAGCGCGACGCTGACGCCGCTGTTCAACTATCACTATCGGGTCAGCGCGCCGCCGGGCGTGAATGGTATTCGCCTTACCCCGCGCGGCTGGTTTGATTTTACCGAAGCCTGGCTTCCGGCCTCTTCCGGTGAAGAAGCTGGTCGCTGAGACTTTCTGGCGCTACCATAGCACCCTCATTTTTTGACTGTCAGGAATTGCCATGAAACGCGCCGTTGTCGTCTTTAGCGGAGGACAAGATTCCACCACCTGCCTGGTACAGGCATTGCACCAGTACGATGAAGTTCATTGCGTCACATTCGATTATGGTCAGCGCCATCGCGCCGAAATCGACGTTGCGCGCGACTTAGCGCTGAAGCTTGGCGCAAGAGCGCATAAAGTGCTGGATACGACGCTGCTCAACGAACTGGCCATCAGTAGTCTGACCCGCGACAGCATTCCGGTACCGGATTACGAACCGGACGCCGACGGCATCCCCAATACCTTTGTGCCGGGCCGCAACATTCTGTTCCTCACGCTGGCGGCGATTTATGCTTATCAGGTCAAAGCCGAAGCGGTGATCACCGGCGTCTGCGAAACCGATTTTTCCGGTTACCCGGACTGCCGTGACGAATTTGTCAAAGCGCTGAACCATGCGGTGAATCTGGGCATGGCGAAAGAGATCCGCTTTGAAACGCCGCTGATGTGGATAGACAAAGCCGAAACCTGGGCGCTGGCAGACTACTGGGGCAAACTGGATCTGGTACGCCGCGAAACGCTCACCTGCTATAACGGCATCCAAGGCGACGGTTGCGGACACTGCGCAGCCTGTAACCTGCGCGCCAACGGTCTGAACCATTATCTAAGCGATAAACCTGGCGTTATGGCTGCAATGAAAGCGAAGACCGGGCTGAAGTAATTCATGATCCCCGGCATTGGGTTTGCCGGGGGTTACGAAAACGGCTTTGTGATACGTTCAAGTGCAGCCTGAGCAAGAAACCCGGAACGACTCTTAAACTCAGGATGACGTGCAACGCAGCGGTCGATTCGGTCAATGAGTGATTTCGGCAACGTTACATTGATTTTCTCCGACCCACCCAGCAGACGGCTCACATCAATATCCACCAGTGCCCACGTCATACCCTGATACTGCGGTTGCGCCACCAGATCGTTTACCGTCGAGATAAGCGGAATATCCTCACCCATTTCAACGAGCAGTTCGATATGCGCGGTAATCGCTTCCCGCGCGTTTACGATGGCTTCATCCAGCGTATCTCCTGCAGAGAAGCAGCCAGGAAGATCCGGCACAATGACCCCCCAGGCATGCTTTTCATCGCCACTTTCAACTACAATTGGGTAATACATACTATCTCCAGGGTAACGCAAGAGGATTTTCGTAGCCTGCCTGGCGACGGATACTTTTTACGGTTCCGACGGGTAAATCTTTTTTCGGATGTGGAACAGTTACCAGTCCACGCTTAATCGGGTGACGGAAGTGATGATGGCTTCCGGTCACCCTGATTAAAATCCAGCCATCGGCTATGAGCTCAGCGATCAATGCTTTACTATTCATCCATGATATCCTGGATTTTTAAATAACTCCAATAACCCCATAACAAGGCATTTATGCCACCATCTGCTCAAGGTGCTCGCGGAGTTCGCCTTCCAGTGCGAGCGACTTCTGCGTTTTAAGATCGATACAGACAAACGTAATCAGGGCATCCGCTACCACTTCCCCTTCGGGTTCCAGCGTGACGACCTGGCTCAGCACACCGCTTTTGCCGTTGAGTTGTTTTACGGCACTGGTCACCGTCAGCAGGTCGCCGAGCACCGCCGGACGCCGGTAATTGATATTGATGTTAACCACCACAAACGCGATGTTATGGGCAGTCATCCACTGAAAACCGGCACTGTTTTCCAGTCCGTCCCAGCGCGCCTCTTCGAGAAACTCCAGATAGCGGGCGTTATTTACGTGCTGATAAACATCGAGATGGTATCCACGAACCTTGATTTGAGTCTGCATAGCGCAATAGCCTTATCTTTTTATGTTTAATAGAATCAGAGGTCACACCACTGGTATGACCTCTCTAGTCTGGCAAAAAACGGCCACTCTGCAAACTTGCGTCAGGATCAGAGCATCAGATGGGCCAGGTTGCGTTCAACCAGCGAACTTCCCATTCCCGGCACCTGGCGAAGATCATCAAGCGTTTTGAAAGGACCGTATTCCTCACGAAAGCTGACGATGGCCTGTGCTTTTTTCAGCCCCACACCGTTCATCACCCGCGCCAGTTCTTCCGCCGGGGCGGTATTGATGCTGACTTTGGTACTTTCCTCATCGGCAGGTTTTACGACATCCGCTTTTTTCGCCTGCGCCGTTTGCGTTTCAGACTGCGTTTGCGCAGCCTGCGGTTTCGCCGTTGAGCTTGCAGCCAGCGCGTTATGGCCCATACCGGCAAAAACGAGACTGGCGGTGATGATGAGGGTTTTAATTCCACGTTTCATGCTGTTTTCTCCTTGTTTGTTGACAGCGAGGCCACGATAGCGGGAAGGGAAAAACAGAACAAAAGACAAATATCAGAAATGGAAAAGGCCGCGAGCGCGGCCTTTCGGTATTACATGGTGTTACTTAATTCTGCGAAGCGGATTCCGCTTACTGCTGCTGTTCGACGACATCGCCGAGCTTGATTTTGGCCTGTTTGCGCAGGTTACTCATCAACGCTTCGAAGGCGATTTGCGCGTTATTCTGCGTGATGCCCTGAACCATCGCTTTCTTCTGCTCTTCCGGCATTGAACCCGCTTTCACGTCGTCCAGCGCCAGCAGCACGACGTTGCCCTGCAGATCGCTACCGATGCCATAGCTCGGCTTGTCTTTCTGCGGTAGCGGCAGCGTAAACGCCGTCTGGCTTACCGGATCCTGACCGGCACGGCTCAGGGTTTTCGCTTCCCCAAAGCTCAGCCCGGCCGCTTTCAGTGCTTCAGCACCTTTATCGGTTTTCAGTTCCGCCAGCAATTTTTCTGCATCCAGCTTCGCCTGCTGTTCCGCTTTGGTGTGTTTTACTATGTCAGCGACCTGGTCTTTGACTTCGCTCAGCGGTTTAACGGCTTCCGCTTTATGCTCGCTGATGCGTAGCACGAACGCGCGATCACCATCAACAGTGATGATGTCGGAGTTACTGCCCGGCGTACCGTTTTCGCCCACCAGACCGCCATTGAAAATGGCATCCGAGACCGGTTTAAAATTCAGTTCTTCCGGCAGCGTGTTTTGCGTAAACCAGTCGGTTTCCACCACTTTCTGGCCTGAAACCTGCGCCGCACCTGCCAGAGATTCGTTATCGTTGCTGGCCGCGTCGCTCACTTTCTGCTGCAGCGCATAGTAAGCATCCAGCGCTTTTTCCTGCTTCACTTTCGCTGCGATGTCATCGCGCACGTCGCTCAGCGGTTTTACCTGCGCCGGCTGGACGTCATCCAGGCGCGCAACAAGGAAGCCCACCGAGGAGGTGATCACGCCTGACAGTTGCCCTTTCTCTTTCAGACCCGCGTTTTTCAGCTCATCCGGAGTGGTGGACTCTTCCAGCCAGCCCATATCGCCACCGTTGCGGGCAGAGATGATGTCCGTCGATTTCGCTTTCGCGACGGTGGCGAAATCTGCGCCTTTATTCAGCTCATCCAGCGCCGCTTTCGCATCAGCTTCGGTTTTAGTCTGAATTACGCTGTAGCGGTTACGCTGCGGCTGCGTGAACTGATCTTTGTGCTGATCGTAGTAAGACTGGATTTCAGCGTCAGAGGCGTTCTCCTGCAGCTCGGCGGCATCCATTTTGATGTAGCTGACGCGAAACTGCTCCGGAGACATGAAGTTGCCTTTGTTTTGCTCGTAGAAAGCGTTGATTTCCTGATCGCTCACCTGTTGTTTTGCCGCCAGGGCGTTAACATCAATGGTGGCTTCACGCACGACGCGTTGCTGGGAAACCAGTGCCGCCAGTTCATCAGTCTCGCCTGGCAGCATAAAATCGGTACCGGCGACAGCGTTGATGAGCTGCTGAGTGACCAGTTGATTACGTAGCGCCTGCGCGTATTGATCGGCGGTCATGCGCATCTGGTTCACAATGCTGTTGAAACGCGCATTGTCAAATTTACCGTCAGTCTGGAACGCCTGAGTATTAAAAATGGCCTTCTTTACCTGCTCATCGCTGATGTTCAGACCGAGCTCTTTGGCGTACTGATCGAGCAGCGACTCGTCAATCAGGCGATTCAATACCTGCTGACGCATCGTTTTCATGTAGTTTTCGTTACTGGCCAGTTCGGAGAATCGGTCACCCAGTTGCTGCTGCATACGGTTACGTTCGCTGGCAACGGCATTTTCAAACTGCGGACGGCCAATTTCCTGGCCATTCACTTTCGCGGCATAGGTATTGTTACCGCCAATCAGGTAGCTACTGACGCCGGTCAAAATGAACGACACAATAATGATACCGAAAATAATCTTGAGCACGATGCTGTTAGCTGCCGTGCGTAAGTTGTCCATCATGGTGTAACAACGCTCCGCTGTAGGTGACTGTAGACCTCGCGCAGCATAGCACGTCATGACCGCTGCGCGTGAGGCCGTATTTTGACAAGAAAACGGGTCTGTTGTCAGCCCACTACGCGCAATTCTCGCAGAAATGGGATAAAAAAAGGCACATCCAGCGATGCGCCCTTGTACTTAGTCACTTCCCTTTTCGGGAATCGATCAGTTTACTGCGTCTTTCAGTGCTTTACCTGCACGGAAACCAGGCACTTTAGCGGCAGCAATGGTGATTTCTTTACCTGTTTGCGGGTTGCGACCAGTACGGGCAGCACGCTCTTTAACAGCAAAAGTACCAAAGCCAACCAGTGCAACGTCATCCCCAGATTTCAGAGATTCAGTAACAGAAGCGATCAGCGCATCTAATGCACGTCCAGCTGCAGCTTTAGAAATGTCCGCACCCGCAGCAATTTTGTCAATCAGTTGAGATTTATTCACTGTTTTCTTCCTCTCTTTATAATTTATATCGCACCTGAATCCTTCATAGTGCGACCGCGCAGCAGTTATATCAGGTGTGTCATAACCTTACAACACCCGTAAATGATGACATACCCAACCAGCAATCTAAATTAGCTATACAAAAAAAGGCTGGCAAGTACGAAATGACTCACCAGCCTCTATTTTATTAGCGCTCTTTGCGCGCGGTCACTATTTTGCGGTCACAACCTGCATTCCGAAGGGTTCATTCTGCAGTGCGAGAGCCAGAACTTCCTCAATACGTTTCACCGGATGGATGTCCAGATCAGCGATAACGTTGTCCGGAATCTCTTCCAGATCACGTTTGTTTTCGTCAGGAATCAGAACTGTCTTAATCCCGCCGCGATGTGCCGCCAGCAGTTTTTCCTTCAGTCCGCCGATCGGCAGAACCTGACCACGAAGGGTGATCTCGCCTGTCATCGCGACATCAGCGCGTACCGGGTTGCCTGTCAGGCAGGAAACCAACGCAGTACACATAGCGATACCGGCGCTCGGACCGTCTTTCGGCGTTGCCCCTTCCGGAACGTGAACATGGATATCGCGTTTCTCGTAGAAATCGCCGTTGATGCCCAGTTTTTCCGCCCGCGCACGCACGACGGTCAGCGCGGCCTGGATGGATTCCTGCATTACTTCACCCAGCGAACCGGTGTAGGTCAGCTTGCCTTTACCCGGTACGCACGCGGTTTCGATAGTCAGCAGATCGCCGCCCACTTCCGTCCACGCCAGTCCGGTCACCTGACCGACACGGTTTTCGCTGTCTGCGCGGCCATAGTCAAAGCGCTGTACGCCCAGGTATTCGTGCAGATTGTCGCCGTTGATCTCAATGTGCTTGAGGGTTTTATCCAGCAGCAGCTGTTTAACTGCTTTGCGGCACAATTTCGAGATTTCACGCTCGAGGCTACGCACGCCCGCTTCACGGGTGTAGTAACGAATAATGCCCACAATAGCGCTATCGTCAACGGTCAGTTCGCCTGATTTCAGCGCGTTACGCTCAATCTGCTTCGGCAGCAGGTGGCGTCTGGCGATATTCAGCTTTTCGTCTTCCGTGTAACCGGAAAGGCGAATCACCTCCATACGATCCAGCAGCGGCGCAGGAATATTCATGGAGTTAGACGTCGCGACAAACATCACATCGCTGAGGTCGTAGTCCACTTCCAGGTAATGATCGCTGAACGCCACGTTCTGCTCTGGATCCAGCACTTCCAGCAGCGCTGAAGCTGGATCGCCACGCATGTCCGACGACATCTTGTCGATCTCATCGAGCAGGAACAGCGGGTTTTTAACGCCCACTTTCGCCATTTTCTGGATCAGTTTGCCCGGCATTGAACCGATGTAGGTACGGCGGTGACCGCGAATTTCCGCTTCATCACGTACGCCGCCCAGCGCCATACGAATGTATTTACGCCCGGTGGCTTTGGCGATGGACTGACCCAGAGAGGTTTTACCCACCCCCGGCGGTCCCACCAGACACAGAATCGGCCCCTTGATTTTGTTTACACGGCTTTGCACCGCGAGATACTCAAGGATGCGGTCTTTAACGCGCTCCAGGCCGTAATGGTCAGTATCGAGGATTTCCTGTGCCTGACGCAGGTCTTTTTTGACCTTGCTACGGGCATTCCACGGCACCTGCACCATCCAGTCGATGTAACCTCGCACCACTGTCGCTTCCGCGGACATTGGCGACATCATTTTCAGTTTTTGCAGCTCAGCTTCGGCCTTCTCTTTGGCCTCTTTCGGCATTTTCGCCGCGTCGATTTTACGCTTCAGCGCTTCGTTTTCGTCCGGCGCGTCATCCATTTCGCCGAGCTCTTTCTGAATGGCTTTCATTTGCTCGTTCAGATAGTACTCGCGCTGGGATTTCTCCATCTGTTTTTTGACGCGATTACGAATGCGTTTCTCAACCTGCAGCAGATCGATTTCCGATTCCATCATTGCCATCAGGTATTCCAGACGTTCGTTGATGTCGGACATTTCGAGTACCGACTGCTTGTCAGCAAGCTTCAGCGGCATATGCGCCGCGATAGTGTCCGCCAGACGCGCCGGATCGTCGATACTGTTCAGCGACGTCAGCACTTCCGGTGGGATCTTCTTGTTCAGCTTGATGTAGCCTTCGAACTGACTGATAGCCGTGCGCACCAGTACTTCCTGTTCGCGCTCATCAATCGCCGGAGATTCAAGGTATTCCGCTTTGGAGGAAAAATGTTCGCCATCATCGGAAAGCGTGGTAATACGCGCACGCTGCAGGCCTTCGACCAGCACTTTGACGGTACCGTCAGGCAGCTTCAGCATCTGCAGAATAGAGGCCACGGTCCCGACGGTGAAAAGATCGTTTACACCCGGCTCATCCGTTGAGGCTTCTTTCTGAGCCACCAGCATGATTTTTTTATCATGATCCATGGCAGCTTCCAGACAACGGATAGATTTTTCCCGCCCTACAAATAAGGGAATGACCATGTGCGGATAAACCACCACATCGCGCAACGGCAATACGGGGATTTCAATGCGTTCAGAACGCTCAGGATTCATAGAGCTCTCTCTTAGTTTAGTGTCCGCCAGGTAGCCGATGACATGATCAAATCCCATGCCACCGTTTAACATGTATTCCAGTATATGGGGATGATTCCCATACATTCAACGCCGGGAATGCAGGAAAAATAAAAGGGGAGATAAAATCTCCCCTTTTCGCTTAACTGATTGACTAATTTGGCGAATTATTCGCCAGATGCCTGTTGGGTTTCCGAGGTGCCGTAGATCAACAGCGGTTTGCTTTGACCTTCAATCACCGACTCATCGACAACCACTTTTTCGACATCTTCCATCGACGGCAGGTCGTACATTGTGTCGAGCAGCGCCGCTTCGACAATAGAACGCAGACCACGTGCACCGGTTTTACGCGCCATGGCTTTACGGGCAATCGCATCCAGCGCTTCGTCACGGAACTCCAGATCAACCCCTTCCAGATTAAACAGCGCCTGATACTGTTTGGTCAGGGCGTTTTTCGGCTCTTTCAGGATCTGAATCAGCGCTTCTTCGCTCAGCTCTTTCAGCGTCGCGACTACCGGCAGACGACCGATAAACTCAGGGATCAGACCAAACTTAATCAAATCTTCTGGCTCTACCTGCGTCAGCAGTTCGCCTTCGTTAGCTTTTTCTGACTTCGCCTTCACCGTCGCGCCAAAACCGATACCAGTCCCGGTTTCTACGCGATTCGCGATGACTTTGTCGAGGCCTGCAAACGCGCCACCACAGATAAACAGAATTTTTGAGGTATCAACCTGCAAAAATTCCTGCTGCGGATGTTTGCGTCCACCTTGCGGCGGTACTGCTGCCACAGTGCCTTCGATAAGCTTCAGCAGCGCCTGCTGCACGCCTTCACCGGAGACATCGCGGGTGATCGACGGGTTATCCGATTTTCGGGAGATTTTGTCGATCTCATCAATGTAAACAATGCCGCGCTGCGCTTTCTGTACGTCGTAGTCGCATTTCTGCAGCAGTTTCTGAATGATGTTTTCAACGTCTTCACCGACGTAGCCCGCTTCGGTCAGCGTGGTCGCATCCGCCATGGTGAACGGAACGTCCAGCAGACGCGCCAGCGTTTCCGCCAGCAGGGTTTTACCGGAGCCGGTCGGGCCAATCAGCAGAATGTTACTTTTGCCGAGTTCAACGCCGTTACTGGAATCGCCGTTACGCAGACGCTTGTAATGGTTGTACACCGCCACGGCCAGCACTTTTTTTGCCTGTTCCTGACCGATAACATAGTCATCAAGGTGATGGCGAATTTCGTGTGGCGTCGGCAGAGCACTGCGTTCACGATGCGGCGCTACTTCTTTAATCTCTTCGCGAATGATGTCGTTACATAAATCAACACATTCGTCGCAGATATACACGGACGGCCCGGCAATCAGTTTACGCACTTCATGCTGGCTTTTGCCGCAAAAAGAGCAGTACAACAATTTGCCCGAACCATCTTTGCGTTTATCTGTCATGAGTCAAAACCTCTTCTTAAGTTCTTTGTGCCGCACATGACGACGCAAATGCCATTATCAAGCGCAAGCCGCTTCACAAGCAGTGTGCCGCCCATACATAGTATAGCGGCACGCGCGCACCTGGCATTAGTTACGATGGGTCAAAATGGAGTCGACTAAACCGTACTCAACCGCCTCTCCTGAGGTCAGGAAGCGATCACGCTCGGTGTCGCGCTCAATCTGCTCAAGAGATTGACCCGTATGGTGCGCCATGAGTTCATTCATGCGCGCTTTAACTTTCAGGATCTCTTTAGCGTGGATTTCGATATCCGTCGCCTGACCCTGGTAACCGCCCAGCGGCTGGTGAATCATCACCCGGGAGTTCGGCAGGCAGAAGCGTTTACCTTTCGCGCCTGCGGTCAGCAGGAAGGCGCCCATCGACGCTGCCTGGCCCATACAAATGGTGCTGACGTCCGGTTTGATGAACTGCATGGTGTCATAAATGGACATCCCTGCGGTGATCACGCCGCCCGGTGAGTTAATATACAGATAAATGTCTTTTTCCGGGTTTTCCGCTTCCAGAAATAGCATCTGCGCCACAATCAGGTTCGCCATGTGGTCTTCCACCTGGCCTGTCAGAAAAATGACGCGTTCCTTGAGCAGACGGGAATAGATATCAAATGAGCGCTCACCACGTGAGGTCTGTTCAATGACCATCGGCACCAGGGCCATATGGGGTGCAAAGTTATCTCGTTCGCCACTGTATGACATTTCCGTCTCCTGGATAAATATTGAAAAATACCTGCTGTACTGATTGTAACCTTGTCGACGGAACATCAGCCAGTCACTTATTGCCGTATTGATGGTTATGGGTACGGTAATCCGCTATTTCAAGCATAACAATCTTTTGTTGTTACGCTAACACCGAAACGTGGATTTGGCACTCATGTACAACAAATTGCGATGACAAAAAAAACCCGTCACCAGAGGGCAACGGGTTTTTGTGCAAACTTTGTCCCAGTATAGCGAAATTACGCTTGCTGGTTCATCAGTTCGTTAAAGGAAGTGGCTTTTTCAGTCACTTTCGCTTTATTCAGAACAGTCTCAACTGCCTGTTCTTCCAGAGCCACGTTGCGCATGTTGTCCATCAGTTCTTTGTTTTTGCTGTAGAACTCGATGACTTCAGTCGGATCTTCGTAAGCAGACGCCATCTCTTCGATCAGGCCTTTAACGCGTTCTTCGTCAGCTTTCAGCTCGTTGGTGCGAATGACTTCGCCCAGCAACAGACCAACAACAACGCGGCGTTTTGCCTGCTCTTCGAACAGTTCACGCGGCAGTTCCAGAGCCTGTTTCTCGTTGCCACCGAAACGCTGTGCAGCCTGACGACGCAGAACGTCGATTTCGCTGTCGATCAGCGCAGCCGGCACGTCGATGTTATTCGCGTTCACCAGGCCTTCAATCGCCTGAGACTTCACGCGGTTACGCACAGCGCCTTTCAGCTCGCGTTCCATGTTTTTACGCACTTCAGCGCGCAGGCCTTCAACAGAACCGTCTTCCACGCCGAAACGTTTGATGAATTCAGCCGTCAGCTCCGGCAGTTCACGCTCTTCAACTTTCTTCAGGTTGATAACGAATTTCGCCGCTTTACCTTTCAGATTTTCTGCGTGGTATTCTTCCGGGAAGGTCACGTCGATAGTGAATTCTTCACCCGCTTTGTGACCTTTGATGCCGTCTTCAAAGCCCGGGATCATACGACCCTGGCCCATTGCCAGCACGAAATCAGTGGCTTTGCCGCCTTCGAATTCTTCACCGTCAACAGAACCGGTGAAATCGATGGTGACGCGATCTTCAGCGTCAACAGCGCCTTCTTTGTCTTTCCAGGTCGCCTGCTGCTTACGCAGGGTGTCCAGCATGGTGTCGACGTCAGCGTCAGTCACTTCTACCAGCGGTTTTTCAACTTCGATGGTTTCCAGACCTTTCAGCTCAACTTCCGGGTACACTTCGAACTCAACGGCGTAGGTGAAGTCTTCACCCAGTTTGTATTCGCCCGGAACATAGTTCGGCGCGCCAGCCGGATTGATTTTTTCTTTGATGATCGCGTCAACAAAGTTGCGGCTCATCAGGTCACCCAGCACATCC
The DNA here is from genome assembly GCF_030053895.1 of Trabulsiella odontotermitis. Lineage (NCBI taxonomy): Bacteria > Pseudomonadati > Pseudomonadota > Gammaproteobacteria > Enterobacterales > Enterobacteriaceae > Trabulsiella > Trabulsiella odontotermitis. Next base: position 3,467,679 of record NZ_CP125781.1, read on the forward strand.
TGGCGAACAGAAGCGCCATAACGCTGAGCAACGACATTCATCGGTACTTTACCCTTACGGAAGCCGTCGATGCGTACTTTTTTCGCAACGTTGACCAGCTCGCTTTTTACAGCGTTTTCGATGCTGTCAGCAGCGATAGTAATCGTTACACGGCGGCCAAGGCCCTGAGTGGTTTCAACTGAAACTTGCATCTTGTTACCTCAAAAAAATCACAGTGCTCGGTCAACTCTGAATTCGCCTGCGCAGTACCGGGATGAAGGTGAATCACCGTCCCTGTCGCCAGAATCATCCCGAAGACGTTCAATAAAATAAGACGCAGCATTATAGCGGCATCACAAGAGTGAGTCGAGAACGGTGGTGGCATGTTGATGCGGCTTTTTTCACAATTCCCGGTGTTTTTTTGTCTGAAAACGGTCAGCTCTATGCGTTTTCCAGGCAAAATAAAACGGCCTGGTGGCCGTTTTGTCATCATCTTTACGCAACATACTGGAAAACTTCCGCCCGTTGCAATGCGTTTTGTCAGGCGATGCTTCCTGCGCCGCGGCAAGCCGGAGAGGCAAATACCGTATCCTGTAGCCCTTCCCACTCCTTAATCGTGTAAGTATGTAACGCCAGTGCATGAACCGTGGAAGCGAGTTCATCCGCCAGCGTGCTGTAGATCATGCGGTGACGATTGAGGAAACGTTCGCCAGCAAAACAGTCGCTGACCAGCACCACTTTGAAGTGGCTTTCCGATCCGGCGGGAACATTGTGACGATAGCTTTCATCAACCACTTCCAATACTACGGGTTTAAACGCTGCACTTAATTTTGCTTCGATTTGTTCGCGTATCATCATGACATTACTCCTTCGACGACGCTGAGATGCCGCCCATCTCTTTAAATATTAGCCGCTTTTACCGTTTCCATTACATGAAGACAACAAATATTTAGCTTTCGTCCGATAGCCTCAACGAAACGGATGCGCTTTACTCATCCATGCAAACGTTTCGCTGCCAGACGACCTGCAAAACGGTAAAGAAGCGGTCAGAAAACGCACATCACGATGAAATTCCATGCGCAGCTACTTCCTCTTACCGTTGGCGATGTTATGATGGCGAGAATTTTTCTTTTACTTAACCAAAGCGTTGAGAGCCTGACATCATGTTGAAAAAAATCCTTTTCCCGTTGGTGGCCCTGTTTATGCTGGCGGGTTGCGCCACACCGCCATCCACCATCGACGTATCGCCGAAAATCGCCCTGCCGCAGCAGGACCCTAGCTTGATGGGCGTCACCGTGAGCATTAACGGTGCCGATCAGCGTCAGGATCAGGCGCTGGCGAAAGTCACCCGCGACAACCAACTGGTCACTCTGACCGCCTCCCGTGACCTGCGCTTCCTGCTGCAGGAAGTGCTGGAGAAACAGATGACCGCGCGCGGTTATATGGTTGGCCCAAGCGGCGCCGTTGACCTGCAGATCATCGTGAACCAGCTGTACGCCGATGTGTCTCAGGGTAACGTGCGTTACAACATCGCCACCAAAGCCGACGTCGCGATCATCGCGACCGCGAAAAACGGCAACAAGATGACGAAAAACTACCGTGCCAGCTACACCGTTGAAGGCGCCTTCACGGCAAACAACCAGAATATCGCTAATGCAGTGAATAGCGTGCTGACTGACACCATCGCCGATATGGCTCAGGACACCAGCATCCACGACTTCATCAAGCAAAACGCCCGTTAATCGCCGTTGTCTGACCCGGCGCCCTGCCGGGTCAGCAGTCAGGACCCATGACCAGTCAATACTTACGCATCTTCCAGCAGCCTAAATCGGCCATCCTGCTGATCCTCGGCTTTGCTTCCGGGCTGCCGCTGGCGCTGACATCCGGTACCCTGCAGGCCTGGATGACGGTTGAGAATATCGATCTGAAAACCATCGGCTTCTTTTCCCTTGTCGGGCAGGCGTACGTATTTAAATTTCTGTGGTCGCCAGTGATGGATCGCTATACGCCGCCGTTTCTCGGTCGTCGCCGTGGCTGGTTGTTAACCACTCAGGTATTGCTGCTGGTGTCCATCGCCGGTATGGGTTTCCTCGAGCCGACGTCGCAGTTGCGCTGGATGGCGGCGCTGGCGGTGGTGATTGCCTTCTGTTCTGCCTCGCAGGACATCGTCTTTGACGCCTGGAAAACCGATGTGCTGCCGCCCGAAGAACGTGGCGCAGGCGCGGCGATAAGCGTACTGGGTTATCGCCTCGGCATGCTGGTATCCGGCGGTCTGGCGCTCTGGCTGGCAGATAAATGGCTCGGCTGGCAGGGCATGTACTGGTTAATGGCGGCGCTGCTTATTCCTTGCATCATCGCGACGATGCTGGCGCCGGAACCCAGTGATGTGATCCCGGTTCCCAAAACGCTCGAACAGGCGGTCGTCGCGCCCCTGCGCGATTTCTTTGGCCGTAATAATGCGTGGATCATTCTGTTGCTGATTGTGATGTATAAGCTCGGCGATGCGTTTGCCATGAGTCTGACCACCACGTTTCTCATCCGCGGTGTCGGATTTGACGCAGGTGAAGTGGGAGTGGTCAACAAAACGTTGGGGCTGTTTGCCACCATTATCGGCGCGCTGTATGGCGGCGTGCTGATGCAACGGCTGACGCTGTTTCGCGCGCTGCTTATTTTTGGCCTCTTGCAGGGTGTCTCTAACGCCGGTTACTGGCTGTTGTCAGTGACTGATAAACATCTGATTTCCATGGCGGCTGCCGTCTTTTTTGAAAACTTGTGCGGCGGCATGGGGACTTCCGCTTTTGTCGCTCTGCTGATGACGCTGTGCAACAAATCGTTCTCAGCCACCCAGTTTGCGTTGCTGTCTGCAATTTCTGCCATTGGCCGCGTGTATGTCGGCCCTGTCGCTGGCTGGTTTGTGGAAGCGCACGGCTGGCCGACCTTCTATCTCTTTTCTGTTGTGGCGGCGGTGCCGGGGCTTATCCTGCTGCTGGTGTGTCGCCGTACGCTGGAATACACCCAGCAGACGGAGCACTTTATGCCGCGCAGCCAGTTCGACGGCGGTTATCGGTTCGCGCTGTATATGCTGATGCTGGGCTGTTTGCTGCTGGCGCTGTGGCTGTTAATGCTGACGCTGAACGCTCTCGACTACACGGCGTTCTCCTTCCTCCCCGGCTTGCTGGAAACTGCCGCGCTGATCGCAGTCGGCGGCATCGTCATCGGCGGCACGCTGGATTTTCTGGCACTGCGCAGAACGCGATTCGCATAAAAATCCCGTGTTGTTATTCGCCGTTGTAATTACAGCAAGTAATTATAACGGTGAATGACGGGCATAATTATCACTTGTTAATTTGTGCGCTTTAGAATTTGGAAATTATTGGTAATTTCTGGCTACAGCCTATTTTCTTAACGATTCAGCTACCAGGCTTTTATTTTTCGATGCTGACGATGTCTTTTATTTGCTAATTTATTGTTAATTATTTGTATATTTCAGACAATAGTTATACCAATTGACCACGATAAGATTTTATTGCATCCCCTTTCGTTATAACGCTGGCGGCACGCGGCTTCTGGTTGAAAAGTAGACATATTAGGTAACATATGTGACATGAGCGGCAGAACCCGGTAACACATAACAGACACAACCCCAATCATGTTTACAGTAATGTAACCTTCCCGTAAAATGCCCACACACTTTAAACGCCACCAGATCCTGTGGAATTGAGGTCGTTACATGAGACTCAGGAAATACAATAAAAGTTTGGGATGGTTGTCATTAATCGCAGGCACTGTTTTACTCAGTGGCTGCGATTCTGCACTGCTTGACCCCAAAGGACAGATTGGACTGGAGCAACGCTCACTGATACTGACGGCATTCGGCCTGATGTTAATTGTCGTTATTCCCGCCATCTTGATGGCAGTTGGTTTCGCCTGGAAGTATCGTGCAAGCAATAAAGATGCGAAGTACAGCCCTAACTGGTCACACTCCAATAAAGTGGAAGCTGTGGTCTGGACGGTGCCGATTCTGATCATCCTGTTCCTCGCCGTACTCACCTGGAAAACCACTCACGCGCTTGAACCCAGCAAACCGCTGGCGCACGACGAACAACCGATCACCATCGAAGTGGTGTCCATGGACTGGAAATGGTTCTTCATCTATCCGGAGCAGGGCATTGCAACGGTGAATGAAATTGCCTTCCCGGCGAACGTTCCGGTTCAGTTCAAAGTGACCTCCAACTCCGTGATGAACTCGTTCTTCATCCCTCGTCTGGGTAGCCAGATTTATGCGATGGCCGGTATGCAGACCAACCTGCACCTGATCGCGAATGAAACAGGCACCTACGACGGTATCTCTGCCAGCTATAGTGGTCCGGGCTTCTCAGGTATGAAGTTCAAAGCCATCGCAACACCGGATCGCGCCACATTTGATCAATGGGTCGCGAAAGTGAAGCAGTCTCAGAACACCGTCAGCGATATGGCGGCGTACGAGAAACTGGCTGCACCGAGCGAATACAACAAGGTGGAATACTTCTCCAGCGTGAAGCCAAATCTGTTTGTTGATGTTATCAACAAATTCATGGCTCACGGCGACATGCACATGGGCCAGCCCGAGGGTGAACACACGTCACACGACGGGATGGAAGGCATGGATATGAGCCACGCGGAAACCGCCAACTCAAGGGGTTGAGGAAGAAAACGATGTTCGGAAAATTGACACTGGATGCAGTGCCCTACCATGAACCCATTATCATGGTTACGGTGGCTGCGATTATCATCGGGGGTCTGGCGGTTCTCGCCGCGATCACTTACTTCGGTAAGTGGTCGTACCTCTGGAATGAGTGGCTGACCTCTGTCGACCACAAAAGACTTGGCATTATGTATGTCATCGTCGCTATCGTCATGCTGCTGCGTGGCTTTGCCGATGCAATTATGATGCGTAGCCAGCAGGCGCTGGCGTCAGCCGGGGAAGCAGGTTTCCTGCCGCCTCATCACTACGATCAGGTCTTCACCGCCCACGGTGTGATCATGATCTTCTTCGTGGCAATGCCGTTTGTTATCGGTCTGATGAACCTGGTGGTTCCGCTGCAGATCGGCGCACGCGACGTGGCGTTCCCGTTCCTCAACAACCTGAGCTTCTGGTTCACGGTTGTCGGTGTGATTCTGGTTAACCTGTCTCTCGGCGTGGGTGAGTTCGCGCAGACCGGCTGGCTGGCTTATCCGCCGCTATCGGGGATTGAGTACAGTCCGAGCGTAGGGGTCGATTACTGGATATGGGCGTTGCAGCTCTCCGGTATTGGTACGACGCTGACCGGTATTAACTTCTTCGTGACGATCATCAAGATGCGCGCGCCAGGCATGGGCATGTTCAAAATGCCGGTATTTACCTGGGCATCACTGTGCGCCAACGTGCTGATCATCGCATCCTTCCCGATCCTGACGGTGACCATCGCGTTGCTGACCCTGGACCGCTATCTGGGCACCCATTTCTTTACCAATGATATGGGCGGCAACATGATGATGTACATCAACCTGATCTGGGCCTGGGGCCATCCGGAAGTGTACATCCTGGTTCTGCCGGTCTTCGGGGTCTTCTCTGAAGTGGCGGCAACCTTCTCCCGTAAGCGTCTGTTTGGTTACACCTCGCTGGTATGGGCAACCATTTGTATTACCGTTCTGTCGTTCATCGTCTGGCTGCACCACTTCTTCACCATGGGTGCTGGCGCCAACGTAAATGCCTTCTTCGGTATTGCCACCATGATTATCGCCATCCCGACCGGGGTGAAGATCTTCAACTGGCTGTTTACCATGTATCAGGGCCGTATCGTGTTCCACTCCGCGATGCTGTGGACCATTGGTTTCATCGTCACCTTCTCTGTGGGCGGCATGACCGGTGTACTGCTGGCGGTACCGGGCGCGGATTTCGTCCTGCATAACAGCCTGTTCCTGATCGCGCACTTCCACAACGTTATCATCGGCGGCGTGGTGTTCGGGTGCTTCGCGGGTATGACCTACTGGTGGCCGAAAGCCTTTGGTTTCACCCTCAACGAAACCTGGGGTAAACGCGCATTCTGGTTCTGGATCATCGGCTTCTTCGTGGCATTTATGCCGCTGTACGTGCTGGGCTTCATGGGCATGACCCGTCGCCTGAGCCAGCAGATTGATCCGCAGTTCCACCCGATGCTGTTGGTTGCAGCTTGCGGCGCCGCGCTGATTGCCTGTGGCATCCTGTGCCAGCTGATTCAGATCTTCGTTTCTGTCCGCGACCGCGACCAGAACCGTGACCTGACCGGTGACCCATGGGGCGGTCGTACGCTGGAGTGGTCAACCTCCTCTCCTGCGCCGTTCTACAATTTTGCCCACGTCCCGCACATTCATGAGCGTGATGCATTCTGGGAAATGAAAGAGAAAGGCGAAGCGTACAAGAAACCTGCGGGCTACGAAGAAATTCACATGCCGAAAAACAGTGGTGCGGGCATTATCATCGCCGCTTTCTCAACCATCTTTGGTTTTGCCATGATCTGGCATATCTGGTGGATGGCGATTGCAAGCTTTGCCGGCATCATCATCTCCTGGATCGTGAAGAGCTTCGACGAGGACGTGGATTACTACGTACCGGTTGCGGAAATCGAAAAACTGGAAAACCAGCATTTCGATGAAATCACTAAAGCAGGGCTGAAAAATGGCAACTGATACTCTGACCAACGCGCACGCCCACGCGCACGAACATGGGCACCATGATTCAGGGCCGACAAAGGTTTTCGGCTTCTGGATCTACCTGATGAGCGACTGTATTTTGTTCTCCATCCTGTTTGCGACCTATGCCGTTCTGGTGAACGGCACTGCAGGTGGCCCGACAGGAAAGGACATTTTCGAACTGCCGTTCGTTCTGGTGGAAACCGCCCTGCTGCTGTTCAGCTCCATCACGTATGGCATGGCGGCAATCGCCATGTACAAGAACAACAAGAGCCAGGTGATCTCCTGGCTGGTGTTGACCTGGCTGTTCGGCGCTGGATTTATCGGGATGGAAATCTATGAATTCCATCACCTGATCGTCGAAGGCATGGGCCCGGATCGCAGCGGCTTCCTGTCAGCGTTCTTCGCGCTGGTCGGCACTCACGGTCTGCACGTGACCTCTGGTCTTATCTGGATGGCAGTGCTGATGATTCAGATCGCTCGTCGCGGCCTGACCAGCACTAACCGCACCCGCATCATGTGCCTGAGTCTGTTCTGGCACTTCCTGGATGTGGTGTGGATCTGTGTGTTCTCTGTAGTTTATCTGATGGGGGCGATGTAATGAGTCATGCAACCGATCACGGCGCTTCCCACGGTAGCGTAAAAACGTACATGACAGGATTTATCCTGTCGATCATCCTGACGGCCATTCCGTTCTGGATGGTGATGAACGGTACTGCGTCCCACGGTGTCATTCTTGGCACCATCCTGGCGACCGCAGTGGTACAGATTCTGGTGCACCTGGTTTGCTTCCTGCATATGAACAGCAAGTCTGATGAGGGTTGGAACCTGACGGCCTTCGTCTTCACTATACTGATCATTGCGATTGTGGTGATAGGTTCAATCTGGATTATGTGGAACCTCAACTACAACATGATGGTTCGATAAGAGCGGCGCGTATGTTTAAGCAATACCTGCAAGTAACAAAACCTGGCATCATCTTTGGCAACCTGATCTCGGTGATCGGCGGTTTCCTGCTGGCCTCAAAAGGCAGCATCGATTACCCGCTGTTCGTCTGGACGCTGGTCGGGGTCTCTCTGGTGGTGGCTTCAGGTTGCGTGTTCAACAACTACATCGACCGCGATATCGACAGGAAGATGGAAAGGACCAAGAATCGGGTGCTGGTAAAAGGCCTGATTTCACCAAAGGTCTCGCTGGTGTACGCCACCTTGTTGGGTATTGCTGGCTTCATGCTGCTGTGGTTTGGCGCCAATCCTCTGGCCTGCTGGCTGGGGGTGATGGGGTTCGTGGTTTATGTCGGCGTCTACAGCTTGTACATGAAGCGCCACTCCGTCTACGGCACGCTGATTGGCTCTCTCTCCGGCGCTGCGCCGCCGGTGATTGGCTACTGCGCGGTCACCGGTGAATTTGACAGCGGCGCACTTATCCTGCTGGCGATTTTCAGCCTGTGGCAGATGCCTCACTCCTACGCCATCGCGATTTTCCGTTTCAAGGATTATCAGGCGGCGAATATTCCGGTACTGCCGGTCGTGAAAGGCATCTCCGTGGCGAAAAACCACATCACGGTTTATATCATCGCCTTTGCCGTGGCGACGCTGATGCTCTCGCTGGGCGGTTACGCCGGCTATAAGTATCTGGTGGTAGCGGCGGCGGTGAGCGTCTGGTGGCTCGGTATGGCGCTGCGGGGCTATAAAGTGGCCGATGACCGTGTCTGGGCGCGTAAACTGTTCGTCTTTTCTATCGTGGCTATCACGTCGCTGTCGGTGATGATGTCCGTCGACTTTATGGTTCCGGATTCTCATCACCTGCTGACTTACGTCTGGTAAGCGGCAAGACGGTCAAAAAAGGGTGCTGCGGCACCCTTTTTCATGCGCGCTATCAAATTCCCCTGAATGACAATCTGAAATATTGATGGGGTTAATATTTGTTCACTAAGGCTTTGTTTACCCCGCTCTCTCCCCGCTTTACACTATGCGCAATTGAAACGCTGAGGTTGGAATGAACGATTTTAAAATGACGCCAGTCGAATTGCGCGCGACCTGGGGTTTAGGGACAGTATTCTCGATGCGCATGCTTGGCATGTTCATGGTTCTGCCTGTTCTTACCACCTACGGCATGGCGCTTCAGGGGGCGAGCCAGGCGCTGATTGGTATTGCGATAGGCATCTATGGGCTGATGCAGGCGATTTTTCAGATCCCCTTTGGCCTGCTTTCTGATCGTATTGGTCGCAAACCGCTGATTATCGGTGGGCTGTTGGTCTTTGCCGTTGGCAGTATCATCGCCGCGCTGTCTCATTCCATCTGGGGCGTGATCCTGGGCCGTGCCCTGCAGGGGTCCGGCGCCATTGCCGCCGCGGTGATGGCGCTGCTGTCTGACCTGACACGCGAACAGAATCGCACTAAAGCGATGGCCTTTATCGGCGTCAGCTTTGGCATTACCTTCGCCATCGCCATGGTGCTCGGGCCCATTATTACCAATGCGCTGGGTCTGCATGCCCTGTTCTGGATGATTGCGGTGCTGGCTTTACTCGGCATTGCCCTCACGCTGTGGGTGGTGCCAAACAGCAGCAGTCATGTTCTGAACCGCGAATCGGGAATGGTCAAAGACAGTTTCCGCAAAGTGCTTGCCGAACCCAAATTACTAAAACTCAACTTCGGCATCATGTGTCTGCATATTCTGCTGATGTCGACTTTTGTTGCCCTGCCCGGCCAGCTGGAAGCCGCGGGTTTCCCCGCCGCAGAACACTGGAAACTCTATCTGGTGACGATGCTGATTTCATTTGTCTCCGTCGTGCCATTCATCATCTATGCGGAAGTAAAACGCCGCATGAAGCGGGTTTTTCTGGTCTGCGTGGCGATCCTGCTTATCGCCGAAATTGTGCTCTGGGGCGCGGGCGATTTCTTCTGGGAACTGGTGGCGGGCGTACAGATCTTTTTCCTCGCCTTCAACCTGATGGAAGCGATGCTGCCGTCGCTTATCAGCAAAGAATCTCCTGCCGGGTATAAAGGCACGGCGATGGGCGTCTACTCCACCAGCCAGTTCCTCGGCGTGGCCATCGGCGGCTCGTTGGGCGGCTGGCTCGACGGCTTCTTTGATTCGCAAACGGTATTTTTAGTCGGCGCGCTACTGGCCACACTCTGGCTGCTGGTTGCCATGACGATGAGCGAACCGCCGTACGTCAGCAGCTTGCGGGTGGAAATTCCTGACGACGTGGAGGCCGATGCGTCGCTTCAGGCACGCTTACTGGCGACCAGGGGGGTCAGCGAAGCGCTGGTTGTGGCGAAAGAACGCACGGTATATGTGAAAATCGACAACAAGGTGACGAATCGCTTTGAGGTCGAGCAGGCGATGAAACCGGCATAAAAAAAGCGGGGAAACCCGCTTTTTTTATTAATCGCGAAAGTTTTTAAACTGGAACGGCTGGCCGAGATTGCCGCCGCGCACCAGCGCCATCACGGATTGCAGATCGTCACGCGATTTGCCCGTCACGCGGATCTCCTCGCCCTGAATTTGCGTCTGCACTTTCAGTTTGCTGTCTTTAATCAGCTTAACGATTTTCTTCGCCACGGCGCTGTCAATGCCGGTTTTCAGTTTTGCTTCCACGGACCAGGTTTTGCCGCTGTGCAAAAACTCTTCCGGCACCTCAATGGAACTGCCTTCAATGCCGCGCTTCAGCAGTTTTGCACGCAGGATATCAAGCAACTGATTGACCTGGAAATCGGACTCGCTCAGCACCTTAATGGTCTGATTCTTTTCATTCAGTTCAATGGTCGCTTCAACATTACGGAAATCGAAGCGGGTCTCCACTTCACGCACGGCGTTTTCGACGCCATTACGCGCTTCCTGAATATCAACCTCAGAAACAATATCGAAAGATGGCATGTTTTACTCTCCCTCTCTTTTTGATGCGATGCATAATACCTGCAACCTGAGATAACACAACCTGTTATGCCTGTGTCTGAAGGATAGCTGATAGCGCTATACTGACAGGGATAACGCCTGTGATCGCGGCAGGTGAGGAGGAAAAATGAAGATTACCGTGCTGGGATGCGGCGCCCTCGGGCAGCTCTGGCTGAACGCTCTGCATCGCCAGGGCCATGAAGTGCAGGGATGGCTGCGCGTTCCACAACCGTGGTGCAGCGTGAACCTGCAGGAAGTCGACGGTAGCGTCTTCAACGAATTGCTGACGGCCAACGACCCTGAGTTTCTGCAAAATAGTGACCTTCTGCTGGTCACACTCAAGGCCTGGCAGGTCTCAACGGCGGTGAAAAACCTCGCCAGCCAGTTGCCCGCCCGTTGCCCAGTCCTGCTGCTGCATAACGGGATGGGAACGCTGGATGAGCTGGGTGCGTTACAACAGCCGCTGCTGACAGGCATGACCACGCACGCGGCGCGCCGCGACGGGAATGTGATTGTTCATGTTGCCAATGGCACCACCCACATTGGCCCGGCAAATGCGGCAGCGCGCGATTACAGCTTTCTGGCCGATACGCTGCAGGCCGCGTTACCCGATGTCGCCTGGCACAATGATATGGGCGCCTCGAGCTGGAAAAAGCTGGCGGTTAACTGTGTGGTTAACCCGCTGACTGTGGTCTATGACTGCCCGAATGGCGCGCTGGTGAATTATCCGCAGGAAGTGGCGGCCATTTGTCACGAAGTGGCAGCGGTGATGCAGCGCGAAGGGCATCACGCCAGCCAGGACGATTTGCTTTTTTACGTCTGGCAGGTGGTGGAGAGCACTGCGGGAAATATCTCCTCGATGCTGCAGGACGTTCGTGCCCTGCGCCATACTGAAATAGACTATATCAATGGTTATCTGCTTAAACGCGCGCGCGCCCACGGCATCAGCGTGCCGGAAAACGCCAGACTCTACGAACTGATTAAACGTAAGGAGAATGAATATGAGCGCGTCAGCACTGGTATGTCTCGCCCCTGGGAGTGAAGAGACCGAAGCGGTCACCACTATCGATCTGCTGGTGCGCGGCGGGATCGCGGTCACCACAGCCAGTGTCGCCAGCGATGGCAACCTGACAGTGACCTGCTCACGCGGCGTGAAACTGCTGGCCGATGCGCCGCTGGTTCAGGTCGCTGACGGCGATTTCGACGTGATTGTCCTGCCGGGCGGTCTGAAAGGGGCGCAAGCGTTCCGCGACAGCCCGTTGCTGGTCGAGACGGTCAGGCAGTTTCATCTCTCCGGGCGTATCGTCGCGGCAATCTGCGCCGCCGCAGGTACCGTGCTGGTACCGCACGATCTCTTTCCCATCGGCAATATGACCGGCTATCCGGGGCTTAAAGAGACGATTCCCGAAGAGCAATGGCAGGACAAACGCGTGGTCTGGGATCCGCGGGTTAATCTGCTCACCAGCCAGGGACCGGGTACGGCGATTGATTTTGCGCTGAAGATTATCGATCTGCTGGTCGGCCGCGAGAAAGCCCACGAAGTGGCGTCGCAACTGGTGATGGCGGCAGGAATTTATAATTATTACGAGTAGATTTTGCCCGGCCTACAACGTCCGTAGGCCGGGTAAGGCATCGCCGCCACCCGGCATAACGATTACGGACGATACACTTTCACGTTGGTAAAGCCCTGCTCACGCAGGTACAGTGCCTGCAGACGGCTCATCACACCACGCTCACACCACAGCAACCAGGTTTTGCTCTGATCGAGATTGCCAAACTGGGTGCTCAGCTTGTAGAACGGCAGCGAGACCACGTCAATGCCTTCCACTTTCAGCGGCTTGTCATCCTGCTCGTCAACAGAGCGAATATCGAGGATCACATCGTTGGCACCGAAACCGTTCACGGTTTCCACTTCGACCACGTCCTGGCTGGTCTGTTGCGCGATGTCGCGGATATCAAGGTTGCTGGCTTCAGCAACGACGGTATCGAGGATACTGAAATCAAAATTCGCTTCTTCCGCTTCGATCTTCGCTTTTACCGCCTTTACCGTCGGGCTTTTCGAAATCACGCCGCAGTATTCCGGCATCGTGCGGGCAAAGTCTTCGGTACCGATTTCACGCGCCAGGTTGATGATGTGCTCTTTGTCGTAGGAAATCAGCGGGCGCAGGATCAGCGTATCCGAGACGTTATCGATAAGACGCAGGTTGGTCAGCGTCTGGCTGGAAACCTGCCCCAGCGCTTCACCGGTCACCAGCGCCTGCACACCGTAACGCTCTGCCACTTTTGACGCCGCGCGTACCATCATGCGTTTCAGCACCACGCCCATCTGACCGTCATCGATTTTTTCGAGGATCTCGCCGACCACTGGTTCAAAATTGATCGCCACAAAACGCACACGGTGCGAGCTGCCGAAGCGGTTCCACAGATAGTGCGCCACCTGACGAACGCCGATTTCATGCGCCGCGCCGCCAAGGTTAAAGAAACAGTAATGAACGCGGCAGCCGCGACGCATCAGCATATAACTGGAAACGCCGGAGTCGAAACCGCCGGAAATCAGCGACAGGACATCTTCCTGGGTGCCGATAGGGAAACCGCCAATGCCTTCGTAGCGCCCTTTCACCAGCAGCAGACGATCATCTTCAATCTCCAGATTGACCGTGACGTCCGGGTTCGTCAGTTTCACGCGCGCGGACTCAACATGCTGATTTAAACCGCCGCCGACATAACGTTCCACTTCAATGGAGCTAAACTCATGCTTACCGCGACGTTTTACGCGCACGCAAAAGGTTTTGTTTTCCAGCTTCTCACGCCAGGCGTCCAGCGTTTTCTCGAAGATGTCGTGCATTGAGGTGAACGGCACATCTTCGACTTCAAGAATATGGTGAATACCGGGAATGCGGGTCAGCGCGTCACGGATAGCAGGACGCTGGTTTTCGTCTTTCGCACGGACTTCGATGTGATCCCAGTGGCGAACGACGGCAAGCGTCTCGTCGTAGTGCTTCAGAACGTTACGAATGTTACCGGTTAGCATCTTAATAAAGCGCAAACGCACAGATTGGCTTTTGATTGTGATTTCCGGGAACAATTTAATGATAAACTTCATGGCGGCAATGGTTCGTTGGCAAACCCTGGGTTTGCATGACAAAAAAATATTGCAGCCCATACCTGCGGCTGCATCCAGGCGCGGAAGTATATCACCTTCGTTACCAACCTGCGCGTTACCATTATGCGTTATTTCCCTGGCGACCTGACTTCGCTACCATAGTGTGGTCGCCCTAAAATAGAGTCAGACATTCACTATGCCAAAGAAAAATGAAGCCCCTGCCAGCTTTGAAACTTCGCTGAACGAGCTTGAGCAAATCGTCACTCGCCTGGAAAGCGGCGAGCTTCCGCTGGAAGAGGCGCTGAATGAATTTGAGCGCGGCGTCCAACTGGCGCGTCAGGGGCAAAGTAAACTGCAACAGGCCGAGCAGCGTGTACAAATCCTGCTGGCGGAAAGCGAAGATGCCCCACTGTCCCCTTTCACCCCGGACGCTGAGTAATGGATTTTTCGCAACAATTACAGGCGTGCGTGACTCGGGCGAATGACGCCCTGCATCGTTTCATCGATCCGCAGCCGTTTCAGAACACTCCGCTGGTTGAAGCCATGCACTACGGCGCATTATTAGGCGGAAAGCGGCTGCGTCCTTTCCTGGTGTACGCCACCGGTAGTATGTTCGGCGTCAGTCTGGAAACCCTTGATGCTCCGGCAGCCGCGGTAGAATGCATTCACGCCTATTCGCTGATGCATGACGATCTTCCGGCAATGGACGACGATGACTTACGCCGCGGGCAACCCACCTGTCATATTAAATTCGGCGAAGCGAACGCCATTCTGGCGGGTGATGCCCTGCAAACGCTGGCATTTTCTATACTCAGCGATGCACCGATGACTGACGTCAATGATCGCGATCGCCTGGCGATGATTTCTGAACTGGCGCAGGCCAGTGGCGTGGCGGGCATGTGCGGCGGTCAGGCGCTGGATCTCGCCGCCGAAGGCCAGCATGTGGATCTCGCCGCGCTGGAACGCATTCATCGTCACAAGACCGGCGCGCTGATCCGCGCGGCTGTCCGTCTCGGGGCTCTGAGCGCCGGAGAACGAGGCCGCGCCGTCCTGCCGGTACTGGATCGCTACGCGCAAAGCATCGGCCTCGCGTTCCAGGTTCAGGATGACATTCTTGATGTGGTGGGGGATACTGCCACGCTTGGAAAGCGCCAGGGCGCTGACCAGCAGCTCGGAAAGAGCACCTATCCCGCACTGCTGGGCCTTGAGCAGGCCCGGACGAAAGCCCGTGATTTGATTGAAGATGCCCGCCAGTCGCTGAACCAGCTGGCCGCCCAATCACTGGATACCACGGCACTGGAAGCGCTAGCGGACTATATAATCCAGCGTGATAAATAAACACTAGAACCACGATGAGTTTCTGATGAGCTTTGATATTGCCAAATACCCGACGCTGGCGCTGGTGGACTCGACTCAAGAGCTACGCCTGTTGCCGAAAGAGAGCCTGCCGAAACTGTGCGACGAACTGCGTCGCTACCTGCTCGACAGTGTGAGCCGTTCCAGTGGGCATTTCGCCTCCGGGCTTGGCACGGTGGAACTCACCGTGGCGTTGCATTACGTCTATAACACGCCTTTTGATCAGCTGGTGTGGGATGTCGGGCATCAGGCGTACCCGCATAAAATCCTGACCGGGCGTCGTGATCGGATCGGCACTATCCGTCAGAAAGGCGGTTTGCACCCGTTCCCGTGGCGCGGTGAGAGCGAGTATGACGTGCTGAGCGTCGGTCACTCGTCGACCTCCATTTCTGCGGGCAGCGGCATTGCGATTGCTGCCGCGAAAGAAGGCAAACAGCGCCGGACGGTCTGTGTGATCGGCGACGGTGCCATTACCGCCGGTATGGCATTTGAGGCGATGAACCACGCGGGCGATATCAAACCGGATATGCTGGTGATCCTCAACGACAACGAAATGTCGATTTCCGAAAATGTTGGCGCGCTGAACAACCATCTGGCGCAACTGCTCTCCGGCAAACTCTATTCCACCCTGCGCGAAGGCGGCAAAAAAGTCTTCTCCGGCGTACCGCCGATTAAAGAGCTGCTCAAACGCACCGAAGAACACATTAAAGGGATGGTGGTGCCAGGCACGCTGTTTGAAGAGCTGGGCTTTAACTACATCGGCCCGGTTGACGGACACGACGTGCTGGGACTGGTCAGCACCCTCAAAAATATGCGTGACCTGAAAGGCCCGCAGTTTTTGCACATCATGACCAAAAAAGGGCGTGGCTATGAGCCTGCCGAAAAAGACCCAATCACCTTCCATGCGGTGCCGAAATTTGACCATACCAGCGGAAAATTACCGAAAAGCAGCGGCGGTCTGCCGAGCTATTCGAAAATTTTTGGCGACTGGCTGTGCGAAACCGCCGCCAAAGACGACAAATTAATGGCCATCACGCCTGCCATGCGTGAAGGCTCCGGGATGGTGGAGTTTTCCAAAAAATACCCGGATCAGTACTTTGATGTGGCGATTGCTGAGCAGCATGCGGTCACCTTCGCCGCAGGCCTGGCGATCGGCGGCTACAAGCCAGTGGTGGCGATTTACTCCACCTTCCTGCAGCGCGCTTACGATCAGGTGATCCACGACGTGGCGATCCAGAAACTACCGGTGATGTTTGCTATTGATCGCGCGGGTATCGTCGGTGCCGACGGCCAGACGCACCAGGGCGCGTTTGACCTCTCTTTCCTGCGTTGCATCCCGGAGATGGTGATCATGACACCGAGCGACGAAAACGAATGTCGCCAGATGCTCTACACCGGTTATCACTATAACGAAGGGCCTTGCGCAGTGCGTTATCCTCGCGGCAACGGTACTGGCGCTGAACTCCAGCCACTGGCGAAACTGCCGCTGGGGAAAGGCATTATCAAACGCGAAGGCGAAAAGCTGGCTATCCTCAATTTCGGTACGCTGTTGCCGGAAGCAGCAGCGGTGGCTGAAAAACTGAACGCGACGCTGGTCGACATGCGCTTCGTTAAGCCACTGGATGAACAGCTGATTCTGGCAATGGCGGAGCAACATGAAGCGCTGGTCACGCTGGAAGAAAACGCTATTATGGGTGGAGCAGGTAGCGGCGTTAATGAAGTCCTGATGGCCCATCGCAAGCCCGTTCCGGTGCTGAATCTGGGTCTGCCGGATTTCTTTATTCCGCAAGGCACGCAAGAAGAAGCGCGCACGGAAATCGGCCTCGATGCCGCAGGAATTGCAGCGAAAATCGCCTCCTGGCTGGCATAATCCCTCCCCTTTCCGCTCCTGCTATGCTTAACGGTACAATTTTGAGCCATCAGCAGGAGTGGAACCATGAAATACAATACGTTAGGAAAAACAGATCTTAAGGTTTCCCGTCTTTGCCTCGGCTGCATGACGTTCGGTGAGCCCGATCGCGGCAGACATGCCTGGACGCTGCCGGAAGAGAGCAGCCGCCCGATCATCCAGCGGGCGCTGGAAGGCGGCATCAACTTTTTTGACACCGCCAACAGCTACTCCGACGGCAGCAGTGAAGAGATTGTTGGCCGCGCGCTGCGCGATTTTGCCCGCCGTGACGACATTGTGGTCGCCACCAAAGTATTTCATCAGGTCGGTGATTTAGCGGAAGGTTTGTCCCGCGCCCAGATCCTGCGCTCCATCGACGATAGCCTTAAACGTCTCGGTATGGAGTATGTCGATCTGCTGCAAATCCACCGCTGGGATTACAACACGCCCATCGAAGAAACCCTCGAAGCACTGAACGACGTGGTCAAAGCGGGTAAAGCGCGTTACATCGGCGCCTCCTCCATGCACCCGTCGCAGTTTGCCCAGGCGCTTGCCCTGCAGGCGCAGCACGGCTGGGCACCGTTCGTCACCATGCAGGATCACTACAACCTGATTTACCGCGAAGAAGAGCGGGAGATGCTGCCGCTGTGCTACAAAGAAGGTGTGGCGGTGATCCCCTGGAGTCCGCTGGCGCGCGGGCGCTTAACCCGCCCGTGGGGAGAAACCACAGCACGACTGGTATCGGATGAGTTCGGCAAAACGCTCTACAGCACGACGGAAGACAACGACGCGCAAATTGCGGAACGGCTGGCCGCGATCGCTGAGGATCTGGGTGCCACCCGTGCGCAGGTTGCGCTGGCGTGGCTGCTGAGCAAACCCGGTGTGGCTGCACCGATTATTGGTACGTCCAGAAAAGAACAGCTTGATGAGTTGCTGAATGCAGTCGATATAACACTGAAACCGGAGCAAATCGCCGAACTGGAAACGCCGTACCAGCCGCACCCGGTGGTCGGGTTTAAATAGTTTTTTGCCGCCGGGTAAGGCGAAACTGCCACCCGGCGCAAATTTAAAACAGCCCAATCGGCCAGTGGTGGCCAATCAGATACAAAATCCCGGCAGAGATAATGCCAGCGACGATATCATCCACCATGATCCCCATACCGCCGTGGACGTTGCGATCAAACCAGCGAATCGGCCACGGCTTCCACATATCGAGAATACGGAAAATCACAAACCCCGCCGCAACCCACTGCCAGTCATTGGTCGGCAACGCCATCAACGTGATCCACATGCCAATGAACTCATCCCAGACAATGCTGCCGTGATCATGTACGCCCATGTCTTTCGCCGTCTGGTGACAGAGATAAACGCCGATACAGATCCCCAGCATCACCACCAGCGAATAGAGCTGCCATGGCAGAAAGGTCATCAGATACCAGAACGGGATCGCCGCCAGCGACCCCATCGTGCCCGGGACAATCGGGCTTAAACCACTGCCAAATCCCGTCGCCAGTAAATGCCACGGATTGAGCAAATTCAGGCGGCTTTTGGCAACATCTTTAGTGCGCGTCAAAATGATCGTACCCTTTCCAGTCCAGCGTAATATTTTTGCCATCTCGCTGGAAATGCAGCCCTTCCACTTCCGCGCTGATTTGCCCGATGCAGGTAACCGGAATGCCTAAATGCCCGACAGCAACATCCATCGCACCACGGTTCAGCTCCGGCACCGTGAAACAGAGCTCGTAATCTTCTCCGCCCGACAGCGCCCAGCGCAGCGCCTGCTCCGGATCGACATGGCGCCGCATCGCATCGGAATACGGCATCGCATTGAGATCGAGTCGCGCGCCGCAGCGGCTGGCTTTCAGGATATGACCGAGATCGGAAATCAGGCCATCAGACAGATCGATAGCCGAGCTGGCGAGATCGCGCAGTGCCTGACCGTGCAGAATACGTGGCGTTGGCCGCAAGTGCCGCTGCTTCAGATAGCGGGCGTCGTCTGTCGCGTTCACCTGCAGGCGATCCTGCAAAATTGCCAGTCCCGCCGCGCTGTCGCCCGGCGTCCCGGTGACGCAGATCCAGTCGCCCGGTTTCGCCCCGGATCGTTTCAGGGCGCGGCCTACCGGCACAAAACCGTGGATGCCGAGTGTCATCGACAACGGACCACGCGTGGTATCGCCGCCAATCAGCTGCATATCGTAATAGTTGAGCTGTTCGAACAGGCTGTCGCTGAACGCCTGTAGCCAGGGTTCATCCACCGTCGGCAGGGTCAGCGCCAGCGTCAACCACGCTGGATCGGCACCCATCGCCGCCAGATCGCTCAGGTTAACCGCCAGCGCTTTATACGCCAGATCAGCAGGATCGATATCGGGTAAGAAATGAATGCCAGAAACCAGCGTATCTGTGCTGATCGCCAGCGTTTGTTTGTCCGGAATATTGAGGAGAGCGCAGTCGTCGCCGATGCCTGTATCGACGTCGAGACGAGAGCTTCTCACGCGATCAAAATAACGGGCAATCAGGGAAAATTCACCGCATGCCATACGTTATGCCTCAGCAGAAGAAATAAAAAAGCCGGAGATGAAGAGCTGACTCTCAATCTCCGGCCTGTCGATTACTTTTTGTGGGGGCGAATTACCGGAGCTGCTTTATCCAGCACGCCATTGACGAACTTGTGGCTGTCTTCCGCACCGAAGGTTTTTGCCAGTTCGATGGCTTCGTTGATGGCCACTTTGTACGGCACATCATCACGTTTAGCCAGTTCGAAAAGCGCAATACGCAGCACCGCTTTCTCAACCTGACCCAGCTCTTCAAGCAGACGGGACAGGTACGGCTTCATCAGGCCGTCGAGATATGCGCTGTTAGTCGCCACTCCGGTCAGCAGTTCACGGAAATACAGAACATCAACGTCTTTCACGTCCTGTTCCGCCAGGAACTGGTATTCAACATCAGCGATGTCGTTTTTGGACAACTGCCAGGAGTAAAGCGCCTGGACGGCACACTCACGGGCGCGGCGACGAGCAGCAGGTTTCACGGAATTCCCCTTACAAAAAAATCAGGCCTTGATGGCTTTCAATACATTAATCATTTCAAGCGCGGTCAGTGCAGCTTCTGCACCTTTGTTACCGGCTTTAGTGCCAGCGCGTTCGATGGCTTGTTCAATGCTTTCAGTGGTCAGAACACCAAAAGCAACCGGGATATCGCAATCCTGAGCGACGTGCGCCAGGCCATTGCTCGCACCACCGGCTACATATTCGAAGTGTGCAGTACCGCCGCGGATCACCGTACCCAGCGCGATAACCGCATCAAATTTACCGGTCTTCGCCATTACGCTTGCGGCCAGCGGCAGTTCGTATGCGCCAGGCACCCACGCCACGGTAATATTTTCATCTTTGACCTGACCAATACGTTTCAGGGCGTCAAGCGCACCGTTCAGCAGGTTGTCGTTGATGAAGTTATTGAAACGCGCAATGGTGATGGCAACGCGGGCGTCTGGGGTAGCAACGGGTGCTTCGATAATGTTCATACTTTTCCTTTACGGGTTCATTATGGCCCCGCAGGGGGGCGGATTTTATCATAATCTTTTGCGCACTGCTTACTTTATGTCGCAGACGTCAAATGCAGACACAGATCAGGGCCGACCTGCCGTATCTCGTTGAATTTCAAATGGGGGGCGTCAACCAGTTTCTCAAGCCCCGGCAGTGCACATAATCCACGGGCATCACTGCCTAACAGTGTAGGCGCAAGATAGACAATCAGCTCATCCACCAGACCCGCCTGTAGCAGAGCCCCGGCAAAGGTCGCCCCGGCTTCCACCCACAGACTGTTAATTTGCGCTTTGCCCAGTTGCATCATCAGTAACACCAGATCGAGATGGCCGTTATGCTCAGACATCTGCAACGCGCGGACGTTTTCCGGCCATTGACGGTCATCTTCTTGCGCGCGCACCAGCCAGGTTTCTCCCGCCTGCTGCACAATGCGGTGTTCCGGCGTCACCTGCCCGGTACGGTCGAGCACAATACGCAGCGGCTGGCGCAGATTTTCACGCGGGTAACTGGCCTGAGACTGGCTGTCTAACTCGTCCCAGCGCACGGTAAGCGCCGGGTCGTCTGCCAGCACGGTTGCGCTGGTGGTCAGAATGGCATGGCTTTGCGCACGCAGTCGTTGTACGTCACGGCGGGCAGCGGGCGACGTGATCCACTGGCTTTCGCCGCTGGCCATCGCGGTACGGCCATCCAGCGATGCGCCAAGCTTGAGTTGAATATAAGGGAAACCGGTGCGCATACGCTTCAGGAAGCCTTTGTTCAGCGCCTCGGCCTCGCTCATCATCAGCCCGTGGCTGACTTCAATGCCGGCCTGCTTCAGGCGGTGCAGACCGCGACCTGCGACCTGCGGGTTAGGATCCTGCATGGCCGCCACAACCCGCGACACGCCGGCGGCGATTAACGCGTCGCAGCACGGCGGCGTGCGCCCGTGGTGGCTACACGGCTCCAGGGTGACATAGGCGGTCGCGCCTTTCGCCTTCTCCCCCGCCATACGCAGTGCATGCACTTCAGCATGCGGTTCGCCTGCACGATAGTGAAACCCTTCGCCGACGATCTCGCCATGATTAACAATGACGCACCCCACGTTGGGATTGGGATGCGTGGTGAAACGACCGCGCTGCGCCAGCTTCAGCGCACGCGCCATGTAAATTTCATCCGACATGGCTTAATCCTGTAGACGGGCGATCTCTTCGCCGAACTCTTTGATATCTTCAAAGCTGCGATAGACCGAGGCAAAGCGGATGTAGGCGACCTTGTCGAGCTTCTTCAGTTGCTCCATCACCAGATTACCGATCATTTTGCTCGGCACTTCACGCTCACCGGAGGCACGCAGCTGCGATTTAATATGATTTAGCGCGATTTCGACATCATCGGAACTGACCGGGCGCTTTTCCAGCGCTTTCAGCATGCCGCTGCGCAGTTTATCTTCATTGAATGGCTCGCGGACGTCATTACTCTTCACCACGCGCGGCATCACCAGTTCAGCCACCTCAAACGTGGTGAAACGTTCGTTGCACACCAGACACTGCCGACGGCGACGAACCGACGAGCCTTCACCCACCAGGCGTGAATCGATGACTTTTGTATCTACGGCGAAACAAAATGGGCAATGCATAGCGCGTCCTGATTGTCGAATTAACTGAAATCCATTTTACCCTGTTCTGACCCGACAACAAAGGAAGAGCGCTTTTTGAGACAAACAGCAGATGTCTGAAAGTGCTTTGCTGGCTACCATTAAGCCAACGATGGTTTCAAGGAAAAATGAGATGAAGACAAGACGTTACCTAAGAATTCTCCTGGTGGGAAGCCTCTTTTCCCTCAGCGCCTGTGCGCAGCAAAGCGAAGTGCGTCAAATGCATCAAAGTGTGAGTACGCTGAACAAAGAGATGACGCAGCTTAACAAGGAAACGGTAAAAATTACGCAGCAGAATCGGCTAAATGCGCAGTCCAGCAACGGCGTCTATTTACTGCCTGGCTCCAACACCCCTGCACGCCTTGAGAGCCAGATTGGCACTTTGCGGATGTCACTGCTGAACGCGGCGCAAAACGCGCAGGGCACCCGGGTAACGCTGCGCATTCAGGGCGAATCGAATGATCCACTGCCCGCCTTTAGCGGCACCGTCGAATGGGGTCAAATCCAGGGTACCACAGAAAGTTTTCAGGAAGTTAACGTACAGAACCAGTTGATCAACGCACCGGCCAGCACGCTGGCGCCGAGCGACGTGGATATCCCCCTCCAGCTCAACGGCATCACGCCGGATCAGTTAGGTTTCGTGCGCATTCACGACATCCAGCCTGCCGTTCAGCCTTAACCCCATCACTCAATAACCGGATGGTGTCACTGCCATCCGGCTACCTTTGTCTAAATACGCATCAACCCGCCGGACTAAGTCTTCTTTTCAGCCGCTATCGATTGGCAACTTTTAACAATCTCAGTACAATCCCGGCCTGCCAAAGCACGCAAACGTGAACGCAATCGATTACGTGAATGAGAGATCTGTGAAACAAGACATATTTTTGTGAGCAATGATTTCTATAATAGGCACGCAGAAACACGAAACATTCAGAAACGTTAAAACGACTCTTATAACTCCCCCGCTCAGGGGTTTTAATCAGTGGCAAAATGATGAAAAAAACATTACTGGCAGCCGGTGCTGCACTGGCGCTTTCCGCATCTTTCACTGCCAGCGCGGCAGAAAACGACAAACCGCAATATCTCTCCGACTGGTGGCACCAGAGCGTTAACGTGGTAGGCAGTTACCACACCCGCTTTGGACCGCAGATCCGCAACGATACGTACCTTGAATATGAAGCCTTTGCCAAAAAAGACTGGTTTGATTTCTATGGTTACATCGATGCGCCGGTCTTCTTCGGTGGTAACACTGACGCAAAAGGGATCTGGAACAACGGTTCTCCGCTGTTTATGGAAATCGAACCGCGTTTCTCTATTGATAAGCTGACCGGCACCAGCCTGGCGTTTGGTCCGTTCAAAGAGTGGTATTTCGCGAATAACTATATCTACGATATGGGCCGCAATGACTCTCAGGAGCAAAGCACCTGGTACATGGGTCTGGGTACCGATGTTGAAACCGGTCTGCCGATGAGCCTGTCGCTGAACGTGTATGCGAAATACCAGTGGCAGAACTATGGCGCATCCAACGAAAACGAGTGGGACGGCTACCGTTTCAAAGTGAAATACTTCGTGCCTATCACCCAACTGTGGGGCGGCCAGTTGAGCTACATCGGCTTTACTAACTTTGACTGGGGTTCTGACCTGGGCGACGATAATTTCTACGACAACAACGGGAAGCACGCGCGTACCAGCAACTCCATCGCCTCCAGCCACATCCTGGCGCTGAACTACGATCACTGGCATTACTCTGTTGTTGCCCGTTACTGGCACAACGGCGGTCAGTGGGCGGACGACGCCAGCCTGAACTTCGGCAAAGGCGACTTCAGCGTTCGTTCCACCGGCTGGGGTGGTTACCTGGTCGTGGGTTACAACTTCTGATCCCCGTCCTGCTGAAAAAAGCCAGCCTTCGCGCTGGCTTTTTTAATGTGTGTCGACCCGCTTTACCTTACGTAAAAAGTCGCTGAGCGAGCGATCTGCCTGCTCGCTGAAGCGTCTGTCCAGCGTGGTGATATTCAGGCAGCGATCGAGCCGGAAGCAGCGGTAATCCTCCCGCCGTTCACACCAGGTCACCAACAGCCAGTGCTCGCCCCAGAAAAACAGCCCCAGCGGCTGCACGTTGCGCCATGACAACTGCCCCGACTCATCACGATAATGCAGCGCCAGCACCTGCTGGGCGGAGATCGCGTGATGGATTTGATCGAACACGCTGCGGGAGTGCGACGGCAAACCGATATCGGGCGCAAAAATACGCGTTTGTTCCGCTTTACGCCGACGCTCATCCGGCAGGATCGCGAGGATCTTTTCCTGTGCCGACTCAAGCGCCAGCGACAGCGTTTCGCCCCCCCAGGTTTTTAGCAGGCGAATCGCCACGATTAGCGCTTCCGATTCGTGAGTGGTCAGCATCAGCGGTGGTAGATCGAAGCCGTCCATCAACCGGTAACCGCTCCCGGCCTCGCCTTCCACCGGCACGCCGGAGACAGATAGATCGCGGATGTCGCGGTAAATCGTCCGTTCGGAGACACCCAGACGCTCTGCCAACAGCGCCGCCGTCGTCAGCCTCCTGCCACGCAGGATCTGCACAATCTGAAAGAGTCGGTCGGCGCGTCGGGACATGATCTCTCCGGGTCAGACGTTAAAGCGGCGGCTGATGCAGGCCAATGCGGTTGCCTTCGCTGTCCATAAACAGGGCAATAGCGCCAATGTTATTGGGTAATTCCAGCGGACCAAAAACACACTCGCCACCGGCAGCGGCCACGCGTTCCAGCGTCGCGTTCAGATCGCGGGTATGTAAATAGATAATACAACCCTGGGCCGATGGTGCGAAATGTTCAAACTTCACCAGCGCGCCGCCAGTGGCCGGATCCTGATACGGAAATATCGCCATCTCGATATTGGACATGTTTTCATGGCGCAGTGAAAGCTGCATGACCGGCTCGTAGAAAGCCATTGCGCGTTTCAGGTCGGTGACCGGAATTTCAAACCAGTTGATGATGTTGTTCATAGTGACTCCAGGGGTTGGGTGGGTACATAAGGAGTCTATGACAGGCCTCCTGACAGCATAGTGTCAGGAGTGTGCAAAAAAAATCCCGATCAGATGACCGGGATTTTATTCAGCACGTATTTACGCAGTTACGGCAGAATTGACGGCTGATCCGCCCCTTCTTTTTCCACTTTCTGCTGCAGCATGTGCTCACGCTTCATGCCCAGTTTCAGCGCCAGCGCCGAAGCCACGTAGATGGACGATGCGGTACCGATGGTGACACCGATAAGCATGGTCAGCGAGAAGCCTTCCAGCACCGGACCACCGAAGAGGTACAGCATCAGGATAACCATCAAGGTTGTCCCGGAAGTAATCAACGTACGGTGCAGCGTCTGGGTCAGCGACACGTTAAAGATCTCGTAAGGCGTACCGCGACGGATCTTGCGGAAGTTCTCACGGATACGGTCGGAGACCACGATGCTGTCGTTCAGCGAGTAACCGATGACTGACATCAGCGACGCCACAATGGTCAGGTCGATTTCGATATGGAACAGCGACAGCACCCCAAGGGTGATGATAACGTCGTGCAGCAGCGAAATAACGACCCCTGCCGCCAGACGCCACTCAAAGCGGATGCCGACGTAGACGAGGATAGACAGCAGCGCCGCCATCAGCGCCATCGCACCGGTCTGAGCGAGATCGGCACCCACACTCGGGCCCACAAACTCAATACGCTTAACCGTCGCGTTCTGGCTGGTGGACTCGTTGATGACGCTCACGACCTTGCTGCCCAGCGCCTGGCTACCATTCGCGTCATGCTCTGGCGGCATACGCACCATGATGTCGCGGCTGCTGCCGAAGTTCTGCAATTGCGGCTCAGCAAAGCCTGCTTTTTCCAGCGCTTCACGCATCTGGTCCATATCCGCTGGTTTTTCCAGCGTGATTTCGATAACCGTACCACCGGTGAAATCGAGACCCCAGTTGAACCCGCGTACGCCCATCACGACGATAGCCAGCACGAGCAGCAAACCTGAGATGCCGAAAGCCCAGTAGTCCCAGCGCATAAAGTCCCAGACTTTACGGCCGTGGTTCAATTGTTCAATTGTATATTCCTGTGCCACAACGCACTCCTCAGATAGACAGCTTTTTAATGCGCTTGCCGCCGTACAACAGGTTCACGATGGCACGGGTACCGACGATAGCGGTAAACATGGACGTCGCGACACCGATACCGGTCGTGATCGCAAAGCCTTTGATGGCCCCGGTACCGACCGCGTACAGGATGATCACTTTAATCAGCGTCGTGATGTTCGCATCGAAAATCGAGCTAAACGCCCCACGATACCCTTCGTCGATAGCCTGTTGAACCGTACGCCCGTTGCTCAATTCTTCTTTGATACGTTCGTTGATCAGAACGTTGGCGTCGACGGCCACCGCAAGGGTTAGCACGATACCCGCAATCCCCGGCATACTCAGCGTCGCGCCAGGTAGCAGCGACATCACGCCAACAATCAGGATCAGGTTCGCCACCAGCGCGCTTGTCGCGATCAGACCAAACTTCTTATAGAAGAAGATCATGAAAATGATAGAAACCGCCAGCCCCGCCAGACAGGCTTCGAGACCCTGCTGGATGTTCTGCAGACCCAGCGTTGGACCAATGGTACGCTCTTCAACGATCTGAATCGGTGCAATCAGCGCGCCTGCACGCAGCAGCAATGACAACTGACGCGCTTCGTTCGGGTTGTTGATCCCGGTGATGCGGAAACTGTTACCCAGACGAGACTGGATATTGGCGATGTTAATCACCTCTTCCTCTTTCACCAGCACCGCACGACCGTTGGCATCTTTCTTACCGCTGTCTTTGTACTCCACAAACAGGGTCGCCATCGGTTTACCGATGTTGTCCTTGGTGAAGTTAGACATGATGTTGCCACCGGCGCTGTCGAGCGAAATGTTCACCTGCGGCTGGTTGTATTCATCCTGGCTGGAAGTGGAGTCGGTGATATGGTCACCGGTCAGGATCACGCGTTTGTACATGACAACCGGCTGACCTTCACGGGTGGATTTCACTTCGGAATCGCCCGGCACACGGCCAGACGCCGCCGCAGACTGATCAACGTTAGTGTTGACCAGACGGAATTCCAGGGTCGCAGTCGCGCCGAGGATCTCTTTCGCACGTGCCGTATCCTGAATACCAGGCAGTTCAACCACGATACGATCAGCGCCCTGACGCTGTACCACTGGCTCGGCAACACCCAGTTGGTTAACGCGGTTACGCAGAATGTTGATGTTCTGCTGAACGGCATATTCACGGGCTTCTTTCAGACGCTCGTCGGTCATCACCGCGCGCAGCTGGTTGTCGCCCTGGCTGGAGATCACCAGATCGCGGTGACGCGGCGCCAGATAGTCAATCGCCTGAGAACGTGCCGCGCTGTCGCGGAAGGTGATGCTGAGGCCGTAGTTTGCCTCTTTGCGAACGGTAGTATACGGAATGCCTTTTTCACGCAGATCACTGCGCAGGCCATCGATATTCTGTTCCTGCAGTTTACCGAGCGCGGTATCCATATCCACTTCCATCAGGAAGTGAACGCCGCCACGCAGGTCGAGGCCGAGTTTCATCGGCTCCGCATGCAGAGCAGCTAACCAGCGCGGCGTAGCAGGAGCAAGGTTCAGCGCCACGACGTATTTATCACCCAGCACGCCCACCAGCGCTTCGCGAGCGCGCAGCTGGACGTCAGTGGAGTCGAAGCGCGCAAGAATTGCGCCCTCTTCCAGTGCCACAGACTTAGCGGTAATTTTTTCTTCTTTTAAGGTGTTCTGGACCTGGATCAGCGTTTGCTCACTGGCGGCGACGCCGCGCGCGCCAGTGATTTGAACAGCCGGATCCTCACCATACAGGTTGGGAAGTGCGTAAAGCAGGCCGACGAGAATCACGACGACCAGCATGATGTACTTCCACAAAGGATAACGGTTTAACACGGCAGTTCCCTTTGGGAAAACGAAAGATTACAGCGCCTTCATGGTGCCTTTCGGCAGAACGGCGGCTACGAAGTCACGTTTGATAACCACTTCAGTGGTGTCGTTCAGCGCGATAGCAATGTAGCCGTTTTCAGCCACTTTGGTTACGCGGCCAACCAGACCACCGTTGGTCAGCACTTCATCACCTTTGGCAATGGAGTCCATCAGCTTTTTGTGCTCTTTAGTACGTTTCTGCTGTGGGCGTAAAATCATGAAGTAGAAGATCAGACCAAAAACCACCAGCATCAGGATCAGAGACATCGGGCTGCTCTGCGCCGGTGCTCCGGTTGCCGCTACCGCATCAGAAATAATAAAGCTCATTCAAATTCCCTCATTATTAAAATTAATCAACGTTCAAAGGTGGAACGGGTCGACCCTGTCGTTGGTAAAAATCGGCCACGAAGCTCTCTAATTTACCCTCTTCAATAGCCTTGCGTAAACCAGCCATTAAGCGCTGATAGTAGCGCAAGTTATGAATGGTATTGAGACGTGCGCCCAATATTTCGTTGCAACGGTCAAGATGATGCAAGTAAGCGCGCGAATAATTGCGACATGTATAGCAATCACACTCGGCATCGAGCGGGCTGGTGTCGCTTTTATGTACGGCGTTACGGATTTTCACCACCCCGTCGGTGACAAAAAGATGACCGTTACGGGCATTGCGCGTCGGCATGACGCAGTCGAACATATCAATGCCGCGACGAACACCTTCCACCAGGTCTTCCGGTTTACCCACGCCCATCAGGTATCGCGGTTTATCCGCCGGGATCTGCGGGCAAACATGTTCAAGGATGCGATGCATATCTGCCTTCGGCTCACCAACAGCCAAACCGCCGACAGCGTAGCCATCAAAGCCAATCTCTACCAGACCTTTGACAGAGATATCGCGTAAATCTTCGTAAACGCTGCCCTGAATGATGCCAAACAGCGCATTTTTGTTGCCCAGCCCGTCAAAGCGATCGCGGCTGCGTTTCGCCCAGCGCAGGGACATTTCCATCGAACGTTTCGCGTAATCCCAGTCTGCCGGGTAAGGCGTACATTCATCAAAAATCATGACGATGTCGGAGCCGAGATCGTACTGAATTTCCATTGAGGTTTCAGGATCAAGGAAAATCGGGTCGCCGTTAATCGGGTTACGGAAGTGCACGCCCTGCTCGGTGATCTTACGAATGTCGCCGAGGCTGAACACCTGGAAGCCGCCGGAATCGGTGAGGATCGGCCCTTTCCACTGCATGAAGTCATGGAGATCGCCGTGCAGCTTCATGATCTCCTGCCCCGGACGCAGCCAGAGGTGGAAAGTATTGCCGAGAATGATTTGCGCGCCGGTCGCTTCAACTTCTTCCGGCGTCATGCCCTTAACGGTGCCGTAGGTACCCACAGGCATAAAAGCAGGCGTTTCCACTACGCCACGATCAAACACCAGGCGGCCACGGCGTGCGCGACCGTCGGTCGTATCCAGTTCAAATTTCACTACATTTCTCCTGCATCAGAGAGACAGTCTGATGATTAAACCTGTGCCGCGGCATTATTCCCCGACACGTTCAGTAATGGCTTGCGGATTGTACGTGATAAACATCGCATCACCGTAACTAAAAAAGCGATATTTCGTCTTAACCGCTTCCTGATAGGCCTGCATGGTGTGCTGATAGCCCGCAAAGGCGGAAACCAGCATGATCAGCGTCGATTCAGGCAGATGGAAGTTGGTGACCAGCGCGTCGATCACCTGATACTGATAACCCGGGTAGATAAAAATCTGTGTGTCGCCAAAGAACGGCGCAATCAGTGCGTCTTTTGCCGCCTGCGCTGCGCTCTCCAGCGAACGAACGGAAGTGGTACCCACCGCCACAACGCGGTTGCCGCGCGCTTTCGCCGCCAGCACCGCATCCACCACGCTCTGCGGCACTTCGGCATATTCGGAATGCATAATGTGCTCTTCGATGCTGTCGACCCGCACTGGCTGGAAGGTGCCCGCACCAACGTGCAGCGTTACGAACGCCATCTCAATGCCCTTCTCGCGCAGACGCGCCAGCAACGGTTCGTCAAAATGCAGACCGGCAGTCGGCGCGGCGACCGCACCCGGTTTCTCGCTGTAAACGGTCTGATAGAGTTCGCGGTCGGCATCTTCGTCAGGGCGGTCAATGTACGGCGGCAGCGGCATATGGCCGATGCTGTTGAGGATATCCAGCACCGGGCGCGGGTCGTTAAACTGCACTTCAAACAGCGCGCCATGGCGGGCCACCATCGTGGCATTGATGCTTTCATCGTCGCCCAGCAGCAGTTCTGCGCCGGGTTTTGGCGCTTTAGAGGCGCGAATATGTGCCAGAATACGTTTATCATCGAGCATACGTTCGACCAGCACTTCAATCTTGCCGCCACTGGCTTTACGGCCAAACAGGCGTGCCGGGATCACGCGGGTATTATTAAAGACCAGCAGATCGCCAGGGTTGAGCTTGTCGAGCAAATCGGTGAAAGTACCGTGCGTCAGCGCGCCCGTCGGCCCATCCAGCGATAACAAGCGGCAGCTACTGCGCTCAGGCTGTGGATAGTGGGCAATCAGGGATTCGGGCAACTCAAAGGAGAAATCGGCAACACGCATGACGTAGACTCGTGACTTAAAAACAGGCGGCTTAGTCTAGTGCTCGCGCCTCTTCGCTGCAACACTTAGCCGTTACCGGACAGAGATACACATGAATTTTCTTGCACATTTACATCTCGCCCACCTTGCCGACAGCTCACTGCCCGGCAATCTGCTCGCCGACTTTGTGCGCGGTAACCCGGACGAACTCTACCCGGTTGACGTCGTGGACGGTATTCATATGCATCGTCGCATTGACGTGCTGACCGACAACCTGCCGGAAGTGAAAGAAGCGCGCGACTGGTTTCGCCCGCAAACGCGCCGCGTGGCGCCGATTACGCTGGACGTGATGTGGGATCATTTTCTGTCCCGCCACTGGGAACGATTGTCGCCGGAGATGCCGCTGGCAGAATTCGTGCGCTATGCCCATGCACAGGTGAGCGTGATCCTGCCGGACTCCCCGCCGCGGTTTGTCAATCTGAACGACTATCTGTGGTCGGAGCGCTGGCTTGAACGCTATCGTGAAATGGACTTTATTCAGCGTGTATTAAACGGCATGGCCAGTCGCCGCCCGCGACTGGAAGCCCTGCGCGACTCCTGGCATGACCTGGATACGCACTATGACGAACTGGAAAATCGGTTCTGGCGGTTTTATCCGCGCATGATGGCGCAGGCGAGAAAAAGAGCACTTTAAAACTTGCGCTTTATCACAAATTCGATATCGTACAGGTGTTTTTTAAAATCGATTGATAGGTAAAACCTGTCTCATTGATTGTCAGCATCACGTTGAGCTTACCAATACCACTCTCTATACTGGCCCGCGTTGCGTTCCATTAACCTTATAAATGTAAAGGAGAACCCCATGGTTCTGGTTACTCGTCCGGCTCCTGACTTTACTGCTGCGGCTGTTCTTGGTAGCGGCGAAATTGTTGAAAAATTTAATTTCAAACAACACACCAATGGCAAAGCAACGGTTGTGTTCTTCTGGCCGATGGACTTCACCTTCGTCTGCCCGTCTGAACTGATCGCATTTGACAAACGTTACGAAGAATTCCAGAAACGCGGCGTTGAAGTCGTTGGCGTTTCCTTCGACTCAGAATTCGTCCACAACGCATGGCGCAACACCCCTGTCGACAAAGGCGGCATCGGTGCAGTGAAATACGCAATGGTTGCTGACGTTAAGCGCGAAATCCAGAAAGCCTACGGCATCGAACACCCGGACGAAGGTGTTGCACTGCGTGGTTCTTTCCTGATCGACAAAAACGGTATCGTGCGCCATCAGGTCGTTAACGATCTGCCGCTGGGTCGCAACATCGACGAAATGCTGCGCATGGTTGACGCGCTGCAGTTCCACGAAGAGCACGGCGAAGTGTGCCCGGCACAGTGGGAAAAAGGGAAAGAAGGCATGAACGCGTCTCCGGACGGCGTTGCTAAGTACCTGAGCGAAAACGTCTCTAAACTGTAATCGACAGCGTTAACGAAAAGGCTCGCCTCGCGAGCCTTTTTTGTGCCTGCTATTCCGGTTTGTTCTTCACTTCCCGCCAGATCCGCCACGCCATGCCCAGCAACAGCACAACACCGACAATTAACGCCCCCCATACCAGCATTGTCTGCCACTGACTGGCGCGTTCCGCTTCCGAAGTCGCCGTCAGTCGCTCCTCGCCACCGAGCGTGACTGGCTCCAGCGCAGTTGCGTGAGGAATCGCCTCCAGCGGCCAGGCTTTCTCCAGCGCCTCCGGGATCAGCATGTTCATTGCGATGCTGACGTTTTCTGCCGCGCCATTCCCCCAGGCAAGCAGATAAGGCGCGTTACCCTGCGCATTAAAGACCAGCGTTAGCTGGTCCCGACGGCCGGAGATGTCTGGCAGCGTCTCCGGCAGATGGGCATTCACCGTCGTCAGACGTATCGCCTGCACCACCCTTTCCTGCATCAGGAACGGCTCTGAACGTCGGTTATCCAGCGAATAAAGTACCTGCTTCGTTAAGGGCTGCCACGCACCGTTTTCCGCGCTGCGCCAGGCGAGTTCCACCGGCAGCACCGAACCATTCTCCAGTGTGAAAGCGATCGACGTCAGCGGTTGCGGCTGTGCCCACTGGTAAATCGCCTGGTTTTCCGACACCCGTTTTTCTGCGCTTTTCAGCACGACCTGATCGTTTTCCAGCGCTCTGTTACGTGGCAACGCCGAAGCCCCTGTGAGGGTCAGCGGCGGGGTTTGATCGGCAAACACCAGCAGCAGATAACGCGTACTGTCTGACGACATTCGGGTTGAAAGACTGAGGCGATCCATCTTCAGGCGGTCGGTACCGCTGGTCAGATCCATCAGCGTTGCCGACTCGTCCTGCAACGTCCAGTCGTCCAGATCGTGGCTGGTATAGAGCGAAACTTTACCTTGCCAGTTGCCGGTCGGGGTTTTCCAGTCCAGCCTGAGCTGCGAAATATAGCGCGACTCCTTTGACGCATCAGGCAACGCCAGTAAATAGCTCTGTCCGGCGTTTCTGGCGTCCTCGCTTTGCAGATGCACTTCCAGACCGCCCGACGAGCGAAGCACCATGGTCTCCGGCGCGCGTCGGGTGTCTGTATTCACGTTGAGCGGTGCCGCGGTCAGCGGAAAAACACGCAGTGGAATGGCCTCAGGAGCAGTGGCAGCCGTTTTCTGCACCACCACTGAAAAAGGTACCGTCTCACCCTGCTGGTTAAAGACGCGCACATCGCGCATATCCGGCCACGCCGTCTGCTGGTAGACCTGCGCGGGTAAATCAATGCGAAACCAGGGCGCTGATGCCGACGTTTCCAGCGTCATGCCAAAGGCGTAATCCCCCGGCGTTTCCGCAGGAGCCTCAGCGCAAAATGCCGGTATCGCAGCACTGAGCGCCGCTCCCAGCATGACGCTTTTCATCCATTTCATTGTTCTTCTCCTGCTTTTTTGACCGGTTCCGCTCTCGGCGGTAAAGGTGAAAAGTAGCCGATAATCAGGACCAGCACCGCCACGCCGATAAACGCAATAGCACGCGCCAGTCCGCCGCCGCGCGCGCTGTCCACCAGCATTAGTTTAACAATCACCACACCCAATAACACCGCGCCGCAAAGCCATTCGTAGCGCGACGCGCGACGGGTGGCGCGCAGCATGACAATCAGCGCTGTCAGCATCCAGAACAGGGCAAACGTGGTCTGAAGCAGGCGTGAATGCCACAAACTTTCGGGATACCATGGGATCTCGCCAAAATACGCCAGCGCACGCAACAGCACCCCGTTCAGCCACCAGAAGCTGAGCGCCAGCAGCGCGACCTTCATGAGACGACGGAAAGCAGCGACCTGCCGCGGGAAGCGCGATACCGGGAAACGGCTGTACACCAGCAACCCCAGCAGCGCGAACGCCGCGCCCTCTTCCAGCGGGTTAAGCAGTGGCAGATAGCGCTGCTGGAAAACAACGCCGTTCTGAAAATTCGCCACGATCAGCAACAGCAACAACACAACAGCCACGGGCGCCATTGCCAGCGCGCCATACAGCTCAGGCCAGACGCGGAACGGCCAGTACTGACGACGAAGCGCGATATTCACCAGCATGATGGCGAGACCGCCCGCCGCCATCACGAGGCCGCTCATCCAGGCGTCCATTCCCCACGGCAATGCCCGGACAAACCAGAAAAGCTCATGGCCCAGCGCCAGCAACAGCATCCAGAAGAGCGATAAATGCAAGCCTTGCGAGGCGAGGCGTCGCAGCTCCGCCTCATCCCGACGCAACAGCAGGATGGCGGAAGGCAGCGCCACCAGCCACGTCAGGCTCTCCCGGCCAGCGGTGAAAATGCCGCCGTGTCTTATCTGATAATCGAGCAATAACAATATCGCGGGCCACAACAGCCATTTCGCATAGCCCACTTCGGCCCATGCCAGGCGGATCCCGCCGTAGCGCCAGATCCAGGCGGAAACGGCGAGCAGCGCCAGCATCACGGCATAAATATAAGGCTCGTGATCCAGCAGCAGTTCGGTCGCCTGATAAAGTGTAAAGATCCAGAAAATGATCCCGCCTGCCAGCAGTGCCCAGCTCACTTCCCGACGCAGCGCGCACCACAGCCACGCCGCCGCCAGCCAGCAGGCGCTCATGACCAGTGAAATCATCATCATAGTGAGCGCGCCGGAAGGTTGCATAAAGGCGGTTATCGCACTCGCCAGCGCCAGTATCAGCAGTACCGTGCCGCTGATACTCATGCGCCTTTGCTGCTGTTGTACGCCCAGCCACAGTACTCCGAGCCCTTCCAGCGCCCAGGCCATCGCCGTCCAGCGCGCGGAGAGCGCCAGCGGGATCGCCAGTGTCACAAAAGCGCCGCCGAGGGCCAGCGCCGCCAACACCAGTGGTTTGCCACCAAGGGAAAAACGTTTGAGCGCCAGCCAGGCCAGTAGCATATAGACGCCGCCATAGGCCAGCGCGCTGAGCGCCGGGCCGTATTCCATATGCTGAGTGATACCGTACTGCAGTCCATAGCCCACCAGCGGCGGCGCGAAGAGCAGAATGCCGTCCACCACCCGCTGACCGCGACTCTGCGCCCGCAACGACAGCACCACGCTCAGCACGCCAAACAGCAGCATGTTGGCAATCAGAAACAGCTGGCTGTTGAGGTAATACTCAGGTTTCCAGGAATCAATACCCCACAAGGTGCCGACGCCAAAGGTAAACAGTAGCCCTAACAGATTCAGCTCGCGCCAGTGCTGCCACACGCTGATGGCGAGGATACCGACCGACAGCAGCAGGTAAAACGAGAAAAGCGCGACATAATTCCCGCTTCCGGTGGAGAGCAACAGTGGTGTCAGATAACCGCCGAGACTCGCCAGCATCGCCAGACTGAGCGCCTTTTGCAGGATCGCCAGCCCGACGCTGGCGGCACAAATCAGCACCAGCAATCCAAACGCCAGCGAGACGGGTAGCATGTCCCAGAGCCGGAACGCGCCAAAAACTGTCAGATAGAGCACGCCCGTGCCGCCACCCTGCAGGATCAGCGCATAAACGCGCTGTTTATGCCGCAGATACCAGCCAAAGGCGAGGAGTCCCACCGCCGCCAGCGCCGTTAATGCCAGCCGCAGTTCGAGGGAAAGAAGTTGATGTTCAACGGAATAGCGGATCAGGAAGGAGAGCCCGACGAACAGCAGGATAATCCCCAGTTTTGCCAGCGGATTGCCCTGCATAAACCAGCGTGCCAGCGAGGTAACCATGCCGCCAAACGCCGTGGGTTTTTCCGGCTGAGCGGGTTTCGCGTCCACCACTTTTGGCGGCACGGGTGCAGGCGCGGGTTCCGCCTTCTGCACAGGTACCGCCGGTATAACCGTTGCAGGCTTCGGAACCGGGACAGGTTCGGGCTTCTGTTGCTCAAGTTGCTCAACACGGCGGCGTAGCATCGCCAGCTCATCCCGCATGGCTCCGCTTCGCCGGAAGGCAATAATGGCAAGCGCTGGCACCACCACCAGCGCAAAAAACAGTATTACGCTGCCAAGGAAAAGAAGTTCATCCATGTTTTCACCTTCGCTGTATGCAGTCCCATTACAGTGGCACAAAATGTGCCATTTGTACTTAGTCACGACTCAAACGCGATGAAAATCAGAAAACATTTCGGGAAAAACTGGCGAGAAACTCAGCGAACGCTACGCTTAACTGCCCGTCCACACCGTGGCGGAAATCGATGGCAGCGTCAGGATATTGTCATGGATGACGCCTTTTCCTTCGCGGTTTTGCCACGCGTTGACCGCCATCAGCGGCGTTTTCTCCAGCACGACTTCACAGGCGTCGCCCCGGTTGATCGCCACCAGTACACGCTGCTGCTGCCAGACGCGCAGAAACACCACCACGTTATCCTCTGCATACACCACATGACAGGCGCCATAGCGTAGTGATTTGCTGCTCTTACGCAGTTTCGCCATGCGCTGATAAAGCGCCCGCAGTTTCTCATCCTGATGGCGTTTGTCCCACGGAAACGGCTTGCGGCAGAATGGATCGTTATTGCCGTCCAGCCCCACTTCATCACCATAGTAAATGCAGGGAACGCCGGGCCAGGCAAACAGCCAGACCACCGCCAGCGGCAGCCGCGCCACATCTTTCCCCAGCAGCGTTTTAAAACGCGCCGTGTCATGGCTGTCGAGCTGGTTGAACATCCGCAACTGCTGCTGATGCGATAACCCGGCGCGATAGTTTTCCATCCACGCCATACAGGTCTGAGCGTCGAGCTGCTGCGGATCGTAAGAGATATCGGTATTGGCGAGAAATCCCCATAGCGGATAGGTAAAGCCGCGATAGTTCATGGCCGCGTCTTCTGCATCCGCCTGCAACCACTGGCGGGCATCACCGAAATGCTCACCAAACACGTAGGCTTCCGGCTGCGCGTCTTTGGCCGCGCGAGTGATACCCGCAACGTGTTCGAGGTTGTTTTTCGCACCACCGGCTTCGCCCAGCATATGCACCACATCGAGACGCCAGCCATCCATCTGCCATGGCGCCTTCAGCCAGTGGCGAACAATGCTGTCTTCACCACGGTAGATCTCCTCCACCAGTGCTGGCGAACAATAGTCCAGTTTCGGCAGACTCGGATAACCCAGCCAGTCCAGCGCACGACCCTCGTCGGAAAAACTGTACCAGTCACGCCAGCGGGAGTCGGGATCATGACACGCTCCACCGCCTGTGCGTTGATGCCGGTCGAACCAGGGGTGCGACTCGCCGCTGTGGTTAAAAACGCCGTCGAGGATCAGCCGCATGCCTTCCTGCCGCGTATTATGCCGCAGGCGTAGCAGCGCCTCATCACCGCCAAACTGCGGGTCAACGTGGCGATAATCTTGCGTATCATATT
The DNA here is from genome assembly GCF_030053895.1 of Trabulsiella odontotermitis. NCBI lineage: Bacteria > Pseudomonadati > Pseudomonadota > Gammaproteobacteria > Enterobacterales > Enterobacteriaceae > Trabulsiella > Trabulsiella odontotermitis. The sequence continues at coordinate 3,505,168 of NZ_CP125781.1, forward strand.
TATGCACGCTCGGCGCGGTAAAAACCGGGTTCAGGTAGAGCGCCGTGACGCCCAGCGTTTTCAGGTAGGGCAGTTTTTCACTGATGCCATCGAGATCGCCGCCATAAAACGTCGATCCGGCCCCTTCTGCGGTGAGCGGTTCATCCCAGTCGCGCAGCGTAATATCCCGTGCGGACTGGCGCGAACGGCTGCGGGCAAAGCGGTCGGGAAAGATTTGATAAAAAACCTGTTCAGCCACCCATTGCGGGCCATGATCGGGGAGATCGATGGCAAACAGTTCGAGCTTTGCAGGTGGAAAGCGGCTGAAGCCCTGCGGCGAAAACCACAACTGACGATTATCCCACAGCAGCTTAAAGCCGTAGCGGCGACGGGGCTGCCCCTGAGTGAGATCGATCTCCCCTCGCCAGGCCACTACGCCGTTGTGCGGCGAGCGCCGCAGGCGGTGCATCGGCAACGTCAGTTCTTCATTATCCTGTTCAGCACGCAACGTTATCCGTGTCGGAAGATTGTCACCACGCAGCCACAGCGTAATCGACAGTCGATCCTGGTGCGCTTTAACAAACGGCGCAACAGGAAGATGCCAGGCCTTCAACATCGTCAGATCCCCTCATTACAAAATACTTTCACCATGCCATAGCCGGGGAAAGGATAACTCATCATCAAGCGGTTTATTGGGGGGAGGAGCCCGGGGGAGGAGAAATTCGCCCCTTTCCCGTTTGAGAAAGGGGCGATAAAAGTCAGTTATTTTCAGCGAGCTGGCGCTGACGACGTGTTTTGATGCCCCAGCCAGCCAGCAACAGGACAATCCACGCGAAGCCGACGTACAGCGAGATGCGCGTATCCGGATGATAGCCAATCAGCGCGATAATAAACACCAGGAACAGCAAACCAACCACGGTGGTCGCAACACCGCCCGGCACTTTGAATTTCAGCGCATTCACTTCTTCCGGCGGCAGACGACGACGGAAAGCGATTTGCGACAGCAGGATCATGATCCACACCCAGACAGTGGCAAAGGTCGCCAGCGAGGCGATAACCAGGAACACATTTTCCGGCATGATGTAGTTGAGATACACCGCAGACAGCAACGCAATAGTCATCACCAGTACCGTCACCCACGGAATGCCGCGGCGCGAGGTTTTGGCAAACACCTTCGGCGCGCTGCCTTGTTCCGCCATGCCGTGCAACATACGCCCTACGCCAAACACATCACTGTTGATGGCGGAGAGCGACGCCGTCAGCACCACAAAGTTGAGAATGCTGGCGGCGAAGGTAATGCCCATGTGCTGAAAGGTCAGCACGAATGGACTACCGTTAGTGCCCACCTGATTCCACGGGTAAATCGACATGATCACAAACAGCGTGCCGACATAAAACACCAGAATACGCATCGGTACTGAGTTGATGGCGCGCGGAATGGACTTCTCTGGGTCTTTCGCTTCACCAGCAGTGATGCCGATGATTTCAATCCCGCCGTAGGCGAACATCACCATTTGCAGTGACATCACCATCCCGAGCCAGCCGTTACTGAAGAAGCCGCCGTTGCTCCAGAGATTGTGAATACCGGTGGGCTGCCCGCCGTTGCCGATGCCCCAGATGATGATGCCGAAACCAGCGACAATCATGATGATAATAGTGGCGACTTTAAAGAACGAGAACCAGAACTCCAGTTCACCGAACACCTTCACGCTCATCAGGTTGATAGCACAGATGATCAGCACCACGCTCAGCACCCAGATCCAGTGCGGCACCGCCGGGAACCAGACACCCATATAGATGCCGAAAGCGGTAACATCCGCGATTGCCACAATCAGGATTTCGAAACAGTAGGTCCAGCCAGTGATGTACCCGGCAAGCGGGCCGAGATTTTCCTGCGCATAGCGCGAAAAGGAGCTGGCAGAAGGGTTGTGCACGGACATTTCGCCCAGCGCACGCATAATGATATAAGCGGCGACACCGCCAATGATATACGCCAGCAGCACGCTCGGACCGGCCATTTTAATGGCGTCGGCCGAACCATAAAAAAGCCCGGTACCAATCGCAGATCCGAGCGCCATGAAGCGAATGTGGCGCGTGCTCAGCCCGCGTTTTAGCTTATTTGTACTTTCCATCGACTCCACTGCCAAAAATGCCAAATTATCAAAAACAAAAACCACGGAGTTTCACACCCCGTGGTTATTTAACCCTGTTTGCGCCGGATTAGTGGGCGTTTGACGTTACCTGACGGCCCGCAGCGCGATCCCAGATAACAGCCAGCACCACCATCACCATCGTCGGCATCAGCCAGGCAAGCCCCTGCTCTGCCAGCGGCAGACGCGCGGTCCAGCCCGGCAGCATCTCCGCAAAGGCGGACGCCTTAACGCCGTCAAGGATACCAAAAACCAGGCTGATAAACATCGGCGGCGCAATCACGCGGGTGGTACCGTGCCACCAGTTGCGGGTGAAGCTCAGCACGACCAGCGCAATACACGGCGGATAAATGGCAGTCAGCACCGGAATGGAAATCTGGATCAAATGGCTCAGGCCAAGGTTGGACACCGCCATCGAGAAGACGCCAAGTACCAGCACCAGCGTGCGGTAGGAGAACGGCAGATATTGCGAGAAGAACTCTGCGCAGGCGCAGGTCAGGCCCACGGCGGTAACCATACAGGCGATGAAAATCAGCGCCGCTAACAGGAAGCTGCCCGCGCCACCGAAGGTGTGCTGCACATAAGCATGCAGAATGGCCGCGCCGTTGGCGGATTGATCAACCAGCAGCGAGCTGTCAGAGCCGAGGCGGAACAGCGCCAGGTAAAGCAGCGTCAGGCCGACACCGGCCATCAGACCGGCCCAGATGGTGTAGCGGGTCAGCAGGCGCGCTTCCGTTACGCCACGCGAACGCGCCGCGTTAACAATAACAATACCAAAGACCATCGCGCCCAGCGTATCCATCGTCAGATAACCGTTAACAAAACCGTTGGAGAACGGCGCGGTCTGATAGGCTTCCAGCGCATGGCTGATCGGCCCGGCCGGCCAGACGATAGCGGCAATAGAGAGGATCAGCAGCGCGATGATTTTCAGCGGCGCCAGGAAGTTACCGACGGTGTCCAGCAGCTTGCCCGGGTAGAGCGACACGAGGATCACCAGTGCGAAATAGACCAGGCTATAGATGAACAGCGGCATCGTGCCGTCACCCGTCAGCGGCGCAATCCCCACTTCAAAGGAGACCGTCGCCGTACGCGGCGTGGCGAACAACGGACCGACCGCCAGATAGCAGACCGTCGCCAGCAATACGCCCGCGATTTTACCAATCGGCGTGCTGAGGCTGTCCACACCACCGCCGACTTTCGCCAGCGCCACCACCGTCAGTACCGGCAGCCCCACTGCCGTAATCAGGAAGCCAAACGCCGCCATCCAGACGTGTTCACCAGCCTGCAAACCAACCATAGGTGGAAAAATAATGTTGCCAGCGCCAACAAACAACGCAAAGGTCATAAAGCCCAGGGCGATGATGTCGCGTGATTTTAACTGATGGGTCATAGTGTCTGACTGCCTGTGGATGTGGTGTTGTAAAAATGTAACCTTTCGCGTTTTCCCGATGGGATAATACCGCGGCAATAAATGGGTAACTCAGCGGGATATGCTCCCGAATACGCGCGGCGAAGAATTGTTTTTCGAATTACCACGCAAATGCAGTGCGTAAAAGTCTGCAAGGGCGCAATTTAAACGCTTATAACGTTTTAAAGCAAGGAGGGATCGTGAAACCAGATGATTATGCTAATAGTAATTTCTGGCATAGCTTTTTCAGCCAGTCAGACAAAAAACTTATGGCTAATCATGCGAACAAAAAAACATCAGACGCGCATTAATCCATCAGATTTACGATCAGCTGCAAATAAAAAGGACCAGCCTGCGCTGGTCCCGGAAAGAAAAGCTGACAACGCCAGGATTATCCGGCTTTTTTGGCAATCAAACGTTCCGGCAGGATAAAGCTAAAACGCGTGCCTTTGCCGACGGTACTTTCAATATCCAGACGGCTGTCGTGATGGCTGATCGCATGTTTCACAATCGCCAGCCCCAGGCCGCTGCCGCCGGTTTGCCGCGAACGGGCTTTATCAACGCGATAGAAACGTTCGGTCAGACGCGGAATATGTTCCGCCGCAATCCCCGGGCCGTTATCCTCCACGCTGAACAGCGCGCCATGCATCACCCGCTCCCAGCGAACGGTGATCTCCGTGCCGGCTGGCGTGTGGTTAATCGCGTTATACACCAGGTTTGAAATGGCGCTGCGCAACTGTTCTTCATTACCCATTACCTGCAGGGAATCATCCACCTCAAAATGGAGGATATGCTTCTGCTGGCTGAGGGTTTGCGCTTCGCGTTCCACCACGCGCAGCATCATCGGCACGTCAATGCGGTCGTTCAGCGCCATTTTCGGCGCGGCTTCAATCTTCGATAACGTCAACAACTGTTTGACCAGCCCTTCCATCCGATAGGTTTGCTCACGCATGGTATGCAGGGCTTTGTCACGCAACGGGCCTTCCAGTGTCTGCTCCTGCATCATTTCGAGATAACCCTGCAACACCGTCAGCGGTGTACGCAGCTCGTGACTGACGTTGGCGAAGAAATTGCGTCGCGCGCCTTCCAGTTGATGCATCTGGGTGACGTCGCGCGCCACCATCAGCCACTGTTGCTCGCTGTAAGGCATCACGCGGATTTCCAGATGTCGCCCGGTATTAAGCACCAGATTCAGCGGCTTTGAGAAATCGCGATGTTTAAGGTAGTGGGCAAATTCTGGATAGCGGAGCAGATTAAGAATGTTTTGCCCACTGTCGTCGGGCCAGCGTAACCCCAGCACCTGCTGTGCCAGACCGTTACACCAGAACATGTTGCCCTCCTCAGTGGTGAGGATGACGGCATCCGGCAGTGATTCCGCACCGCTGCGAAAGCGTTTGATCAGACTTCCCAGCTCGCGCCGCCGTTTTTTATTACGCAACTGCATCTGATGCAGACCGTATAACAGCGGCTCCCAGCTGCCAAGTCCTGGCGGCGGCGTCATGCTACGATCAACCCAAAGCCACCAGGAAAGACGTAATAAATTCCAGAAATGCCAGATTAACAACCCTGTCACCGCCGCCAGTAAAAACCACGGCAGATAACCAAAAATAGCCCCCAGAATGAACGCCGGGATACAACATAAGATCAGCTCAAGCGCCAGCCTTCTCCATGACAGCCGTTCCAGCACGGGTCTACTCCTGTCAAATTTTTAGAAACGAGCAGAAAAACGATAGCCCGTACCGCGAACGGTTTGAACCATGCGATCATGACCGCTCAGTTCCAGCGCCTTACGTAAACGACGAATGTGAACGTCGACCGTCCGGTCTTCGACATACACATTGGTGCCCCAGACATGATTTAACAATTGTTCGCGACTGTAAACACGTTCCGGGTGTGTCATAAAGAAGTGCAGGAGCTTAAATTCGGTAGGCCCCATATCGAGCGGGTTTTCGCCAGTCATGACGCGATGCGAGGTGGGGTCGAGACTTAATCCCTGCATCTCAATCACCTCTTCCACTGCCATCGGTGAAATACGGCGCATCACGGCCTTAATACGGGCCACCAGCTCTTTCGGAGAAAAGGGTTTGGTGATGTAATCGTCCGCGCCGGTTTCCAGCCCGCGCACGCGATCTTCTTCTTCGCCGCGCGCCGTTAACATGACAACGGGAATTTCACGCGTCATCGCTTCGCGTTTCATATGTTTGATGAACTGAAGCCCCGATCCCCCCGGCAACATCCAGTCAAGCAGAATCAAATCAGGCCAGGGTTCGTTGAGTTGATTCACTGCACTGTCATAATCCTCGGCCTCAACTGGCTGAAAGCCATTTTGCTCCAGCACGAAGCACACCATCTCGCGGATAGGTGCTTCATCTTCAACGACCAGAATTCGTCTCGCCATTATTTACCCTGTATTTTTAGTAGCAATTATAGAGTGCGGCGCCATTATGCGTCAGATTTATGACAGATTTATGAAAAGATGACCGTCTTATGATAGTCACACCCGGAGATTATGACACCCGTCGACCCCACCCGCGTTGAATGTTTATAATCGGCGCTACGCTTCTCTGCTACGGACCCACTATGCGCATCATCCACACCTCAGACTGGCACCTCGGCCAGAACTTTTACAGCAAGAGCCGTGCTGCCGAACACGAGGCATTTCTTGACTGGCTGCTGCTGACCGCAGAAGAACAACAGGTTGATGCCATTATTGTTGCAGGCGATATTTTTGATACTGGTTCGCCGCCAAGCTATGCGCGCGAACTCTATAACCGCTTTGTCGTGAAGCTCCAGCAAACCGGCTGTCATCTGGTGGTGCTTGCCGGCAACCATGACTCTGTCGCGACGCTTAATGAATCGCGCGATATCCTCGCGTTTCTGAATACCACGGTGGTTGCCAGCGCGGGCTGCGCCCCTTTTGAACTGAAGCGCCACGACGGCACCGTGGGGGCGATTTTCTGCCCGGTGCCTTTCCTGCGCCCGCGCGATATCGTCACCAGTCAGGCCGGGCATTCTGGCAGCGAAAAACAGCAGCACCTGCTGGCTGCCATTACCGATTACTATCATCAGCAACACCAGCAGGCTGTTGCGCTGCGTGGCAACCGCGCGTTGCCGATTATCGCCAGCGGCCACCTCACCACTGTCGGCGCCAGTAAAAGCGATGCAGTACGCGATATCTACATCGGCACGCTTGACGCCTTTCCGGCGCAGAATTTCCCCGCTGCTGATTACATCGCTCTCGGCCATATCCACCGCGCGCAGCAGATCGGCGGCAGCGAGCATATTCGCTACTGTGGCTCACCGATTGCCCTGAGTTTTGACGAAACCGGAAAACGCAAAAGCGTCCACCTGGTGAGTTTCAGCGGCGGCAAACTGGCGCAAGTCGATACGCTTGAGGTGCCGGTGACGCAGCCGCTGGCGGTGATCAAAGGCGATTTCGCCAGTATCAGCGCCCAGCTTGGCGAGTGGCGCAACCGTACAGAAACAGTGCCGGTGTGGCTGGATATCGAAATCAGCAGCGACGAATACCTGCACGATCTACAACGCAAAATTCAGACCCTCACCGAAGATTTGCCGGTTGAGGTGCTCCTTATTCGCCGTAGCCGCGAACAGCGGGAGCGGATCATCGCCAGTGAGAAGCGTGAATCCCTGAGCGAACTGCGGGTGGAAGAAGTGTTTGCCCGCCGCCTCGCACTGGAAACGCTGGAGGAGGACCAACAGGCGCGCCTGCGACAGTTGTTCGATGAGACCCTGCACAGCCTGTCCGGGGAGGAAAACGCATGAAAATCCTCAGCCTGCGACTTAAAAATATCAACTCCCTCAAAGGTGAATGGAAAATCGACTTCACCGCCGAGCCGTTCGCCAGCAACGGTTTGTTTGCCATCACCGGCCCGACCGGCGCAGGGAAAACCACGCTGCTGGACGCCATCTGCCTCGCGCTTTACCACGAAACCCCGCGTCTGAACACCGTCTCACAATCGCAAAATGATCTGATGACCCGCGACACCGCCGAGTGTCTGGCGGAGGTGGAATTCGAGGTTAAAGGGGTCAGTTACCGTGCCTTCTGGAGTCAGAACCGCGCGCGTAATCAGCCGGACGGAAATTTACAGGCACCGCGGGTGGAGCTCGCCCGCAGCGAAGACGGCAAAATTCTGGCAGATAAAGTCAAAGACAAGCTGGATCTGACCGCCTCGCTGACCGGGCTCGATTATGGCCGTTTCACCCGTTCGATGCTGCTGTCGCAGGGGCAATTCGCTGCCTTTCTTAACGCAAAACCCAAAGAGCGGGCTGAATTGCTCGAAGAGCTGACCGGCACGGAAATCTACGGGCAAATTTCGGCGATGGTGTTCGAAAAACACAAAAATGCCCGTACCGAACTGGAAAAATGGCAGGCGCAGGCATCCGGCGTGCAGATGCTCAGCGACGAGCAACAGCAGGCGTTGCAGCAACGTTTGCAGGCACTTACTACGGAAGAACAGCAGACGCTGACTGCTCAGGCACAGTTGCAGACGCAGCTCCAGTGGCTCCACCGCCAGCAGGAGCTGGAAACTCAGCAGCAGCTTAGCCAGACCCGCTTACGCGACGCACAACAGGCGTTAGTGGCGGCGCAACCACAACTGGAGACCCTGACCCGCACGCAACCTGCCGAACAGTTACGCCCGCTATGGACGCGCCTGCAAGAACAGACGGCGACAGTCGCTGACACCCGTCGGCAGAGCGAGGAAGTAAATACTCGCTTACACGCCTCGCTGCGCTTGCGTGACCGCATCTGGCGCAGCGCCGAACAGCAGCACAGTGCCTTGCGCGAACAGGAAAAACGCGTCGCAGACTGGATCGAACAGCATGAACACTTTCGCCAGTTGGCAACGATGCTGAGCGGCTGGCAGGCCACTTTCTCCCAGCTCTCGCGGGATGGCGCGCAACTCGCCACGCTGCGGCAAAAACAACATGAGCTGGAGCAAAAACGCCTGGCGCTGCCAGATTCCGGCCTGACGCTGGACGGCGATGCCCTCGCGCGAGCACTGGCGCAACACAGCGCCCTGCGACCGCAACGTCAGCAACTCGCTGCCCTGCACGGCCAGTTTTTACCGCTGCAACAACGCTTACAACGGTTGCAGGAAGGGTTAATCGCGCGCCAGAACGAGCAGGCGCAAATGGAAACCCAACTGCAACAGCGACGCCAGCACTATAAAGAAAAACAGCAGCAGTATGTTGACGTGCGTACCCTGTGCGAGCAGGAAGCCACCATTGTGAAGCTGGAAGCGGAGCGCGCGCGTTTGCAAGCCGGGCTGCCCTGCCCGCTGTGCGGCTCAACGGAACATCCGGCAGTGGCGGAATATCAGGCCATCGTTCCCGGCGTGAATCAGGCTCGCCGCGATGAACTTGAGCGCGAAGTTAATAAGCTGAAAGAGGAAGGCGCGGCGCTGCGGGGGCAACTGGAGGCGTTGCAGAAGCAGACGCAAAATGACACGCAGGAAGCGGACGCTCTGCGCCAGCAAACGCTCGCGCTCACGGCACAATGGCAACAGGTGATCAGCGAACTACAGATCACGCTGTCACCCACGGACGATATCGCCGGCTGGCTGAAACAGCAGGACGATGAAGAACAGCAACTCTGGCAGGCCAGCCAGCGGCTCAGCCTGCAGAGTCAGATCAACGAATTACAGCAGCAATATGAGCAGCTGACGCAGGAAGGTGAGGCGCGTTTACAGGTGCTCGACGACGCGCTCCGCCCGTTTAACCTGACGCTGCCCGCGACTGGCGAAGAAACGCACTGGCTGGCGGCGCGCAATGAAGATGCCCGTCAGTGGCAGACGCAGCAAACGGAGCAACAGACGCTCCAGCAACAGCGTAGCGCGCTGGTTCCGTTGCTGGAAACGCTGCCAAAACCTGCTACGGAAGAGACACTGGAGCCTGCGCCGCTTGATGGCTGGCAGCAGGTGCATCATGACTGCGTGTCGTTGCACAGCCAGTGGCAAACGCGCCAGCAGCAGGAAGCGCTGGAGAACGAACGACTGACCGCGTTGCAGAAACAGTTTACCGACGCGCTCGTCGCCAGCCCGTTTGCCGATCAACCCGCTTTTCTGGCCGCCCTGCTTGATGAGAACACTCGCCAGACGCTGGAACAGTTGAAAACAGAGCTGGAGAAAGCGGTTCAACAAGGGCAGACGCTGGCAGAACAGGCGCAGGCGGCGCTGCAGCAGCATCAGCAAACACCACCCGCCGCGCTGGATGCCACACGACCGCTTGACGAGTTACAGCAACAGTTGCAGCACTTCACGCAACAACTGCGCGAAAACACCTCGCTACAGGGGGAGATCCGCCAGCAACTGAAACAGGATGCCGACAACCGGCAGTATCAGCAGGCGCTGATGGAGAAAATCACCCAGGCCACCCGGCAGGTGGAGGACTGGAGCTGGCTCAACGCGCTGATCGGTTCAAAAGAAGGTGATAAATTCCGCAAATTTGCCCAGGGGCTGACGCTCGACAATCTGGTGTGGCTGGCGAATCATCAACTGACCCGCCTGCATGGCCGCTATCTGTTGCAGCGCAAAGCCAGCGACGCGCTGGAGCTGGAAGTGGTCGATACCTGGCAGGCCGATGCGGTGCGCGATACCCGCACGCTGTCCGGGGGCGAGAGCTTCCTCGTCAGCCTCGCGCTGGCGCTGGCGCTTTCAGATCTGGTCAGCCACAAAACGCGGATCGACTCGCTGTTCCTCGATGAAGGGTTTGGCACGCTGGATAGCGAAACGCTGGATACCGCACTCGATGCGCTTGATGCGCTGAATGCCAGCGGCAAAATCATCGGCGTCATCAGCCACGTTGAGGCGATGAAAGAGCGCATTCCGGTGCAGATCAAAGTGAAGAAAATTAACGGTCTGGGCTACAGCCGGCTGGATAAAACCTTCGCGGTGGAGTGAACGCCAGCCCGGGGCGCTATGCTTGCCGGGCTTACGGGTGATTGCAGTATGTGAGGCTACAGCGGCCACAACCAGGCGGCGCCGCGCACGCCGCTGGAATCGCCATGCGCCGCTTTGCGGATCGGCGTTTCGCACTCGCCGCCAAACACCCCGTTTTTCACCAGCCCCGGCACCGTTTTGTACAGACGATCCACATTACTCATGCCGCCGCCGAGGACAATCACGTCCGGATCGAGAATATTCACTACGTGCGCCAGTGACTTCGCCAGCCGCAGTTCGTAGCGGCTGAGCGCCAGTTCCGCGACCGGATCCTGTTGCTCCACCAGGTGCATGATTTCATCTCCCTTTAGCGCCTGACCGCTCAGCCGCTGATAATCAGTGGCAAACCCGGTACCGGAAATAAAAGTTTCAATGCAACCCTGTTTCCCGCAGTAGCACGGTACTTCCGCGCGGTAACGCAACTCGTCATCGTCCATCCACGGCAGCGGATTATGCCCCCACTCGCCCGCCGTGCCGTTGCCGCCGATATGCGAGCGACCGTTGATCGCCACTCCTGCGCCGCAGCCGGTACCAATAATCACCGCGTAGACCGTTTGCGCCCCTGCCGCCGCACCGTCCACCGCTTCTGACACCGCCAGGCAGTTGGCGTCGTTTGCCAGACGCACGTCGCGATTGAGACGCTGGCTGAGATCCTTATCAAATGGTTTCCCGTTAAGCCAGGTCGAATTGGCATTTTTTACCACGCCAGTGTAGGGCGAAATAGAGCCGGGAATGCCTATGCCGACGGTACCCGGCTGGCCGGTCTCTTTTTCCGCCATCGCCACCAGCGTCGCAATGGTTTCAATGGTCTGATGATAGTCATCACGCGGCGTCGGCAGGCGATGACGAAATAGCTGTTTCCCCTGGTCGCTGAGTGCCACCACTTCGGTTTTGGTACCGCCTAAATCAATGCCTATACGCACAGAACGCTCCCCTGAATCCGGATTAACAATGCAAGCGTAGCGACAATTCGCTATCATGCCCGCTGGTTTCAAACATTGCCGTGGAAATTAACATGCTGTGGTTCAAAAATGTAATGGTTTACCGTCTCAGCCGCGACATCACGCTGCGTGCTGAAGAGATGGAGAAACAGTTAGCCGGACTGGCATTCACCCCGTGCGGTAGCCAGGATATGGCAAAAACCGGCTGGGTACCGCCGATGGGTTCACACAACAGTGACGCGCTGACGCACACGGCAAACGGCCAGATAGTCATCTGCGCGCGTAAAGAGGAAAAGATCCTCCCTTCGCCGGTGATCAAACAGGCGCTGGAAGCCAAAATCCAGAAACTGGAAGCCGAACAGAGCCGCAAGCTGAAAAAAACCGAAAAAGATTCCCTGAAAGACGAAGTGCTCCATTCCCTGCTGCCGCGCGCGTTCAGCCGCTTCAGTCAGACGATGATGTGGATTGATACCGTCAACGGGCTGATCATGGTGGACTGCGCCAGCGCGAAGAAAGCTGAAGACACGCTCGCCCTGCTGCGTAAAACCCTCGGCTCGCTGCCGGTAGTGCCGCTGTCGCTGGAGAATCCTATCGAACTGACGCTGACCGAATGGGTACGTTCCGGTGCGGTCGCCCAGGGGTTCCAGCTGCTGGACGAAGCCGAACTGAAAGCGATGCTGGAAGATGGCGGCGTGATCCGCGCGAAAAAACAGGATCTGGTGAGTGATGAAATCGCGGTGCATATCGAGGCCGGGAAAGTGGTGACCAAACTGGCGCTCGACTGGCAGCAGCGCATCCAGTTTGTGCTTTGCGACGACGGTTCGCTGAAGCGCCTGAAATTCAGCGATGAACTGCGCGATCAGAACGATGACATCGACCGTGAAGATTACGCCCAACGTTTTGATGCAGATTTCATCCTGATGACCGGCGAGCTGGCCGCGTTGATTCAGAATCTGGTGGAAGGCCTGGGCGGCGAAGCCCAGCGCTAAGAATAATCCCGGCGCAAGGCCGGGATTTTTTTATTTCAGATAACGGCAAAGATACGAGGTCGGCTCCGCGACCTGCAGATGAAACTCGCTGTGGCCAGGCACATGGAATACCGCTCCGGCTTCATAGGTTTTCCATTCAGTTTCCCCTGGCAACAGCACGCGCAGCGCACCGCTGACCACCGTCATCTCTTCCGGCTCTGCGGTTCCAAAGGTGTACTCTCCTTCCGCCATCACGCCAACGCTGGCTTTGCCTGTACTGCTGCTGGTAAATCCAATGGATTTCACTTTGCCGGAAAAGTATTCATTACTTTGAAGCATAAACTGGCCCTTATCGCTTAAGTTAAGCTTTCAATATAGGGGTCAGCGTGAAGGGCTGTCACGCAAAAAAACGCGTTACACCAGCAGCTCAGCGGCCAGGCGCGCCACCAGGATATTTGACAACAATACCGGGACATCCAGCTTCTTTTGCAGCAGATCGCGATGCTTCTGGCTATAACCGAGACAATCCAGCATCAGCACATCCGCGCCGCTGTCAAGTAATTCGCGCCCGGCATCCACCAGTTGCGCATCGGTATGCCGCATCGGGTCCGCCAGCGCAAAACGGGGCGGGTTTTCCAGCACCTGCCATTTCTGTTGTTGCGAGGGGATCAGCTCTTTTAACGGCACGAGCACCCCGACGTGATGACCATCGACGATCGACGCCACCAGCGGCGGAATAATCCGCAACGGCTCCAGCAGGATGGCATTGCGCGCGACGAGACTGGTAATCGGTGCGGTGCTCATAAACAGGATCACATCATAATGCTGCTGATCTAAAACCTCGATAACGGCCTGCAGGTCGCGCGCCACTTTGGCTTTTGACACGTAAACTCTTTCGTTGTCGTTCAGTAACGACACGATCATCTCTTCGCCGGGCTCAGCGCCATAATCTTCCATCACCTCTTCACGGGTCATTTTGCCAAGCAGGCTGATATGAGTGATTTGATCTTCCCTGATATTCTCGGTCAGATAGGGTAATGCCTCATTGACTGGCACGACACCAATAGTAAGAATCGCCAGGCTTGCACTCATGTTATGTACCTTTCTTTCAGACTGCGTCCGCCCTGGCAGAGCACAGTCTTTCCACTGCTTTTGATACAGGCTTACGACAGATATCCGCCTTTTTTCTGGTTATGAAAAGAACCGTTCAAAAGCGTAGCATCTCCACTGGCCATCGAAATGTAAAGATTCCAAATGATTCCAAAACTCACCTGAAATATCCTGAGCTTAACCTCTCATTAACACTTTCGATTAATGAAAAGTGTGATTCACCGCGTATCAGGCATATTTCGGCGTGCAGGAAAAGCACAAATGGCGCAATTTTTGCTCGTTCAGGACAAATCACAGTAAGAAAAGAAAAGGAATCAGCAGCAAGCTAGCCCCGTCACTACGGGGCCATGACGGAGATCAGCTGGCGCGAGCAACCTGTAATGCGATCAGGATTTCCCGAACCACCTGCTCCGGAGAGCCGCTGGCATCGACCACATGATGCGCAGTCTGGCGATAGAGCGCGTCACGCTGCGCCAGCACTTCATGCACCTCTTCACTGATCGGTTTGCCGGTCAATGTCGGGCGCTGCGCCTCTTCCGGGAAGGCTTCCAGCCGTTCCGCCAGCACGGAAACCGGCGCATTCAGGTAGATCACCACACCATGGCTGCGCATAAAATCGCAGTTCACAGGAGAAAGAATGATTCCGCCGCCGGTGGCGATCACCGTTGCGGGCTGCGTGACCGACTGCAGCGTCGCCGTTTCATGTGCGCGAAAGGCTGACCAGCCCTCTTGCTCAACAATCTCGGCGACAGACCGCTGCGCCTTCGCCTGTAATACCTGGTCGGTGTCGATAAAGGTATAACCGCAGGCGCGGGTCAGCGCCTCACCAACGGTCGTTTTCCCGCAACCGCGGGCACCGATCAGAAATATAGGTTGTGTCATAACCTGGGGATCCCCCTGGTAGCGCAAAGCGCGGGATGGTCGTTCAAAGAAAAAAGTACCATTGGACGAATACATGTCTACGTGTAAAATTAATTTTACAGATTCATGTTAACACGTTCACTAATAAGGGCTGTTTATAGCCCAAAACCCGCGAAAGTGTAAACATTTCAGGTCAATTTATGTTTCGCCAACATTACATGAAAGCGTCAGCTTTTGACAAGCCTTATGACCCTGACGCCAGTGCCAGACGGTGATTAATCCTGCTGACGTTTAACGCTAAGTAGCCACTTCTCAAGCTCGGCGGCAAACTGCTGCCGGTCGCGTTGCGATAAGCTGTCCGGACCGCCCGTCTGAATACCACTGGCGCGGAGTGTGTCCATAAAATCACGCATCGTCAACCGTTCGCGGATCGTCGCTTCGCTGTAACGCTCACCGCGTGGATTAAGCGCCACGCCGCCTTTTGCCAGCACTTCCGCCGCCAGCGGAATATCCGCGGTGACCACCAGATCGCCGGGCTGGCAGAGCCGCACAATTTCGTTATCCGCGACGTCGAACCCGGCGGGCACCCGCAGTGTCCTGATAACGCGCGACGGCGGCACCCGCAAATTCTGGTTCGCCACCAGCGTAAGCGGGATTTGCGTCCGCTCGGCCGCACGAAAAAGAATATCTTTGATGACGTTCGGACATGCGTCCGCATCCACCCAAATAGCCATTGTGACTCCTGAAGATCCTGTCAGCGGGCTATTATCTCGTGCTTTTCCCGCCAGAGATAGTCACAAGATGTTAAGCTATATCGCTATAAAACGAGCTGAGGGAGAACGTGATGGAGAAAAAGATCGGTTTTATCGGCTGCGGCAATATGGGCAAAGCCATTCTCGGTGGGCTTATCGCCAGCGGGCAGGTGATGCCAGGGCAGATTTGGGTGTATACCCCATCGCCGGACAAAGTGGCCGCCCTGCATGATGAGTTCGGGGTCAACGCCGCGCAGAGTGCTCAGGAGGTCGCGCAGATCGCGGACATCGTCTTTGGCGCCGTAAAACCGGGCATCATGGTCAAAGTACTGAGTGATATCGCCTCCAGCCTGAATAAAGATTCCCTCGTCGTCTCCATCGCGGCAGGCGTCACGCTTGAACAACTCGCCCGTGCGCTGGGTCATGATCGCAAAATCGTCCGCGCAATGCCGAATACCCCGTCGTTGGTGAACGCTGGCATGACGTCGGTGACGCCAAACGCACTGGTCACGCCGGAAGATACCGCCGATGTGCTGAACATTTTCCGCTGCTTCGGCGAAGCGGAAGTGATTGCCGAACCGATGATCCACCCGGTCGTCGGCGTCAGCGGCTCCGCACCGGCGTACGTTTTCATGTTTATTGAAGCGATGGCCGATGCCGCCGTGCTGGGTGGCATGCCACGCGCGCAGGCCTATAAATTCGCCGCGCAGGCAGTAATGGGCTCCGCCAAAATGGTGCTCGAGACAGGAAAACACCCGGGCGAACTGAAAGACATGGTGTGCTCGCCTGCAGGTACAACCATCGAAGCCGTACGCGTTCTGGAAGAGCGAGGTTTCCGCGCCGCAGTAATTGAAGCGATGGTGAAATGCATGGAAAAATCGGAACAGCTGAGCAAATCCTGATGGGATAAACACGTCGGGTGCGATGTCACACCGCTCACCCGACGTGATAAGGATTAACCCTGTTTCTTCAGGCAGGCGCTCATAAACTTACTGCGATCGTCCCCTTTGAGTGACTGCTGCGTCGCCTGTGAGTTGCATTCACGCATTTTCTGCTGCTGCGGCGTCAGGCTTTTCTCGTTTGACGCCGACGCGCCGTTCTTCAGGCAATCACTCATATAGGTTTTCCGCGCATCGCCTTTCAGCGTTTTTGCGGTCGCCTGCTGGTTGCAGGTAGCCATTCTCTGCTGCTGTGGCGTTAAGGTTTTCTCCGCCGCATTCACCGTCGTCATCACTACCATGCCAAAGAGCAACGTCACCAGTAATGTCATTTTCATCGGACAATCCTTCTGAGAGTTATTCCCTGTAAGTCTGGTCGGTTACGGCAAAAAAACCACCCGGCAGCGCGTTTTCACTGCCGGGTTTTCCATTATTTCAGTGCCAGCGCTTCTTTCATGGTGTAGAAAAGGTCGGTCTGATCGGTCAAGCCAATGACATTCGCGGCATGCGGACCATAAGCAGCGATGCGAAGCTGCGCACCGGTATGCTCCATGGACTCTTCTTCAGAGTTGCCGTAGGTCATTGCCATGACTGCGCCATCTTTGGTGTTCAGCGCTTGCGACAGGCCTGGCGCTTTGGTGTCCGCCGGGATGATCTGGCTGGCGTGTGCATGATCAGCGGTGACGATGACCAGCGTGTTGCCGTCTTTTTTGGCAAACTCCAGCGCCTTTTGCACAGCTTCGTCCAGGTCTACCGTTTCGCCAATCTGACCACACGGATTTGCCGCGTGATCCTGCTTGTCGATGGATGCACCTTCAACCTGCAGGAAGAAGCCTTTCTCGCCGTTGCTGAGCAGGGAAATGGCCTTTTCAGTCATTTGCGCCAGCGTCGGTACGCTCGCGTCACGTTTCGGATTCGGCGTACAGGTCACAGCCGGTTTGTCGATATTGCCATGGAATGAGGCTTTCGGTCCTTCCCAGCGCACCGGCATGTTACCGTCGGCGAACAACCCCAGCAGCGGTTTATCCTGATTAGCTTCGGTGATGGCAGCCAGTGAGCTTGCATCGCTGACTAACTGGTAGCCTCGCGCCTGGGCCTGCTCGCGCAGCGTTTTGCCCTGCCATTCGCCGGCAATCGCCGTTTCGGCGAAGGTTTTCGCGCCGCCGCCCAGAGTGACGTCTGCACGCGCATTCAGCAGTTGTTCGGTAATCGAGCCTTTACCGCCTTTTTCCAGCGCGTTGGTCGGACACTGCTCACTGGTCACGCCCGGACCGTAACATTTGCGCGACGTGACATGCGAAACCAGTGCCGCAGGTGTCGCATCCTGCAATTCTGCCGTAGAGACGTTACCGGTTTTTAAACCCGCCGCTTTTGCCATTTCAAGAATCGTGGGGTGGTCTTTTTCGTGAATATCCACACCCAGCGCGCCGTTATAAGTTTTCACCCCGGTGCTCCATGCAGTGGCGGAAGCGGCGGAGTCCGTGACGTAATCCGGTTTGCCCGTTTTCTTATCTAATGCGTAATGCGTATATTGACCAGTGAGAGGTAATGCATCAATCCCTTTAAAATAACCGCCAGCCCCTTCGGCATAATTTCGGGCGGCTGTAATTTCTGAATCACCCATACCGTCGCCAATCAGCAGAATAATATTCTTTGCCTGACCGCTGTTAATTGAAGCGCGGATCGCTTCGGTCTGGTCAGCAGATAAACGACGGGCTCCACCAGGCGTAGTGATATCCCCCTGCGCAGCACGGTTATCCAGCACGGCCGTTGATGTCGTTTCGGCACCAATAACCGGAGCGGTAAGCAGAGGTAATAATGCGATGAATATTGCGCTGTATCTCACTTTTATCTTCTCCATGTAATAAATACTTTTAAAAACAAGGAGACTTTATAAAAGGCAGATGACACTCTTATGACAGCATCCGCCACGTCAGCGCGGCGCGTTAGCTACGCGGATGCCTTAACAACTTATTTAGATATTGCCTTAATATTTCCATATCACGCTCAGGAACATAGGGCCTGGGATCGGCTTGATCCAGCGCGGATTCGACATCGGTAACCAGCGCATCGAATTGCTTCTTTTCCATATGCCGGAGCAGCGCGGTCATGACTATTTCCAGCGCCTCAACCTGGGCGGTCAACTCTTTCGCTTCCTCTTCTTTTTCTGCAAGCTTCACCAACAACTCTGCAATAAGATTTTTCATGGTGCTATTTCCTTTTCAGAGGGATTTCGACATTAACACAGTTTTTCGAATATGCCTGATAAAAGTCGCATCTATTTTGCATGAAATAGAAAAAATGTCAGATGAAAACAATAGCGAAACGTTTCTATGGCAACGGATAATCATCGAACGTCGATTTTATTCGTTGATATTATAAGGAAATGGTTTACGACAGAGTAAGTATTATTTTTTAGCCGCGCGACGCAGCGCAAATCGCAGCGGGAATAAGTTTATCAGCACCACAATGGCCGTGGCGATAAAGACCCAACGGAAACCCGCCATTGCCGATACCGAGGCGCCCATTAACGGACCCGCGACATTTCCCAGATACATAAATGACTGGTTGTACCCGAATATACGCCCTGTCACCTGGTCACTGGAATATTTGAGCAGTAGCGTTTGCACCGCCGGCAGCATTGCGCCATCGGCAAAGCCTAATAAGAAACGCAGAATACCGAGTTGCAACGGCGAGGTTACAAACGACATGGCGAAAAACATCACCACGGCACAGCATAGCGTAGCGAGAAGAATGCGTCCGGTACCGATGCGGTCGCCCAGTTTACCCAGTCGCGGCGCGGAGATAAGCGCCGAGATCCCCGGCACGGCGGCGATCATCCCACTGAGGAAAGCGATATTATTGCTGTCAGGCGCCATGGATTTAATAAACAGCGCCAGAATGGGGCCAATCGATCCATTACATAATTGAATGACCATCGTCGTGACGAACAGGCAAATCACCAACCCCGGATACGGCAACGTGGCGAATACCGCTTTTCCGCTCAGGCGCTCCTCTTTGCTGATGGACGGGCGGGCGCTCTCTTTAATGAGGAACAGCGTGACCAGAAAACTGACAGTCAGCAGGATCGCCGTAATAAAAAACACCGCACGCAGGCCGACATGGTCCGCCAGGAACCCGCCCAACAACGGACCGCCAATCACACCGCTGATTTGTGCCGTCGATAACGTACTGAGCGCCCAGCCGCTGCGCTCCCGCGGCACCTGAGAGGCAACGAGCGCCATCGCGTTCGGAATGTACCCGGAGGTCAGCCCCATGATCGCGCGCAGAATAAACAGTTGCCAGACGTTGGTAGCAAATGCCTGTAACAGGATGGCAATCGCCATGCCGAGCGACGCGCGCAGCAGCATGAGCTTGCGACCTTTACGATCCGCGAGGCTACCCCACATCGGGGAAACAATGGCGGAAACCAGAAACGTGACGCTAAAGGTCAACCCGGACCACATCGACAGAGCTTCGTGAGACGTTACGCCCAGTTGTGAAACATACAGGGGAAGAAACGGCAAGATTTGGCTGATAGCCAGCCCGGTAAAAAAACACCCAAACCAGACTGAGATGAGGTTAACCTTCCAGGATTCCATAACTGCGCGTTTTCATTCACCTTATAAATTGATTAGTCAGCTTAGCAATACACCGACCGG
The DNA here is from genome assembly GCF_030053895.1 of Trabulsiella odontotermitis. NCBI lineage: Bacteria > Pseudomonadati > Pseudomonadota > Gammaproteobacteria > Enterobacterales > Enterobacteriaceae > Trabulsiella > Trabulsiella odontotermitis. Next base: position 3,524,896 of record NZ_CP125781.1, read on the forward strand.
GAAATCTTGCGTTAGATGCGCTGCGGATAAATTCAGGGTTTTATCTTTCCTCGACATAATCTTGTGAACATTATCACGTTTATTTTCTCCTTTCACAGCGTGTTGTCCTCAGCGCTGCGCTGAGAAATGAATGCTTTAAAGATTATGGCAGATGCACCGAAATTGACGTGGTATGGTATGTGCTTTGAGTTTTTTAGCGGATGAATGTTGAGATGGCAAAGTTGCGGGTGGGCATTGTTTTTGGTGGTAAATCAGCAGAACACGAAGTGTCGTTGCAGTCGGCGAAAAACATCGTTGAAGCAATTGATAAAACAAAGTTTGATGTGACCCTGCTTGGGATCGATAAGCAAGGCCAGTGGCATATCAACGATGCCAGCAACTATCTGTTAAACGCGCAGGATCCCGCGCACATCGCGCTGCGCCCTTCTGACATCACGCTGGCGCAAATTCCGGGCAAAGCGGTACAACAACTGATCGACGCGGATAACGGTCAGCCGCTGCCTGCCATTGATGTTATTTTCCCGATTGTTCACGGCACGCTGGGCGAGGACGGCTCACTGCAGGGTATGCTGCGCATGGCTAATCTCCCCTATGTGGGTTCTGACGTGCTTGGCTCTGCCGCCTGCATGGACAAAGACGTCACCAAGCGCCTGCTGCGCGACGCTGGCCTTGCCATCGCACCATTCATTACGCTGACCCGCGCTAACCGCGATCATATTCCCTTTGCAGACGTTGAAGCACAGCTCGGTTTGCCGTTGTTTGTAAAACCGGCGAATCAGGGGTCGTCCGTTGGCGTCAGCAAAGTCACCAGTGAAGCGCAATATCACCAGGCCGTGGCGCTGGCCTTTGAGTTTGACCACAAAGTGGTGGTGGAACAGGGTATTAAAGGGCGCGAAATTGAATGTGCGGTATTAGGTAATGACTTCCCGCAAGCCAGCACCTGCGGCGAAATTGTGCTGAACAGCGAGTTCTATGCCTATGACACCAAATACATTGATGACAACGGCGCTAAAGTGGTGATTCCGGCGGCGATCGCCCCGGACGTTAACGATAAAATTCGTGATATTGCGGTCAGGGCGTACCAGACTCTGGGCTGCAGCGGCATGGCGCGTGTCGATGTGTTCCTGACTGCGGATAACGATGTCATTATTAATGAAATCAATACGCTGCCCGGTTTTACCAATATCAGCATGTACCCAAAACTGTGGCAGGCCAGTGGGCTGGATTACACCTCGCTGATTACCCGTCTGATTGAACTGGCGCTGGAGCGCCATCAGGCCGACAGCGCGCTGAAAACCTCCATGTAACTTTACCGCCAGGCGGCGGATAGCTGCCTGGCGTCACTCCGCCGGAGTGTCCTCTTCCGGGCGACGACGAATAATCACCCCCGCCAGCCAGAAGCTAATCACCCAGGTCACCAGACCGACCGCATACGTCTGCCAGCCCTTCGCTTCAAAACCAAGCAGACCGACAACACCGTTAAGAATAAAGATCAGGCCAATCGCAAACGCGTAGTAATGCCAGTCACGGCGAATTTTTACAGGCAGGTTCATGGTCGCTCCAGAGAAGAAAATCGTATCATCACATATTCTGCATTAAGCGTCTGCGGAACCCGCGACAAATCTGAAAAATGTGTCACGTTGTCCTGCATTAACGCATTTGTGATCGCCAACAAAATTCCATCATCTCAGACGATTCCGGAGCGGAAATTACCATAAATCTGATATTGACAAACGGCAACCACTGTCACACTTAAGTCATATTCACTGGACAGGAATCCAGCACCTTATGTCCGGGAGGCGTATATGACAGATTTCACCATGTCGAAGCCCATTATCAGTGGGAAAAAAAGGGAATCTTCCGCGCCAGGCAATATCGCCTATGCGCTGTTCGTGTTGTTATGCTTTTGGGCAGGTGCTCAGCTCCTTAATATGCTGGTACATGCACCAGGCGTTTATGAACATCTGATGCAAATGCAGGATACCGGTCGTCCCCGCGTGGAGATGGGTCTTGCGGTCGGCACGTTGTTTGGTTTAGTGCCCTTCCTGACAGGCTGCGCCCTGTTTGGCGTGATAGCTTTATTCCTGCGCTGGCGCCGATACCATTAATTCTGCGCCATACAACGGGCCCGACGATCATCAACGCGTTTTGCGAACCACGCCGTGGTGAGATTACGTGTGATCTTCGGGCTCTCAAGCTGGATCCCCGGTAATACCGCTTTTGGCAACGTTTTCCCGGTTTTCGCTTCCGCCAGTCTGAATACCCCTGCGTAAACATCCGTCTTTTCAAACGCCAGACTGTCGCCTTTCTGTAACTGGCGATGGATCTCGCTGTTGCTTAATGACAGGCGTGACGCCAGCTTGCGTACCGCCATTTCCGTCGTGCCGGGTTCATCGCTGTCATAACGGATCAGATCGCCATCGAGCGCCAGTTTCACGCCTGTTGCCTTACTGACCGCGTTCTGGAACGCGGCATTACGACTGGCGTACCATCCGGCATTAAAATCCGCAAAGCGATACAGCGGCGCGCTGTAATTCGCCGGATAGTTCAGCAGATGATACGTGCCAAACCAGAGGCCGCCGCGCAGGGAAAAGACCTCCTGCCGCACCGTTCCCGCCATTTTCCACGGATAGCCGTCAGTGTGCGCCTCGGCAAAAGCAATGCTGACCTGCATCGGGCCACCCGTGTGGACCGGGTTGAGCGATCCAAACAACGTTTGCCCCATCGGCACCATGTTGATGAAATCATCAAAGATCTCGCTGAGCTGCTTTTCCGTTTTCACGTTGTCCAGCCGTTCGCTATAACTTTTGCCGTTGGGAGACGTAATTTTCAATGCGGTATGCACCAGCATCGCCGGAATATGCAGACGCGCCGCCCGCCGATCGATCTCTTTCCAGGCGATGTTACTCAGCCCGGGCACGGCGGGGTCAGCCTGGTAGTTCGACTCCTGCTGCGCCACCGCCAGCACCGAGCAGACGTTTTCTACCGTCGGCGCCAGTTTCTGGCTTTCAAACGTCTTTGCCATGTTCTGTGCCCACGCCTCGCGATTTTTAACACTGGCAGGCATTTTTTGCCGCACTACCGCCGCCACATCAATCGCCTTTTCGCCCTCCTTTAACACCGGTGCTTTGCTGGTACACGCGCTCAGAATGGCGCCGGCCAGTAGCGTTAATGAGGCCGTAAAAAAACGTGATGCGGCAATGGTCATAAGGCTTCCCTGTTTAGCTAAAAGATGGCGTTACGGGCTCGCTGTCCGGGTTATCCAGTTCACGCTCAAAACTCCGCAGACGTTTATAGATGGACATCAGCTCCACCAACGTGGTCCACGAACTGATGAGATACTGGAACGATCCTCGCACCTGGCCAAAGGCATTGGTGATCTGGTTCATCAGACCCAGCGTGATTGTACCCGCGACAATCGACGGGAAAAGCAGGAACACGCCGAAAACGTTATCTACCTGCAGGTAGAGGATACGCGCGATGTTGAAATACATGTAATGGAAATAGAGGCGGAAATAGTTCCGGCGCACAGCCTCGAACAGCTCGCGAACGGTGGGTGGTGTGGCGCGGGCAGGATCGTCTTCCCCGTACACCAGCTCTTTACGGTACGCCGCTTCCACACGCTGATTCTTAAAGGCCAGACCCGGCAGTTTAATCCCCACGACCGCCAGCAAACCGGTTCCCATCAATGACCAGACGATAGCCGCGATGACCAGCCCGTAGGGTATATGCCCGACAATCGGCAACGCCTCGACGTGCGGCGACAGCGCCACCAGCACCGGCAGAAAGGCAATCAGTGTCATCACCGCCTGGATAAAGCTGACGCCCATATCTTCCAGCGTGGAGGCAAAACGCATGGTGTCTTCCTGCACACGCTGTGCCGCGCCTTCGATGTGGCGCAAGCGCTGCCAGTGCGTCATGTAATATTCGTTCATCGCCGTACGCCAGCGGAACACGTAATGGCTAATAAAAAAGTTATTCAGCACACCGACCACAACCGCAATCAATGCAATACCGAGAAACACTCCGACTTCTTTATAGAACTGTTCGATAGGAATTTTATGCGGTGAACTGAGGGCGGTCTGGATCAGATCGAAGAACGGCGCATACCACGCGTTGACTGCGACGCCCACTTCCACCAGAAACCAGGTCACAAAGATAATTAACGACGACCCCAGAATCGACCAGTATTGCCAGCGATGCGGGCTATAAATGAACCAGAACAGGGCGAATACGGTCACGCAAAAAGCGTAATAGGCGTAAAACAACAAATAGCTGCCAGACCAGAAGCGCGTGGCGCTGATGGGGACTTTATTGCTGACATCGGCGAGCCGCTCAAAAAACGCGCTACCGCCCGCTTGCCAGAAGACGACGGCAATGAGTGCCCAAATAAATGCCGAAAGGAAAAACGGCCCCGGCTTTGGGAAAAAAGACTTAAACATATAACTCTCCTGCTAACTTCTTTTTGTTCTGGCTATTGCTGTGTCAACACATCGCCAACCGCAGCAGTGCTGCGGTAAATCAGGGGGAAACCAAACGGTCAGACCGCTCAATGAGACCGGAAATTAGCGGCTTAGTTCGTCAACCATTCTTGTAGAATTGTTTCGACGGGTTTCACGTAGACGGGATTGTCGGGCACGATGAGATCTCGCCAGACATCATTATGGTGGGCAATCAGTGTTTCGGCCGGAGCCGCTGACCGGTTGGCGGTAGTGTGAGCATCTTCGGCAACCGTGATGGCATAGCCACGGCTGGCGCCGTTTCGGATGGTGGTATCGACACAATAGTCAGTCGCACAACCGCAAATGACGAAAGCATGGATATCGTGCGCGGCAAGCACCCCGGCGAGCGTCGTGCGGTAGAAGGCATCGCACGCGGTTTTGGTGACGTACAGGGAATTATCCGGTTGCCACAGATCAGGCAGCAGGGCAAACCCTTCACTCCCCTCTTCCAGCCCGCCCGCTTGCGCATGCTGGATGAAAATGACGATATCCGCCACGCGGGTCAGGCGATTGATTTGCGCGACGTAGTGTTCCGGGTTGAGGCGCGGCGTGGCGAAAACGCCATTTTGCATATCCACGACCATGACAGCTCGTTTTCCGACCATTCTCTGCTCCGTAAAAGTATTAATTCTATGACTATGATAAGCGCCGGATCACAAAAGTGGATGCCCCATCTCAGGAAAACGTTCTAAATTTACGCGTCGTTACGTTTTTATCAGAATGATTGCGGTGAAAGGGGCTTTGCATCGCGACGGTAAGTAGTATAAATACGCATTATCTTTCTATTTCAATTCATGGACACACCCGTTGAAACGTAGTCTGTTGTTGAGCATTGCGCTGTTGGCGTCAACCCTGTCTGTGGCACACGCCGCCCAGACCTCCCCCGATCCTGTTTTTGCCTCTGATATTGTTGACCGTTATGCCAATCACATCTTTTATGGCAGCGGCGCGACAGGCATGGCGCTCGTCGTGATTGATGGTAATCAGCGGGTGTTTCGCAGCTTTGGTGAGACTCGCCCTGGTAATAACGTACGTCCACAGCTGGACTCGGTTATCCGCATTGCGTCCCTGACGAAGCTGATGACCAGCGAAATGCTGGTGAAGTTGCTCGATCAGGGCACTGTCAACCTGAACGATCCGTTAAGTAAATATGCACCGGCTGGGGCACGCGTTCCCAGCTATAACGGCACGCCGATTACGCTGGTGAATCTGGCGACACATACCAGCGCCTTACCGCGCGAGCAGCCTGGCGGCGCGGCGCATCGCCCGGTGTTCGTCTGGCCAACCCGCGATCAGCGCTGGAACTGGCTCTCGACGGCCACCCTGAAAACGACGCCAGGCTCGCAGGCTGCTTACTCAAACCTGGCGTTTGATCTGCTGGCGGATGCGCTGTCAAGTGCCGCCGGGAAACCGTATCCGCAGCTTTTTGAAGAGCGCATCACGCGCCCACTGGGGATGAAGGACACCACCTTTACACCATCGCCAGACCAGTGTCAGCGCCTGATGGTGGCGGAGAAAGGCGCCAGTCCATGTAATAACACACTGGCAGCCATCGGCAGCGGTGGCGTCTACTCCACACCTGGCGACATGATGCGCTGGATGCAGCAATTCCTCTCGTCTGACTTTTACTCCCGCACCTCGCAAGCGGATCGGATGCAGACGCTTATCTACCAGCGCAGCCAGTTGACGCGCGTCATCGGGATGGACGTTCCCGGAAAAGCCGATGCGCTTGGTCTGGGTTGGGTCTATATGGCACCGAAGAATGGCCATCCGGGGATCATACAGAAAACCGGCGGCGGCGGCGGTTTCATTACCTATATGGCGATGATCCCTCAGCACAATGTCGGCGCTTTCGTGGTGGTGACCCGTTCATCACTGACGCGCTTTGCCAACATGAGCGACGGCATTAACGATCTGGTGACGGAGCTGAGTAACAACAAGCCCGCCATTGTTCCCGACTCCTGAGCTTAATAATCTAAAGGCAAGCGGTTGATACTCAACAGCTTGCCTTTATGCATTCTGATATATTCTCCCTGCCGCAGCGCCGCGAGAACTTCGGCAATCACCGAACGGGAGATCCGCGTCCTTCGCTGGATGTAGTTCATCACCCCGACGCGTAAGCGTAATGATTCATCCCATTTCGCCATGGTCAATAACGACGCGCGGATCTGGTTATAACTGTTGCTGCCCACCAGCTGGTTATCGCGCATTTCCAGGATCCGGTGCTGCCAGGTCATCCAGTGAAAGGCTTCCCGCCAGAGCGTATATTTCTCCAGCAGTTCTAACGCCTGGGCGGCAGGAAGATAATAGCCACTGCACTGCATTTCTGTCGCTAAGTGATAATCGGTCTGGTTTGACATCACGCCAGCCGCAAGGCCAATCACACAGGGTGCCTGCGCGAAGCCAAGCAGCACGTTGTTATGCTTGCGACTCAGGGACGCGCACCCCTGTAGAATCACGATGGTGTACTGATTCGCCGGCTTGTCCGCTGGCAAAATGTTCTCTCCTTCCGCCACGACAAATGGCGTACCGTGGGCGTGGAGGTGCTGATTGAGAGTATCAAATTCAATGAGTGGTTTGTTCAGTTGCGGCATATCAGGTAGTCCTACAACGATGCCCGCCATTTGCATGACGGGCATCAGAATGTTAACCCCATCAGGAAGGAACTCCTTCCTGCCAGACAGTATTACCAGGTGTATTTCACACCGGCGTTAGCAGCCCAGTCCTGATCAACATCACCGCCACCGAGGTAGTTCACACCGGTATAGGCGCTAAAGTTCTTGGTGAAGCTGAACTGGCTGCCCACACCAACACGTACCGCAGATCCTTCAACACCGTTATCAATGGTATCGCCGTTGATATCCGCATCATTGTTGGAATCGTCATAGACGTATGCCAGCTTGAAGTACGGCGTCATGGCCTGATCGCCAAAGTTGAAGGTGTAACCGGCATCTACGCCCAGTTCATAACGCAGGCTGTCGTAATCCTGGCTGTTGACGCGCATATCGTTACTCAGACGATAGCTGTCGCCAGACTGGAACAGACCGGAAATGCCGCCGTACGGAGTGATGTAACCGTTGCTGTCAGGCTTCCAGTCATAACCCAGTTTCAGGCCGAATCCCCAGGCATCTGACGTGGTGTTGCCATCAACGTAGTCGCCGTTGCTCATAGTGGCGGTCAGATCGTTGTTGAAGCGGGTGTAGTTCAGGTTGCTGTCAAAGAAGACGTTGTTCGCAAAACGCGCTGAAGAGTAGAGGTAAGCGGACTGGCTGTCCTGATCAACCTGGCCGGTACGATCGTTGAGATCGCCTTTGGCAAAGCCTGCCGCCGCACCCACGATCCACTTCGCATTGTTGCCATCCACTTTGGTATCAAGGCCGACCATCAGACCATTGACGTCCTGGTCGTAGTTGATCACGCCGTTATCGCCATTGAAGTTGCCGCCGAAGTAGCTCACCCAGGCGCCGCCGTTGTCATCAAAGCCGTGACGAGCACTGTTCAGACGGTTGTTCAGCGTATCCTGCTGCAGGTTCCAGATATTGGTGTTCGCAGACGGAATGCTCAGCGCCATGTTGGCATAATCGGTCAGGCGATCCTGATGCAGGATCACTGTGTCGCCCTGCTGCTGCGCTTCATAGGTGTACGCACCGAGATCGGCACGGTTTGCCGCAGTGAAGGTGGCTGCGGTATCGGCATTGTTGTCATACACGCGAATCACTTCGTTGTTCTTGTAATCCGCGATGGAGCCCGCGCCGGTGGCATTATCGATACGAACCTTATAGTTACCTGCCACATCGCCATTCACTGCCAGATGACCATCTGAATTCAACGCCACAACGCCGTAACCGTAGTTGGTTTGCGCTTTGTCGTTGCTGTGACCGTTAAGCATATCGCCATTCAGCACATAGTCGCGGCTGGCAACGTTGAACGTACCGCCGTTGGTCAGTGTCAGTGTTGCAGTATCGACTTGACCCAGCCCCAGGTTCAGTTGCGCGCCGCCGTCAACGGTTACCGTATTAGCATACAGTTCAGCCGTTTCTTCTGTCAGCGTCGCGGTACTGTAGCTGTTGAGGTTTACGCTGTCGGTCGCGACACGGCCGGAATCGCCAATATTCAGCGAGGAGCCGGTATTCAGGGTCACGTTGTCAGAAACCAGATCGGAAGCTTCCACATTCACCTGAGAACCGTTGTTAACGGTTAAGGTGTCAATCAGCGATGATTTACGGGTATCCCACTCGGAGCCGTGATCCAGCGTGACGTTGAACAGGCCGCTCTGATACACCTCATTGCCGGTAACGTGGTTGCCTTCGCTGAACGCCGTTTTGTCGTTGTCGATACCGTAGGTTGAAGTTGGCCACAGGCTGTTGGCAGTTACGTCGTACAGTGTCGCGGTGGCTTCGGTGCCCGCTGCATAGCTGTCATAAACGCCGTCGCCATTGCTGTCGACTTCATGCACGGAGACGGCCGCGCCAACCCACTTACTGCCGTTATCCAGCGTCAAATTCAGGCTGTCAGTGCCATCCCAGCCGTTAGTGTCAGGATTAGCATCGGTATCGCGGTAGCTGTCCGCGCCGTTCGGGAAGAAGTTTTCGTCGAAGTTGCTGGAGAAGACCACATCACCGGTTAAGGTGGAATTGCTAAAATTAGCGGTAGTCTGCATGGCGTTATCGGCATAAGGATTCGCGACAACCGCCAGCGCGACATCGTCCGCCGTCCAGGTTTTTCCGTTGTAATCGCTGGCATTGCCGGAGCGACCAAAGAAGCCTTCAGTGCCTTCATCTGACCAGGAGCCGGATGTCACTACGGAGTCTTTCACATTAATGGTGTTATTAAACACTTCGCTGCTGTTCACACCGGTACTGACGGTATTGTCGTCGGTATCCTGCCATTCATAACCCTGCGTCAGGGTAATACCGGCAACGTGGGAATTATTTTGAATGGTGAGATCAACTTCCTGATCCAATGTAATTGCGGTACCAAGATCATACACATCGACCACATGGGTATCCGGCGCATCATTCCAGGTACCGTTGTAGGTATAATGTTCATAGTTGTCATCAATAGTTGAGTGATCAACCGTTAATGCCAGGCGATCGTAATAATAGTCCGCGCCGCTGCGATTATCGCATTCGGTGGTCATACACGCGGAAGTGATCATGCCATGAATGGTGCTGTTGCTGATGGTGAGGCTGTTTGGATTGGAGTTGGTAGAGAGGCCGTCATCGAGGTAATAAGTAGAGATAACGCCGTTAACTGTTGCATTATTGATGACCGGATAAATATCACCATTATAAATACTATCAGCGCCGTAATTATTCCAGCCGACATATCCATCATAATAAACGCCGTCTGCATAAGTCGCATCATTATAATGAATAAATGTTGTGTAATCCGTATTCGATATATCCGTCGATGCATTGGCCTGAGAAGCGATTGCGAGCGCACAGGCCATTGCTAATTGAGATACCACAACTTTCTTTTTCCACGAGTGCATTTGTTATCCCTCCTCAGGGACTTATTATGTTGGTCCATCAAATAAGATTAAATTGCGGTTGAATTATGCGTTCCTGATACAAGATAGTTCAATTAATCTTTGGTAGAAGTTCGAAACCGGACGCAATATATCCTTACAGGGTTTAAAAATAACAGTTTTTAATTTATTACTTTCAATGAGTTAAGTGAGCACACAATTAACAAAATATATCTCATAAATATAAATGATAAAAATAACGCATTCATTATTTATATTTCCATATGTGTGGTTATTATTTAATTAAATAGATTTTTTGAGAGTGTGACCGTTCACCCCCCTTCGCAGAGGGATACGCCCCACTTTGATAAACAATCAGGGCGGAGATCGGGTAAACTAACCTGAATGTTCCACAAACATCAGGCATACCATGACAGCTCTACTTAATCGCCCACGTCGCCTGCGCAAAACTGCTGCGCTACGCGCTATGTTTGAAGAGACAACACTGACCTTAAACGATCTGGTGTTGCCGATCTTTGTTGAAGAAGAAATCGACGACTACAAGCCTATCGAAGCCATGCCTGGCGTGATGCGCATTCCCGAGAAACATCTGGCTCGTGAGATTGAACGCATCGCCAACGCCGGGATCCGCTCCATCATGACCTTCGGTATTTCCCATCACACCGACGCCACTGGTAGCGATGCCTGGAAAGAAGACGGTCTGGTGGCACGGATGTCGCGCATCAGTAAACAAACCGTCCCGGAAATGGTGGTGATGTCCGATACCTGTTTCTGCGAATACACCTCGCATGGCCACTGCGGCGTGCTGTGCGATCACGGCGTGGACAACGACGCAACCCTCATCAACCTCGGGAAACAGGCGGTGGTTGCCGCTGCCGCGGGCGCTGATTTCATCGCCCCGTCGGCGGCGATGGACGGTCAGGTGCAGGCGATCCGCGAAGCGCTGGATGCAGCCGGTTTCACCGACACCGCGATCATGTCCTACTCCACCAAATTCGCCTCCTCTTTCTACGGCCCGTTCCGTGAAGCGGCAGGTACAGCGCTGAAAGGCGACCGCAAAACCTATCAGATGCATCCGATGAATCGTCGCGAAGCGATCCGTGAATCCCTGCTCGACGAAGCCCAGGGCGCAGATTGCCTGATGGTAAAACCGGCGGGCGCTTATCTTGATATTCTGCGTGACATCCGCGAGCGTACCGATTTACCGCTGGGGGCCTATCAGGTCAGCGGTGAATACGCGATGATCAAATTCGCCGCGATGGCGGGCGCCATCGACGAAGATAAAGTGGTACTGGAAAGCCTCGGCGCCATCAAGCGCGCAGGGGCGGATCTTATCTTCAGCTACTTTGCCCTCGACCTCGCCGAAAGAAAACTGCTCCGCTGATTAACCGGCCCGGAAGCCGCGTGCTACCGGGCCTCTCTCCGCCACTCAAAGCTTCATTAAACTGCAATACAAACGACACGTTAGCCTTCTACTGTCTGCCTCAAGACTGCAGGAGGAACCACCATGTTTAGTCTCGATAATGTTCTTGATGACCTCTGGCCACAGGCAAAGCCCGCGCCCTGGCAAAAGAGTCTGCTCAGGCGTCTGCTACACGAGGAAGAGTTTCAGACGTTTGCCGCCCGCCACTCGCACTTACGCGGACTGGATATGGTCGAGCAGGTCCTTGAACACTTACAAATCCGCTGCAATATTGCCCCCCGCGAACTCGAAAACATCCCCGAAACCGGTCCTCTGGTGATTATCTCGAATCACCCTACCGGTACACTGGATGGGCTGGCATTGCTGTATGCGGTATCCCGCGTACGTCGTGATGTGAAAGTCGTCACCAACCGCATGCTCAGCCATCTTGAACCGCTGAGTAACCTGTTTATTCCGGTCGACAACATCAACGGCGGCACGCGCAAATCTTCGCTGTCGTTGATGGAACAACAGTTGCAGAGCGGCGGGGTGCTGATCTTTTTCCCGGCTGGTGAAGTCTCACGCATGACCCGCAAGGGCATCGCTGACGGTCACTGGCATTCCGGATTCATCAAGCTGGCGGCGAAATTCCGCGCCCCGCTGCTGCCGGCATTTATTCATGCCAAAAATAGCCCGCTGTTTTATGCCAGCACCATGATCTCCCCGACGCTGGCGCTGCTGCTGTTGATGCAGCAGATGTTCCGCCGTCGCAATTCCACGTTGCCGGTGACGCTCGGTCAGCGTATCGCGTGGGAGAGCTGGCACAACGCTCAGACGCCTGCCCGCGAACTGGCGAAGAAATGTCGCCAGCATGTCGGTCTGCTGGGGAAAGGGCTACCGGGGAAATTCAGAACCGAGAGCGCGATTGCACGCCCGGAAGAACGCGCTGTGCTTCGTCGCGAACTCAGCAAAGCGGAATGTCTTGGCAGCACTGCTGATGGCAAAACCATTTATCTGTGGCAGCGAAATGGTCAGGAAGAAGCGCCGCTGCTCAGAGAACTGGGACGTCTGCGTGAAATTGCTTTTCGGGCCGTCGGCGAAGGCAGCGGCAAACGTCGCGATGTCGACAGCTATGACGATGATTACCTGCATCTGATCCTGTGGGATGAGGTGGATCTGGAGATTGTCGGCGCTTACCGTTTTATACCCGGTGGCATGCAGCTCGATAAACGCGGCGTGGAAGGCCTGTACAGTTACAGCCTGTTTCACTATGACGAACGGATGAATAACATCCTGCGCGAAGGCATTGAGCTTGGGCGCAGCTTCATTCAGCCGCGCTACTGGGGCCGTCGCGGGCTGGATTACCTCTGGTTTGGTATCGGCGCGTATCTGGCGCGTTACCCGCAGTATCGCTACCTGTTTGGCCCGGTGTCGATTTCAGGCGGGTTGCCGCCTGCCGCACGGGATTTGCTGGTCGCCTTTTACCGGCTCTGGTTCCCGGCGATGCATCCGCTGGCCGAGTCACGCCGCCCCTATCCCGCCAGCCTGCCGGAAGCGCTGGCGCAATTTGGTGGTGAAGATTACACCGAAGATCTGACGCGGCTGAAATCGCTGCTCGGCAACCTCGGCTGCGGCATTCCTCCGCTGTATAAACAGTATTCCGAAGTGTGCGAACCCGGCGGCGTGCAGTTTATCGATTTCGGCAGCGACCCGGATTTCAACGATTGTATCGACGGCTTAGTGCTGGTCGATCTGACCCTGTTGAAAGCCAACCGCTACCAGCGCTACATCGGGGCACATCAGTAGTGCCGATCCTCTCCGTCAGGAGAGGATCGTATCTTCAACCTGCCCGGTAGAACGGCTTATCACCAAGAATCGTTGCCCGGTGCATGATCCGCCGCTGCGGCAGGTAATCCGCATTGGCGTAATGCTGCGTCACCCGGTTATCCCAGATGGCGAGATCGTTCGGCTGCCAGCGCCAGCGCACCTGAAATTCCGGTTTGGTGATATGGGCAAACAGGAAGCTCAGCAGCGTGTCGCTCTCTTTCTGTGTCAGGTCAACAATTCGCGTGGTAAATCCCTCATTCACGAACAGCGCCTGCCTGCCGCTGACCGGATGCGTGCGCACCACCGGATGCAGCAACGGTGGATTCTTCTCTACCGCCGCCAGCCAGCGCTGATGCTCTGCATCTGTTTTGCGGTATTTATATTCCGGGAACGACTTTCTGAAATCGTGCTCAGCCTGTAACCCGCTTAACAACTGCTGAAGTGGCGCAGAAAGCGCGTCAAACGCAGCAACGCCGCTGGTCCACAGCGTATCGCCGCCTGTTGACGGCAATTCTTTGGCGGCGAGGATCGCCCCGGCAGGTGGCGTGTCGATGAAGGTGACATCCGTATGCCAGTTGTCATTGTCCGGCGGATTATCATTATGCGTGTCCAGCACGATGATTTCTTCCACTCCTTCGGCGTGAGGATACACCGGGTGAATGTGCAAATCGCCAAAACGCAACGCCAGCGCACGCTGTTGTTGCGGCGAAATAGCCTGCTCGCGCAGGAAAATCACCTGATGGCGCAGCAGCGCATGATACAACTGTTCGAACTGGTTATCGCTCAGCGGTCGGCTGACATCAATGCCAGACACCTGCGCGCCAATGTACGGCCCCAGCGGGGTAATCGTCAGACGTTCACTCATGCTATTTCTCCATGCCAGGGCGTCAGGCGACGTTGCAGCGCGCGCAGCCCCAGTTCTAATACAAAGGCGATCACGGCAATCACCGCGATCCCGGCCAGCACCACATCGGTCGCCAGAAATTCCCCTGCTGACTGCACCATAAACCCAAGCCCGCGTGTGGCGGCAATCAGCTCCGCTGCCACCAGCGTTGACCAGCCGACGCCAAGACCAATGCGCAAGCCGGTTAAAATTTCAGGTAATGCGCCAGGCAAAATCACCAGCCACAACACCTGCAAGCGGCTGGCACCCAGCGCCTGCGCCGCGCGGATCCGTACCTGCTGCGCGCTTTTCACTCCCGCCAGCGCTGACATCGCCACCGGGGCAAAAATCGCCAGGTAAATCAGCAGGATTTTTGAGGTCTCGCCAATGCCAAACCAGATCACCATCAACGGCAGATACGCCAGCGGCGGCACAGGACGATACAGTTCAATTAATGGATCGAGGATCCCGCGAATGGTCGGGCTGAGCCCCATCGCAATCCCGACAGGGATCCCAAGGACGACAGCCGCCAGCAGCGCCACCAGAATGCGCGTCAGGCTGGCCGCCAGATGCTGCCACAGCGTGGCGTCCATAAAGCCCTGCGACCCGGCGATAGTGAACAATTTCTGTAAGACCTGCGTGGGCGGCGGCAGAAACAACGGGCTTATCAGGTGCAGCGCCGCGACACTCCACCACAGCGCCAGCAACACCAACAGCGTAGCCGTGCTCAGCGTCAACTGGCGGGAAAACGGCCAGCGCCATGCCACCTGCAGGCGACGGGGTTTATCGTTGATCACAATGCTCATGAGAAAGCCTCCCGCTGTTCGAATACACGGCTCAAAACGTATTCACGTTGGGCGATAAAATTGGGGTCGGATTTAATGTTGCGGCAGGATTCTCCGGCGACGAAACGATGAGCAAAATCCAGTGACAAACGCTCCAGCACCCGTCCCGGGCCGGGCGACAGCAGCACCAGCTCTGTGGCCATAAAAATGGCTTCTTCGATATCGTGCGTAATCAGCAAAACCTGTTTACCGGTCTCGTGCCACAGGCGCAGCAGCAGGGTTTGCATCTGCTCGCGGGTGAAGGCATCGAGCGCGCCAAAGGGTTCGTCCAGCAACAGTAACTGCGGGTTCGCTGCCAGTGCCCGCGCAATGCCGACGCGCTGACGCTGGCCACCGGAAAGCTGCCAGATGAAGCGTTTTTCCGCCCCCTCCAGCCCGACTCTTTTCAGCATCTGACGCGCGGCCTGCCGGCGTTCCGCCTGCGTGACACCCGCCAGTTGTAACCCCAGCGCCACGTTATCCTGCACGTTGCGCCACGGCAGCAATCCTTCATTCTGGAAGACCACGCCGCGCTCCGCGCCAGGCCCGTTGACGGTTTTTCCGTCAAGCTGGATGCTGCCGGTATCGTAGGGCAAAAAGCCCGCAATCAGGTTCAACAGCGTGGTTTTACCGCAGCCCGACGGGCCAAGCACCACCAGCAGTTCACCGCTATCTACCGTGAGGTTGATATCTTCAAGCGCGGGTTTACCGCCGTATCTGGCCGATAAGTGAGACACCTGCAGCATCATGCGCTCCTTATTTCACAAAGCGGTCAGTAACGAACTGGCTGTAGTCGCTGGCGACGGCCGGAACTTTCCCTTGTTCTTTGAGGAACTGGGCGGTATCAAGAATCGCTTTATTCACCGGCCCTGAGAGCTGCTGAATTTGCTGCTCAGTGGTGAGATAGGTGTTCCCTTTCACCAGCCCCGGCACGTCGGCTTCCGGCACACCGCTCAACCGAGACAACTTATTCAGGTTGTCCGGCTGCTTCAGCCATTCTTCCGGGTTATCAATATAAGGGCGCTGCGCGTCAATGGCGCTTTTCGCGAAGGCTTTTACCACTTCCGGATGTTGTTCGGCGAAATCTTTGCGTACAACCCATACATCCAGCGTCGGTGCGCCCCACTGCGCCACTTTGGCGGAATCGGTCAGCACCGTTCCCTCTTTTTCCAGTTCATTCACCGCTGGCGCCCAGACATACGCACCGTCGATGTCACCCCGCTGCCAGGCGGCAATAATAGCGGGAGGTTGCAGATTGAGAATTTGTACCTGGCCTGGCTTGATACCCCAGTGTTTTAGCGCTGCCAGCAGGCTGTAATGGGTGGTGGAGATAAACGGTACGGCGATGCGTTTGCCGATCAGATCTTCCGGTTTAGTGATGCCTTTTTTCACCACCAGCGCTTCGGAATCTCCTAACTGAGACGCCAGCAGAAAGACTTCTATCGGCACCTGCTGGCTGGCGGCCACCGCCAGCGGGCTTGAGCCGATATTGCCGATCTGGACGTCGCCAGATGCCAGCGCACGCACCACGCTGGAGCCGCTGTCGAATTTACGCCAGTCCACCGTAGCGCCACTCTCTTTAGCAAAGGTATTGTCTGCCTGCGCCACTTTGGCGGGTTCGGCTGACGTCTGATACGCGACGGTGACGTTAACGGCCTGCGCCTGAAACGTCAGTAACGCCAGTGCGGTGATGACTGAAAAACGCGATGTGAATCCCATAGTGTCTGCCTCTCGTATTGTTATGAAAGGCAGTATTTCCGGCGGATGACTATTTGATAAAGGAATTAAAACTTCTGTTTAATTCCAAATAGTTTTTAGAAAAAAAACGGAAAACCTTAGCGATTAACTGCACAAACGTCACACTCAGCCACGCACCAGATGCAGTTTTGCTCTCCGGGCACTCAGCCGTGGGTGAGACGTCATGATCACAAACAGAAACGGTCGCCAGGCCATAAACACCTCCAGCATTGTTTAATGCTAATGCTGTACGCTAAAGGCGCGTTTCACCTTCAGCACAACGTCGTAACGCGACTCCGTCAGGTAATACTTGTGCATCAGTAAAAAAACATCTGTTAATCCACTCGAAAAGTGAGTGAATTTTTTAGCGCTTTTGTGAGTGTTTTCACGTTCAAAACAGGCAATGGATGAAGCACTGATTGTATGTTGTAACTACTCCCGCCCCAACCGCGGTATCACGCGGATATAAATAAGCTCAGCCAGCAGTTCAATCAGAGTCTGCGTGACGATCACCGCCGGGAGTACCGGTATCGCGCCGGGAACCGCCAGCGCCAGCGGCAGGATCACCAGTGAGTTTCGCGTCCCGGCGCTAAAGGTCACCGCCCTCCCCGCGCCAGTTTCCAGTCTGAACAGGCGACTCGTACCCCAGCCCAGCAGCGGTGCGAAGATGGCATACAGGAGATAGACCGGTGCGGCGTGTAGCGCAGCATTCACTGCACTACTTATCTGCGGTACAACCGATGCGACCACCGCAAACAGCACCAGCGCCGTTGCCGGAACCGGCAGCAGACCAAGTGTGTCACTCACGCGCGCGCCGCTCTCGTTGCGTTTCGCCCACCGCTGAACCAGTACGGCAGCGGCAAGCGGAACGGCTATCAGCCATAAAAACGCATGGAGGAAGGGCCCTGACTGTACGTACTCTGCCACGTGTTCGCCGAGAAAGGCATGGAGGTATACCGGCAACAGGAGGATTTGTATGATCAGCAATGCCGGTGTGGCGGCCAGTAACAGGCGCGAATCCGCACGTCCGAGCTGTGAAAAGGTCACGACATAATCGATGCACGGACAGAGCAGCACCAACAGCACGCCGAGGTGCAGGAGCGGCTCATCCGGCAGCAGCGGAAGCAGGGCCGCCACCAGCAACGGCATGACGATAAAATTCGTCAGTAGCAAGGAGATCAGAAAACGCAGCTGCGTTATGGCTTTGCCGAGTTCGATGACCGGCACCTGCAAAAAGGTGACAAACAACATGAAGGCCAACGCCGGATTAATCAGCCACGCGAGGCGCTCCGTCCCCGGCACCAGTAATGCGACGAGTACCGCAACGGCGACTGCCGTGAAATAAATAAAGACCTGACGCTGCTCCAGCGTATCGCGCAATGTTCCCATATGAAAATAAAGGTTACCGGTTAGTTAAAAAACTGGTGATATCATACCGGATTTGCGTGATGGATTAATCATCCTTTCGTTTAAGCATGGTGACGCAATCAGTAATACAGAAGGTGAAGCAAACAGGACATAGTAATAATTCACAAAAAAATAGTTCACCGATGAGAGATGTTATTTAGATATATTTTCTGATTACTGGCTTATAACTACCATGATCAAATAAGTAATATTAGGAGTTTAATCACA
This sequence comes from Trabulsiella odontotermitis, assembly GCF_030053895.1. Taxonomy (NCBI): domain Bacteria; kingdom Pseudomonadati; phylum Pseudomonadota; class Gammaproteobacteria; order Enterobacterales; family Enterobacteriaceae; genus Trabulsiella; species Trabulsiella odontotermitis. The sequence continues at coordinate 3,543,197 of NZ_CP125781.1, forward strand.
CCAACAGTTCAGATATGTTATCAACAGTTCATTTAGTAATATTTTCCCGGATTGACAGATATCTTGCCCGATGCAATGCTGACCGCTAAAACCCTATAAAGATAATTTATCAGGAAAGCGCCATCAATGCAGTATGACGGGGCGCAGCGGAAGCGTACATGTATGTCTTTCAGATATATTCTCTGAATCGACTTGTTATTATATTTCCTGATAACGCTCAGACAATCTGAAATGTTTTCATCGTGTTAATTTACCTAAGATACACCCGTGAAATTAACGTTACATCTCGTCTGTCTGTTGTTATTTATTTGTCCACTGGCATTTTTACCAGAGATATTATACGAGTGTGTAAGATGAACAAAATATTCAGAGTTGTCCGGAACGAAGCGACAGGCGCGTGGGTCGCTGTACCCGAGTTTGCGAAGGCCCGAGGAAAACGAACGGGTCGTCGCGCACAGTCTGCTCTGTTTATGTCGGCTGCCATTATCGTGTCAACAATGACCGGGGCCGCGCCGTCACTCGCCGCGACAGTGACCATCGCGGCGGGCGAAAACGCTTATCTGTCACAAATCTATGGCACCGGCGCCACTCAGACAACGCGCTTATCTGACCTCATTTTTAATGGCACCAGTACCTCGCCCGCGACGCTTATCGTGGATAGCAATACAGCACAGGGATCCGATAGCTGGCTGTTCAATGCCACCGGTAACGCCGTTAACCGTATTGATCTTAATGGAACCCGACGGGCAGTCATTCAATTACTGGATGGCATCAATATGACGGTGAGCAACTCCGTGGGAGGGATTGTTTCCAGTACGACAACCACTTCGGGTATTGAGTTTGTACTCGGAAATGATAGTCAACTGAGCTTTGTTAATAACCATGCTAATAATGGCTATCCTGGTCTTATCTCCTCAACTTCGGATGTCGTGTTTCGCGGTGAGAATGGTACCGTCATTTTTGATAACAACAGCTCGTATAGCTATGATCCTGCCATTAACACCATTGACGGCGATATCATCTTTGAAGGCAACGTCACGCTGACCAATAATATCAACTACGGTGTTGCCGGGGGTGCCCTCCGGACAAGTCGCACGGGAGATATTATTTTTAGCGGTACTGATGCCATGGTTCTTATCAGTAATAACAGCGCAATCAGCTCGGGCGGCGCACTGTTTTCCGACGGTGATGTGCAGTTCTATGGTAACGCTGACATTTATGGCAACCGGGGAGTCAGGGATACCGCTGGCGCGATTGTCGCCCAGACCGGCCTGGTGATGGAAACCAACGGCACCGATGGCATTAAAGTCCATGACAACTATTCCAGCGCCCAGTCTGCGGGCGCCATTCTGATTGGCAATGGGACGGGCTTTACCGGTAGCTCTCTGCTGCATGCGAAAAACAGCGATATCCAGTTCTACGACAACTTCACCAACGTCGGGAACGGTTCGACACCGAATCTGACAAATGCGATTGCCAATGCCATCAATATCCGCCAACCGAACGGCACCCTGAATATTGCCGCCGAAGCGGGACGTCAGGTGCTGTTTCGCGATCCGATAACCAGCCTGGCCGCCAACGGCTCGGTGGTGAATGTCGTGGTTGGGATCAACACCACCGACGGCAGCGATGCAACTGACGGTAAAGTGACCTTTACTGGCGAAGATTTCACTGCCGGTTCCCGGAGCACACAATCGCGGATTTACGCCAACACGACCGTTTATGGTGGTGAACTGGAGCTGAAAGACAATGCGCAGTACGGCATGAACACCAGCAGTACCCGTTTCACGTTGCGGGATGGCGCGACATTAGTATCAACGGGTACGACAGCGAACACGGTGAATGTGCTTGCATCAGGCACCATGAATTTCGCCGATGGTTCAGTGATCAAAAGCAATGGTGACAGCACGTTACAGTTGAACGCCAGTAACCGGCTGGTTGGTGCTGCGGCGGATGATACGGTCACGATTGAAACAGGTGGGACCGATCAACTAACGCTCAGCGGCGTCCTGCCGGGCCAGGGGAAACTGGAAAAGATCGGCACGGGCGTTTTAGTAGCGGCCAATGCCAACCAGTTCCTCAACACCGGCGGTTTTAACCTGGCCGAAGGAACGCTGAACGCGCAAAACCTGTCACAGACCTTCACCGCACTGGATGTGCAGTCCGGCGCATTGCTGACCATGGGCAGCAGTGGCGCGAATCTGGCGATCACCGATCGCGCCATGATTGCCGGCGCGCTGGAACACGTTCAGACACTGACCAAAACCGGCAGCGGCGATCTGCAGATCGCGAACTCGGTGGGGGCTGACAGGCTCAATATGACGGGCGGCACGCTGAAAATTGATGCGGGTAAAACGTTAACTATCGCGACTGACGCGATGCTTGGCGATGGCGTCGCCACCCAGGTTGATATCGCCAGCAATCCGGCACTGAGTGCCGATGCCCTGGCGCTGCTGGGAAACAATACGCTGGATATTACCGGCTATGCACCACAAACCGACGAGAACCTGTATACCCTGGTCAGCACGCAGAACGGCATCAACGGTGATTTTCGCTATACCGTCGCCGGGCAGGCGCTGCAGGATTATGTCGACATCGACCATTTTCTGGTTGGCTGGGCGAAGAAAGATGACGCCGGTAAAAACGTCATCGCGCAGTTTGATCTGGTCTGGTTCAACACCGAAGACAACAGCGCCCACGGCACGTTTAACGTCACGGACGGCAACAGCTTCACCCCGGGTAAAGCGCTGACGGATAACCTGACCACCACTGCGTATGGTTATGGCTGGGACGGGAAAAGCCTGACCAAAACCGGCGACGGCACCCTGATTTTCTCCGCTGTTAACAGCTATAGCGGCAGCACCACTGTCGACGCGGGTACGTTGCGGACGGATATTGCCGGTACCCTGAACAGCAGCAGCGATGTCATCATCAACGGTGGTGTGCTTGATCTGAACGGCAATGACCAGCAGGTTAACCGCCTTAGCGGCAACAGTGGTACGGTATCACTGAACGGGGCGGCACTGACTGCCGTTAACGCTACCGATACCGACGATACCCGCTTCGCAGGCGATATCATCGACGGTGATATGGCGGGCGGTCGTTTTATCAAAACAGGCGACGGCAGCCTGACACTGGCAGGCCAGACCGGTTGGACCACCGACACCGAACTGAACGCGGGTGAGCTTGTCCTCGACGGCGTTAACGGCGGCGCGCAACTGACCAGTAACATCACCGGCAGCAGCGGCAGCCGTCTGACCCTGCAAAACGGCGCGACGCTGACCGGCTGGATCGACCCGACCGATGTGGACATTGATGCCGCCAGCCACTGGAACATGACCGGCGATTCACTGGTCAACAACCTGACCAGTGCCGGGACGATCGCGTTTTCCGCGCCAACAAATGATGATTTCAAAACCCTGACCGTTGAAGGCAACCACACCGGCAACGACGGGTTGATCGCGATGAATACCACACTCGCCGGAGATGACTCCCCGACAGATAAACTGGCAATTCGCGGCGACACCACGGGCAATACCCGGGTTGTGGTGAATAATGTCGGTGGTGCTGGCGAACAGACGGTTAACGGCATTGAGCTGGTTAAGGTGGACGGTAACTCTGCCGGTAACTTCGCGCTGACCAATGGCACCGTGGAAGCCGGGGCGTATGTTTATGCCCTGGCGAAAGGCACGGGAAGCGCGGAGAAAAACTGGTACCTGACCAGTAAATGGACAGGCAGTGTGACGCCGCCACCGGATGACCCAGTACCGCCAGTCGATCCGGTGAAACCGCCGGTGGTTGACCCGACCGCCCCTGACGCCCTGCGTCCGGAAGCGGGCAGCTATATCAGCAATATCGCGGCGGCGAACACGCTGTTTAACCACCGCCTGCATGACCGTCTCGGTGAGCCGCAGTACACCGACGCCCTGCGTAACGGTGATGATAACGTCACCAGTATGTGGATGCGTCACGTCGGCGGCCATGAGCGTTCCTCTGCCGGCGACGGCCAGCTGAAAACTCAGAGCAACCGCTATGTGCTGCAGCTGGGCGGCGACATCGCACAGTGGAGCACTGACGGCGCTGACCGCTGGCATCTGGGCGTGATGGGTGGCTATGCGAATGAACACAGCAACACCCGCAGCAACCGCGCTGGATACGGCTCCGACGGTCGTGTCAGCGGCTACAGCGCCGGGCTGTACGGCACCTGGTACCAGAAAGATGCGGACAAAACCGGAGCGTATGTAGACAGTTGGGTACAATACAACTGGTTCGACAGCAGCGTGACCGCGGAAAACCGTGACAGCGATGAGTACAAATCGAAAGGGCTGACCGCCTCACTGGAAGCCGGTTACACCCTGAAAGCCGGTAAGTTTTACGGCAGCCAGGGCACGCTGAACACCTGGTATATCCAGCCGCAGGCGCAGGTCACATGGATGGGCGTGGAGGATGATGCACACACCCGGAACGACGGTACCCGTATCGAAACGGAAGGCGACGGCAACATCCAGACGCGTCTCGGGGTGAGAACGTACCTGAACAGTCACCACAAAAGGGATGACGGTAAACAGCGGGAGTTCCAGCCGTTCGTGGAAATGAACTGGATCCACAACACCGAAGCCTTTGGCGTGAAGATGGACGGTCAGCGTGTGAGCCGTGACGGCGCCCGCAACCTGGGCGAAATCCGCACCGGCGTGGAAGGCAAGCTGAATGACCGCCTGAGCGTGTGGGGCAACGTGGGCGTGCAGATGGGTGACAAAGGTTACAGCGACACCCAGGGCATACTGGGGGTGAAATACAGCTGGTGATAATCAGTCAATATAGAGGAAATGTCCCTGACGGGACGTTTCCAGCCAGCTACTCAAGATCCGCATGCCGCTTAAACATGCTGTCGCTGGATTCGCCAGGCTGCGCCATTAGTTCAGGCACAATAGCGTCGTAGGTGATAAAATACATTTGCTCGAAAGACTTACGCAGAATATTTAAAGTTATTGTCGCACGCTCATTGGATTGTTTCCCTCCAGGCGGTAAGAAGACATTCCAATACTGGCACAAGAGGCATTTGACGATGTATGCCGGTACACCTGCATCAAAATCAATAGAGTGTATAGGCCTCAAGATTTCCGCTGTTTTCCCGCAACGTAAAGTCAACGCCATATATCCGGCTTGCAGAAACAACGCCTTTCTTTTTCTTAGCGGATGATTCAAGAATAATGGAATAGTTATAAGCTTTCCCTGCCTCAAAGCGATACCCAAAGTTTGGGATACATTTATCCGATGACACTGTAATAGCGTCATCATAATAAAATCTTTCTAGTTTATTCCTGGGATTACCCACTTCTTCAATGATAAGGCTGATAAGCTTTTCATCACCTTCCGGTTGAACAGCGACGCATACCTCATTCGCGACAGTGAATACAGAAGCCCGATAATGCTTCGCGCGAGGATCGCCAATATGAAAACACCCCGCCAGCAGTAAAGTGAATACGCTAACTAAAATAATCTTTTTCACCGCATTACCTCTGCTTAAGCAATTAGGATAGTCGTCAATAATGAAGATTATCCGTTCTATTTGATAATATCCAACAGCAATAGAAACACATCAAGACATCTGAAAGTGATGTGGGCCGAGCTCTATTGAAAATAGCTAGCGATGGAATAATTAACACTCCAAACCATTAACTCCATCTTCGTACTGGTTCACAGGATCACCAAGATGAAGGATGGCATCAGCACGGATATCGGGGAACGGTAACGCTCCGGATTCGGTATGGCTAAGTCTTGTTATTGCCCTTATACATGTAATGGTGAAAACTGGTTAAGATTGGCGCGATCAGTGGTAAAAAACGCACTTGTGTATATATGATAACCTGGTAAATTATAAAAGTCGGCGTGGCCGTTTAAGCAGAAAACTGGTTGCTTGAAAAAGTCACACGCAAAGGAAAGCGACACGAATACAAATTATTTTAATGAAATCTAATTGTACCAAGCCCAATAAGGAAGGGGCTTTCGGAGAAAGACCACTAAAAGGAAAATTCCGACATGGCAAATAACATCTACCTGACTATTAATGGTAAAAACCAGGGACTGATCTCAGCCGGCTGCTGTACTCTGGATTCTATCGGAAATAAATACCAGAGCGTACATAAAGATCAGATCCTCGTCCTCCAGTTCGACCATACCATCAGCCGCAGCCAACATACTCAACATCATCCTATCAAGTTCTGCAAACCCATCGACAAATCTTCTCCGCTCTTTGGCATTGCCATTACCAATAACGAAGAACTCGAACTCCTGTTTGATTTCTACCGCACAACGCAAACAGGAGCACAAGAAAAATACTATTCCATTCAGCTTACCAGAGCGACCTTGATGAATGTATCGGTATCCTATCCCCATGCCATGACTCATGCTGAAAACCAGCCCGAAGAAATGATCTCGGTTGCCTACCACAGCATCGACTGGAAACACCACATCGCTGGAACCAGTGGTTACAGCATCTGGGATGAACGCGTGTATTGAGAGGAATAGCACCATGCTAAATACCGTCGTTGCCCGAAACCAATTCTGTGATATCAGCCGGATAAAATTCAGAAAGTGGGATGAAATCGACGTGATGTACTGGAAATTGACTAAAAATGACCCTATGCGAAAAAGTGGAGAGTACTATTCGAACGCCTATAAAGATGCCTATGTTCAGTACAACAGACGGCTCATCATCGAATCTGCCAATGCCTTTGGTATTCCACCTGAACTGTTGGGGGGCATTGCCTGGATTGAAGTGGGCGGCAAACCAGAAGAATATAAACCTCTGACTATGAACTGGCGGGAACAGTTCAGTTTCATGAGAAATATCAAACCGACAGATCATACTTCTGTCGGTTCAGTTGCCATGCAAATCCGTGTCGCCGCCAGAACGCTCGGGCTTGATCCGGGAGCGCTAACCACACGTGACCAATTAGAGCTTGCCACTTGCCTGTTGGAAGACGAATTCAACCTGCGTCTGGTGGCACAACACCTTAGAGATCTGATCCTCTATGACTACCCGGACGCGGCCACACTTCACCCAACAGACATACAGTACAAAATAGCCGGTATTCGCTACAACCGTGGGATTGAACGCCAGCGGAATGATTTCATCCGATGGATGAGTAGCAACATACGCAAAGGCGATCGCAACTGGCCTTACATCTCCTACGGTGAGCGCTTGTTGTCCATCCGCCCTCACATAAAAAAACTGCTGGAAATAAACTGGTGAAAATAGATCGAAAAAGACTGGTCGAAATTCTCTCCCTCGGGGGATATTTCATTCTCGTTTATCTGTGTATGCAGGTCTTCAATGTAGGTGAATATGACTGGATGCGAGAACCTGGTAGCAGTGTGTGCAGCATCCCCCAAGACCCGGACGATACACGAGATATCACTGCACCTCTGTTTTTGTTTTTTCTGGGGACACCGCTCCTGATTGCTATGGTCAGGGACATCATCTGCAAGGATCTCTTCAAGGCGATTCTCTATGGCTTAGGACTGGTAGTCGTCATCGTCTACTGGTGGTGGTCGTTCTGGGGACAGTACAGCGCGTGTACTATCTGATCCCCTGAAAAACCTAATGCGGGCTTTAAGTTGATTTCGATAGATTTGGGAAATGTTTGAATTGGTGCCGGTAATAGGAGTCGAACCTACGACCTTCGCATTACGAATGCGACGTTATTATATTTTTACCCCTTTAAAAACCTACTCTTAAAACAAGTAATTCATTATAAAACATTATGTTATGAAAAACACCTGTTGATAAAAATTGACAGGTGTTGATGTTTATTCCCCCATTTTACTTACACCAGCAGTTACATTATGGTGATGTAACATTTCTCATCTGGAGCCCCAAAATGGCACTTCCAAGACAAAAACTCACCTTCGAGCGCATTCGAAAATTTGCTTTATCTGAAGGAAAAACCCAGGCATTTCTTTGGGATGCGGACGTAACTTCCCTGGCATGTCGGGCAACTCGCGGAACAAAAGCTTTTGTGTTCCAAAGCGTATATGCGGGAAAAACCCTTCGCATGACCATTGGCAACATTAACGATTGGAGGATTGATGATGCCAGGGCCGAAGCCAGGCGGCTGCAAACATTAATCGATACTGGGATAGATCCGCGTATAGCTAAGGCAGAAAAAATTGCTGAAGCGGAATCACAGCAGGCTGAATCTGACCTGCCCCCACGATTAGATACAACACTCAGTTAGTAACGCCGGAATCTTCATTCTCAGAATGACCCTTTCTCCAGCCCGCTGCAAATTCAGACGGTGTCTGATAATTCAGCGTGGAGTGCGGGCGGCATTCGTTATAATCCTGCCGCCAGTCATTAATAATTTTCCTGGCATGAACGATATCGCTGAACCAGTGCTCATTCAAACATTCATCGCGAAATCGTCCGTTAAAGCTCTCAATAAATCCGTTCTGCGTTGGCTTGCCCGGCTGGATTAAGCGCAACTCAACACCATGCTCAAAGGCCCATTGATCCAGTGCACGGCAAGTGAACTCCGGCCCCTGGTCAGTTCTTATCGTCGCCGGATAGCCTCGAAACAGTGCAATGCTGTCCAGAATACGCGTGACCTGAACGCCTGAAATCCCAAAGGCAACAGTGACCGTCAGGCATTCCTTTGTGAAATCATCGACGCAGGTAAGACACTTGATCCTGCGACCGGTGGAAAGTGCGTCCATGACGAAATCCATCGACCAGGTCAGATTGGGCGCCGCCGGACGGAGCAGCGGCAGACGTTCTGTTGCCAGCCCTTTACGACGTCTTCTGCGTTTTACGCCCAGGCCACTGAGGTGATAAAGCCGGTACACGCGCTTATGATTAACATGAAGCCCTTCACGGCGCAGCAACTGCCAAATACGACGGTAGCCAAAACGCCTGCGCTCCAGTGCCAGCTCAGTGATGCGCCCTGATAAATGCGCATCAGCAGCCGGACGGTGAGCCTCATAGCGGCAGGTCGACAGGGATAAACCTGTAAGCCTGCAGGCACGACGTTGCGACAGACCGGTCGCATCACACATCAACATCACGGCTTCCCGCTTCTGGTCTGTCGTCAGTACTTTCGCCCAAGAGCCACCTGAAGCGCCTCTTTATCCAGCATGGCTTCGGCAAGCAGCTTCTTGAGTCTGGCGTTCTCTTCCTCAAGCGACTTCAGGCGCTTAACTTCAGGCACCTCCATACCGCCATACTTCTTACGCCAGGTGTAAAACGTGGCATCGGAAATGGCATGCTTGCGGCAGAGTTCACGGGCGGGTACCCCAGCTTCGGCTTCGCGGAGAATACTGATGATCTGTTCGTCGGAAAAACGCTTCTTCATGGGGATGTCCTCATGTGGCTTATGAAGACATTACTAACATCGGGGTGTACTAATCAACGGGGAGCAGGTCAAATCTCGTAAAACGAAGGTAACCTTCACAAGCGCTTGGGAAGATTACCTTGAAGAATTGAGAACCGGAATCAGCGCAAAAACTAAACGCCCATATTCTACTCGATACATTGCCGATCACATTAACTTGTCCAGCCGTGGAGGGGTAAGTAAAAAAAGAGGCCGGGGCCCAACCTCGGCTGGACCATTGGCTAGCTTACTCGACCTACCGTTATCGGAACTAACACCAGAGAACATTGCCGCATGGCTAAGTACAGAGAGACAAAATCGGCCTACCGTCACTGCTCATGCCTACCGGCTGTTGCGTGCATTTATCAAATGGGCTAATTACCAGAAAAAATATCAGGGAATAATCCATGGCGATATTGCACAAGATCATAACGTGAGAAAAGTGGTTCCAGTATCAGCGAGTAAAGCGGGAGATTGCTTACAAAAAGAACAGTTAAAAATCTGGTTCAGTGCCGTACGTAGCCTCAATAATCCCATTGCATCGGCCTATCTCCAAGTACTTTTGCTCACCGGTGCACGGCGTGAAGAAATTGCGTCACTTCGGTGGTCTGACGTAGATTTCAAATGGTCAAGCATGAGGATTAAAGACAAGATCGAAGGCGAACGTATCATCCCTCTCACTCCTTATGTTTCTGAGCTGTTAAGTGCGCTAGCGCAATTCCCAAATTCTGACGTAAATAAGGAGGGTTGGGTTTTCAGAAGTAACAGCAAAAGTGGCAAAATTATTGAACCGCGTTCAGGACACAACAGAGCGTTAGCTCGAGCTGAGTTACCACATATCAGCCTTCACGGCTTACGCCGTAGTTTTGGCACTCTTGCTGAATGGGTTGAAGTGCCAACAGGTATTGTTGCTCAAATTATGGGACACAAACCAAGTGCACTGGCGGAAAAACACTACCGCCGTCGTCCGTTAGATCTGTTGCGCAAATGGCATGAAAAAATTGAGAGGTGGATCTTACAGCAAGCAAATATTGTAAAAAAATAACCGTTGATATGCGTTGATTTCATTTAATATCAATAGATTACAGAACAACATCCATCGTTGACATAAGTGTATTTTAAGGTTTAAATTCCATCGTCCACTTTTAAATCAGGAGATAAAGCATTATGTCTAATTCTTTGATGAGTTCTGCGCAAACTAGCTCAAAGGCTCGAATAGTACGGGTCGTGGGTAAGATCAAAGTTGTTCGTTCTAGTAAGCAGCGACAAACCTGTGCTGAGTCCATATTTCAGGAAAGACAGATGAACATCAGGATTCGAGCTGCTCTTGGACACCTCAATGAAAAAAACTCTTTATACAATAAAAACAATCGACATAAAACTTTGGGCGTTTTTTTTGCACGTATCATCTCGCACAAAAATCTGGCCGAAAACTCGCAAGGTAATGCGTCTAAATCAACTAAAAGTACCTCATCCGGCTCAAGCGAAGGTAGTGACCCTGACCCTGAAGCTTATTCAAGCTTGGCTTTTTCGTTTTCTTTTTGGTCCTTTCTTTCCCTTCTAATTTCATTACTTTTTGTATATGCCTGCATCTCAATCATTGAGGTGGTAGCATGAGCATATATGAGCAATCCAGAACATCTTTATCTGAACTTGTTTCCACAAGTGAGTTAGCACATCTATTAAACCTTAAAGCCCAAACAATTCGAAAATGGCTTTGCCAAGACAAGCTGCCTAATGGTTTACCACGCCCAAAGAAAATTAACAGCCGACATTATTGGTTACGCAAAGACATTGATAGGTTCCTATTAACCTTCTCAGTATATTGTAATTAACAGCAGCCTCAAAATCATAACTCCCCAGCTATTCTAAAGAATAGCTGGCTTAATTAACAGAAACAATCCGTCAATAAAAGATACTAAATCACCACCGTTTATCACATTTTACATTAACGAAAGTCAAGGATACATATGAAAAAACGCATCACTTTCAGCGCAAACAAAAAATCAACTATTGATGCAATCGACGACTATAGCAATGCAAAAGGATACTCTAGGTCAGAGGTGATATCATTTTTGTTAAACGCCACAGCCCCAGCATTGAATAAAATAACATCGCAATATCATATAGCTCAAACTTTGGAGTCAACATTAGGCTGTATTTTTGAAGAGAAGGCCCCCTCAATCGCACGGGGTGAGCCAAAATTAACTTACGAAGAGTTTTTTTATTCCGTCTGGAACACTCACATTCGACACCGGAACGAGGTTGTCGATCAAGATTTTTATGCGCACAAAATACCTCATGATAAGATGGGTAAGAGCGAAAAAAAATTAATTCATGAAAAGCTCTCATACATTATAAAAAGTTTCAATGTAAAAAAAGCAATTTTTATTTACACAGATCGGCGCGTGAACCGCAAACATCTCATTGCAGGAGGGTTATCTAATATCATACTGATAAAGGACACAGTCTACGATGGTTGTTTTTTTGATTTGAGCAGCATTGTGATTATGCCAATCTTTGAACTTATTACATTTGGAGTTGAGGCAGTATTGAAAAGAAATAAAACTCCCCCTAAACAATCATGCTATTGCTGGATACCAATTTATTACACAAATGATCTAGCGGTAATGGTTCCGGTAATTGCCGAAGGCGATACACCTCAAAAGGCGATGAAAGGAGGAGATGCCATCATTATTAATCCCTTTAACGGTGAAGTAAACCATACATTCTGATACCAATGTTAAGCATAACCACTTAGTTTACATACATCTCGACAGTATGGAGTTATTGCCTAATAGCTAGATGAGAGCAAAAGATGCCTACTAACAAAACAAAACCAAAGAAAATGCAGGGAAGACCTGAAGGAAGTAAATATTCTTATCTAATTCAGAATGAGAAGGCTAAGCATTACTCTCAATCCAAGGTGGCAAAGATCTTAGGAATAAGCATTTCCACGGTAAAAAGATACTGGGATAATGGTATCTTTGGATGATCATAATTGCAGAGTTACTTTTTAAGTATTTTACTGCACGGGTAATGGGTTGATAACAAGTTTTATTGTTGGAAAGGTATTATAAAGCAATCATTACTACCAACAGTTAATTAACATAACTAATTACAGACATTCAACTATGTCTTATCATATTACTATATACGGCTATCGAAAGCCGTAGGACTAGCTACAGGATCGAAACATGGAATTATATCATGGTTCACATGGTGAGCATGTGCTCGCCTATAAAAAAAATATTGAACGAGTCGTCAATGATGCACTCAGTGAATTCCCCAGAACAATGGCATTACGTGTTGATGTACATTACCCCCCCATTCTAGACAGAGGTGATACTGTTTGCTGTTTTCCTAATCTAGAGCCTGGTGCCATATCCCGTTTCCGTAATGCATTAAATGCCATGTTGGAGGCCAATGAGAGAGCCAGAGCCGCCAACGGTAAAAGAATATATCCAAACCGAGTTCGTCATGTTTGGGTAAGGGAGTTTTCCGAAGAGGGAAAATGTCATTTTCATATTGGTCTTTTTTTTAACAAAGATTCTTATTACCATTTAGGTGATTATGAGGCTGAAAGCAATTTAAGGATGATGATTGTAAGAGCATGGTATAGCGCACTGGGATTGGAACTGGATGATTATCCGGGATTGGTTCACTACCCTGAAAATTGTCGTTATATATTAGACGTCAATGATTTTAACTTTGAAGGAGAATACAATAAATTACTGAATCGTCTTGACTACCTGGCTAAACTTGATACAAAAGTATACGGAGATGGCGACCGTAGCTTCGGCTGCAGTCGCGGGTAATTTATTTTTTTACAGAAATGGCCTTTCTTATGGATGGAAAGGCCAAACCCATCAGTTAAAGATGGTTGTTTTACTATAATCCAACGACCTCATCCCCGATATTAGTCAAAATCATTAATTCTTTAATCTCTCGTTGTGCCAACTGTAATTCAAACTGCTCTTGAATTAACATCCACTTCGACCAACTTCCACCGACTACATGCGATAACCGGAGTGCCATAGCTTTCGTCAGTGAAACTGAACCGTTCAACAATTCAACTATCTCTTGCTCGCGACATCCCATGTAAACCGAAAATTTATTCAGTCCTATATTTGATACCGCTAGTATTTCGGCCAGTTTAATGCCGGGATGATCAGGAAGTAAGGTCATGCCGTATTCATCCTGATAAATTCCATAAATAGAACAGCCAGTTTCTCTCAGTTCTCGTAAATTCTTCCCTGCAAACTTCAGCTCGTGTGAAAGCCCGAGAAACTCACCAGTAAATTCATATTCTGCTTCAGGCCTATGGTGGCATTTGATCAATGCAAATGCCGCCCCTACTTTTTCAACTGTTACAGTAACCGACATTGAACCACCTCCGTCAAGATAATCGATGAACGTTTTAGACTGTCCAGCTGTTCGACACCACTTCTGCCTGCTTCAAAATCAGTTCCACGGCGCCCGGCGTTTTGTCCGGCGGATACTTATACTTACGCAGCGTCTGACGCACCAGAATACGCAATCGGGCACGCACGCTTTCACGCACCTGCCAGTCCACGGTGGTGGACTGCCGCAATTTCAATGTCACTTCGATGGCCAGCTTTCTCAGCGTATCATCGCCCAGTTCACGCACTGCACTTTCATTTTCAGCCAGCGCATCATAGAAGGCGATTTCATCCGGGGTCAGCCCTAACGCATCATCACGCGCCATCGCCTCCTGGAACGCTTTCGCCATCTGGATCAGCTCTTCAATCACCTGCGCGGTCTCAATGGCGCGGTTATTGTATTTGAGCAGCACCGCTTTCAGTCGGTCGGAGTATTTCTTCTGCTGCACCACGTTATTGCCCGAACGGGCATGAATGCCGTCATTGAGCAGTTTTTCCAGCAGTTCCACTGCCAGATTACGCTGCGGCATTTCCCGCACTTCTTCCAAAAACTCATCGGACAGCAAACCTATGTTCGGTTTATCCAGCCCGGCGAGTGCGAAGACATCCTCAACCCCGGTCGCGACAACCGCGTTATCGAGGATCTTGCTCAGAAGAGAGTTTTTTTCTGACTGGCTAAACTTTGCCTTCGGATCGAGCTTGATAAGCCCCACCCTGACCGCCGAAAGAAACGCGAACTCCTCCTGTAAGGGTTTCGCCTCATCCAGCGTATTACACAGTGACCAGGCTTTACTCATCGCCAGCGAAACATCGAGGTAGCGTTTTTTACCGTCATCCAGCCCCAGAATATAGTTCACCGCATCGCGTAAGAACGCTAACGGGTCGCGAGAAAAACCTGCGTAACTGAAGCCGGGTTTTCCTGCCGAGGGCGCAAACATCCCATGAATAATGTCGATTTTTTCCAGCAGAATGGCAAAGGCTTCCCGGGCATCGACCGTGGACTGCCCTTTGCCTTTTGAGTCGGTATAGGTTTTCAGCGCCTGCTTCAGCTCGTTGGCAATGCCGATGTAATCGACCACCAGCCCGCCGGGCTTATCGCGGAACACGCGGTTAACACGCGCAATGGCCTGCATCAGGTTGTGGCCACGCATCGGCTTGTCGATATACATGGTGTGGCAGCACGGCGCGTCAAACCCGGTCAGCCACATATCACGGACTATAACCAATTTGAGCGGATCGTTTAAATCTTTAAACCGAGTTTCAAGGCGCTTTTTAGTCTGCTTGTTGTAGATGTGTGGCTGGAGATGGTCTTTATCCGATGCCGAGCCGGTCATAATGACTTTAATAGCCCCTTGTTCGACATCCGTGCTGTGCCAGTCTGGGCGGATCTCGGTGATGGCATTGTAGAGCTTCACACAGATATCACGGCTCATGGCGACTATCATCGCCTTGCCATTCATCGCCGCATTGCGTGTTTCAAAGTGCTGAACCAGATCGGCCGCGACCTGTTTGATGCGTGGCTCAGAACCTACCAGCTTTTCCAGACGGCTCCAGTCACCTTTGGTTTTCTCCTGCTGGCCGGTCTCTTCATCTTCCACCAGCTCATCCACCTGATCGGAGAGCGTTTCCAGCTCCTCATGGTTCAGGTCGAGCTTTGCCAAGCGGGATTCGTAGTAAATCGGCACCGTCGCGCCGTCATCCACCGCATCCTGAATATCGTAGATCGAGACATAATCACCGAACACGGCACGGGTATCTTTATCTTCAGACGCAATCGGTGTACCGGTAAAGCCCATAAACGACGCATTCGGTAGCGCATCGCGCATATGCTTGGCGTAGCCGTATTTATAGGCCCCGGTTTGCCGGTCCAGCGTGGCGCTCAGGCCATATTGGCTGCGGTGCGCTTCATCGGAAATCACCACGATGTTGCTGCGGACGTTAAGTGCCGGATGGCTCTGTTCACTGTCCAGCGGCGCAAACTTCTGCACGGTGGTAAAGATAATGCCGCCGGATTCACGGGCGTTGAGCAGCTCGCGCAGTTCGTCGCGGTCGTTGGCCTGTAACGGCGTTTGCTTGAGTAAATCATGCGCCTGGCAAAACGTGGCGTAGAGCTGCCCGTCAAGATCGTTACGGTCGGTCACCACGACGATGGTCGGATTATTCATCTCTGTTTGTTGCAGCAGCTTTCCGGCGTAACAGCACATGGAGATACTTTTGCCGGAGCCCTGGGTATGCCACACCACGCCCGCTTTTTTACTGCCGGGGGTAATGTTGCTGCGCAGCGGAAGATGTTTACCGGTAGAGGCCACAATCGTTGCCGCAACCGCTTCACGCACCGCGTGGAACTGATGGTAAGCGGCAATCTTTTTGATAAGCCGTTTGCCATCGTTTTCAAACAGCACAAAGAAACGAATGTAATCGAGCAGCAGTTCGCTATTAAAGAAGCCCTGCACTACCGTTTTAAGCTGCCAGTGAAACTGCGGTTTATCATCTTCGTTCGCCACCGTTTTCCACGGCAGAAAACGCTCTTCATCAGCGGTCAGAGAGCCGATACGCGCATTTTGCCCGTCGCTCACTACCAGCGCTTCGTTACAGATAAACAGGTCGCTGAGTTCGTTTTTATAGGTCTGCAGCTGGTTAAACGCAGCCCAGATATCGGCATTGGCATCAATCGGGCTTTTCAGCTCAATCACCGCCACCGGCAGGCCGTTGATATAGCAGATAATATCCGGACGACGAACCTGTTTTATCCCCTGAATAGCCACCTGATTTACGACCATAAAGCGGTTATTGCCGGGATGGTTGAAATCCATCAGCAGGGCTTTATCGTGAACCGTTTTGTCTTCACGCTTGTACTCAACGGGTACGCCGTCGAGCAACAGGTGATGGAATGCTTTGTTGCTGACGACCAGATCCGGGCTTTCGGGGCGGGTAATACGGAGTATCACCTCTTCCAGCACGGAAACAGGGAGATGGGGGTTGATGGTTTGCAGCTGCTCCAGCATCACCGGGCGCAGAAACACATCATGAAATGAAGCACGCAGCGGGTTGTCGCCATCCGGCGCGATATCTGGCCCGTGCAGCACTTCCCAGTCCTGTTCAGCAAACCATTTCAGGCATTGCTGCTCTAAATCGTCTTCGCTCAGCATTACTCTTCCTCTCCCTCGGTGATCATACCGGTCTGTTTCAGCTCAATCGCCAGTTCCAGCAGGCTCGGGCGGATCGCTTTTTCCAGACGGTTCATGCTATCCATCATCCAGTCGATAATGACAGGCCAGATCTCTTTATTGCCGCCGTCAAACGTCTTTGAACAGACGATCTGGCAGCTTTTTCGCTCTGGCAGCAACCGCCAGTCGAGCGGCTCGCCAAACAGCGATTCAATGTGCGTTTTACGTTCCTGAAGGCGTTCAAATAACCAGGTGTTTTCCAGCGCATCTCCGCGCGAAATATTGAGCTGCACGCGAGCGTCTTTCTGGGAAAAGATAAGCTCAAACGGCACGCCGCTAACGCCCGACCCGGCAGCCAGCCAGTGATCGGTTGAGGGAGCGCGGTTGTTAAACAGTGAACAGGGGCTGGTGCGGAATTTTTCCAGCGCCATCGTCCAGAACTCGCGGCGCAGATAGTGACGCTGCTGCAGTTCGCTACTGCTGGAGGTGGACTGCTCTTCCGCCTCTTTTTGCGCCATGCCAATCATGTACGACTCCGCTTCCGGGGTTGGGATAACCTGGCGGATATCGACAAACACGTCTTCACCAAAACGGTAGGGGGTCACTTTGAAGCACTGGGCGCGGATACCAAATTGCATCAACCACAGCGCGGTATTGGTGACCTCTTTGCGGAAATTGGCCGCAACCATGATGACGCGCTGGGTGCCTTTGCGGTTGAGCACCCCTTCTTTCAGGCTTTCCCAGCCCATAAATTCGGCGATGACCTCTGCCGCCTGGCGGTTCTCGTTGGGCTCATACTGATCCAGATAAAGCTGGAAGATCTCCACCACGCTCTCCTGACGCAGGTTGGCGCAGTAGCCGGCATATTTCAGCGCCTGCCAGACGACGTCGCGCCCGGAATCATCAAGCTTATTTTCGATGATGACCAGGTTGCCTTTTTTATCGAGCGCCAGCAGATCGAGACGTTCTTTGGTGTCGTCAAAACCGGCGAACTCTTTCTGGATAATCAGCAACTCATCGTCGTTGTCGCGGGTTAACGCCTGGGGATTCTTTGCCAGCCACTCCTGCAGGTGATCGCGCTCGCGAAAGCCGAGGCTGCTGAACGACACCTCTTGCAGAGAATGCAGACTATTGGTCGGCGTATCGACTTTATACATTTTCCGCCTCACTTACCGCCTGCTCGGCTTCCGGTAGGGTGATTTCACCCGAGAGGAGTTTGGGGAGAAGGGTGTCGCGGAGTAATGCCAAAGATTGAGAGTGTTTTAAATTTACATGTGCACGCTGATGCAAAAGCAAGGCTGATGATTCAAACAAATTTACTAATGCCATAGGGGGGAGTGGATAGCTCAAACTATGTATATGATTACGGTTCAAAGAAGGAACAGCTGAACCTGCATTAAACGCTTTCATATCTAATAGTCGCAGCAACTCATAAGCGTAACAGGGTGTTGCACGTTTGAATTCCTTTACCCAAAGGGTTGTATTCAATGGCCAATAATCTTCAAGCGTTAAATAAACTTTACCAAGCACACCAGAACGACCAGTTATAACGCCCGGAGCTTTAGCCATTGCCACATTATGAGTACCGTTGGGGCCACTGGCGGCAATCAGAGGAAACTCACCATCTTTTCGTGCCGATGAAGGGAGATCAAAACCTCTCTGTAATACCAACAAATCTTGAAGCTTCCCTAACTCCCATGTCACAGGGATATTTCCCAACTCACTATCCTGCATCGCGGACGGAAACAGTTCTGCCGTGGCTTTTAACTCGGCATATTGTTCAGGGTGTTCACGCTCAAAAACCGCCAGCGCATCAGCATCTTTCCCGGAAATCGCTGTCATAGCGGCAAGCATCGCGTCTGCCTGCGAACCGCCCGATTCCAGCACTGCCATTTTGGCTTTTACCGGTTCAAAATCGACAAACCAGCTTTTGAACAGGGCTTGCGCCATTTGTTCGAGAGTATGGTTGATTTCGGTATTTACTTCTATTTTTGTATCCAAGGAGTCAAGTATTAAAGCGATTTTATTTTGCACGGGTTTAACGGGTAATGAAACCTTAAATTGGCTAAAGTGCCCCTTATTCAAAATTGGGGTTGCACTTCCTCCAGCAATTGCTTTGAAATCATCCTGCAGAGTTGAAAGATAATAATAGACATACTTGTAATCAAAATGTTCTGAATCTACAACGATGGCATTTATCTGCTGATTAGTAATGCTTTCACCGGGTAATAAAACCGTTTTCCCCATATCTGAACCAATACAAGATACCGCAATACTATTTTGAGGCAGTAAGCAATTCCGCACCGCTTCGACACCCTGGGAAGACAAATACCTTTCGGTTTTATCTATAAGTCTACGACCGTCCATATCTTTTGGCGTTACAAAAGGAATACCTTGTGCGCTAAAAGCATCACTAATTTTGGAAGGCGGTGTTTTACCAGTGATAACTTTACCTAGATCCTCAATTTTGTATTCATATAACTCAAAACTCATAACCCAATCCCCCCAGATTCGCCTTAATCTGCTTCTCCAGCTCAGCGCTCTCTTCCAGTTGCTCTTTCAACTGCTCGGTCAGTCGCGCCATCTTCTCGGCAAAGGGTTCATCGTCTTCTTCCTGCTCGACAGCACCGACATAACGGCCTGGGGTTAGCACAAAGTCGTTTTTCTGGATATCTTCCAGCGTTGCGGAGAAGCAGAACCCGGCTTCGTCTTCGTAGTTTTTATCCGCCTGCCAGTTCTGGAAGGTGTCGGCAATTTTGGCGATATCCTCACGGGTAAAATCGCGCAATACGCGGTCTTTCATATAGCCAATCTGGCGGGCGTCGATAAACAGCACCTGGCCTTTGCGGTGGACTTTACCGTTGCCGCCGGATTTGTCTTTGGTCAGGAACCAGATGCAGGCCGGGATTTGGGTGTTGGTAAACAGCTGTCCCGGCAGCGCCACCATACACTCCACCAGATCGGCTTCGATCAGATTGCGGCGGATCTCGCCTTCGTTGTTGGTGTTGGAACTCATCGAGCCGTTGGCCAGCAGCAGCGCCATCGAGCCTTTCGGCGCCAGGTGGTGGATCATGTGCTGCATCCATGCGAAGTTGGCGTTGCCCTGCGGCGGCGTGCCGTATTTCCAACGCACGTCGTTTTCCAGCTTCGCGCTCCACCACTCTTTCATGTTGAACGGTGGGTTAGCCATAACGAAGTCGGCGCGCAGATCCGGATGCTGGTCGTCCAGCAGGGTATCGGCATTTTTCGTACCAAAATTAAAGTCGATGCCACGGATTGCCATGTTCATCGCCGCCAGCTTCCAGGTGGTCGGGTTGGATTCCTGACCGTAAACGGAGATTTTCTGCTTCTGCTCAGCGGCGTTGTACTGCTTCTCGCCCGCGTGCTCTTCAATAAAACGGTCACTGGACACGAAGAACCCGCCGGAACCCATCGCCGGGTCATACACACGGCCGTTATACGGCTGTAGGCATTCAACAATCAGGGTCACGATGCTTTTTGGCGTGTAATACTGGCCGCCCTGTTTGCCTTCCGCCAGCGCGAACTGGCCGAGGAAATATTCGTACACGTGACCGAGAATATCTTTGCTCTTTAAGTTGAGCTTCTCGCCGTTATATTCCGGGTTGCTGAAGTTGGCGTCAGAGAAAGTATTAATCAGCCCGGTCAACACTTCGTTGCCCAATTGATACTGGCTGATACGGTTCAGAATACCTTTCAGCTTCGGGTTGGTTTTTTCGATTTCATCGAGCGCGTTATCCACCAGCCAGGACACAGAGCGCAGCGTCACATCCTTGCCGGTGGTTTCATCCACCCACAGCACGGTGCCGGTCGGCAACATGGCTTTGTTTTTCAGCGTGTCCCAGCGCGCGGCTTTCGGCACCCAGAAGATGTTCTTTTCGGTGTAGTAATCTTCCACCTCCAGTTCATCCACAATCGCCTGTGCGTACTCTTCATCAGAGTCGTAACCGTCGCGCGACATGGCATAGATGTTGTCCGGGTTGCCGACATCGCGGAACAAGGTGATTAGCTCCTGCTGACGCGCCTCGAAGGCATCGGACACATACTTGAGGAAGATAAGCCCCAGCACCACGTGCTTGTAGTTGGCGGCATCCATGTTGGCGCGTAGCTTGTCGGCGGCTTTCCAGAATTTGTTATCCAGCTCGTTCAGGAACTGTTGTTCGGCGTTGTTCATGATAATCCTCAGGGGCGATCGCAGCGATAGTGCAAACATGCCTATCTTAAATTTGGTTTTGGAATGCTAATCGCA
This sequence comes from Trabulsiella odontotermitis, assembly GCF_030053895.1. Taxonomy (NCBI): domain Bacteria; kingdom Pseudomonadati; phylum Pseudomonadota; class Gammaproteobacteria; order Enterobacterales; family Enterobacteriaceae; genus Trabulsiella; species Trabulsiella odontotermitis. The sequence continues at coordinate 3,564,405 of NZ_CP125781.1, forward strand.
AAATGATACCCGGAATGACTAGGTTCATAAACGAGATAGCGCAAAGAAGTGGAAGATGGGCTATGGCTAAGTTGACATTAAGTTCCGGGCCTCAAGCAGACGTCTCAACGTTGTCTCGCGAATATGCCAAATTATTCCGCAGCAGATGCTCAGCCCTACGGATTGACAGTCTATATTACTCTCCAAACAGTCTTCATTTACCTTCGGTTTTACGATACATGTCTGGTCGGTTGATCTGCCAGACAAAGTCTGGTCGGTTCAACGGGAGATACCCCATTTTCTGGTATAGCCAAGGGGCGCTGTCAGTGACCAGCATTATCCGTCGCAGGCGTGACATCAATGGATGGGCGTGACAGCATTCAATCAACCAACGACCGAGGCCACTTTTCTGATAGTCGTTCAGCACGTAGACGTCGCACAAATAACCAAAAGTGGCAAAGTCTGTCACCAGACGGGTGAAACCGATCTGTCTTGTGCCATCCAGTAGGCCAAAACAAAGGCTGTTCTGGATAGATACACTGACCGTTTCTATATCAATACCAGGAGCCCAGGACGATTGCGAAAGGTAATCATGAATGGCTTCCAGCTCAAAAAAGCGGGATCGGTTGTGACCGTAAACAGGTCTTTAGTAAAACTGAGATGCGGGTTATCCACTGATTAACTCCTTGTAAACGAATATGTGACGAGACAGGACCGAACGGTATGTTGGGTAACTCTCAGGATGATTTCTCATGTACCGTCATGATGAACACCAATGGGCTCGCTCCTCGGTTTTCATAGCAATGCGCAACGTCTGTTCTCGCGGTTGCCGAACAGTTGGTGTTCACTTGATACAGGTGATCTTGTACACCCAGTGTGAGTGTGCCTTCCTGGACGTAAAACAATTCAAGCGTTCCATCTGTGTGGCCGGGGGAAGCAAACTTTTCCCCCGGTTGCATTTCCCACATCCACATCTCGGTCATATCAGGGCCACCTGATCCTGCAAGCAGTCTGGCTCGTCCGCCTTTTTCGCCTTGCCATAATTCGGGGATTTCCTCTTCAGCGATGAGATGCACCGTTGGTTTCGAACTGACATCCACAAAGTCTGCCACCGAAACCCCCATCGCGACGGCCAGGCGGCACAACAGAGCAATACTGGGATTTGCCCGGCACCCCTCAATTTCAACCAGTGCACCCTTGCTGACGCCCGCCCGGCGGGAGAGTTCATCAAGGGAGATTTTTTTTTGTTTGCGATACAGCTTAATCCGCTGAGATACAGCTTCATTTACTGTGCTGGCAATCGAACCAGCATCGGTCATTAAATTGACTTTTTTAGTCATTGGTCATTATCATGATTTAAATTGGTCATTACAGGATTATTCCGTGTTAACAGTATCTCCGTCAATTGCCCCTGAAATTTATCGTATTGCACCCGGTTTCCGGGCACTCAGTATCTATGTAAACGCTGCGCCGGTGCTGAACCCTGATATTGGTGAAACAGCGCTGAGAGAAGCTTGTGAAGCGGTTCTTGTCGGTGAGCCTGAGTGGGCAGAATCGCATTTAGCTGCATGGGCTGAGATTTTTCAGACGTTTGGCGCTAAGCCTAAACGCACCCCTTGTTCAGCTGATGCGTTACGTAAGCGTGTATTACGTGACGGCGCGATGCCAGCACTTGACCCCATCGTTGATCTCTATAATGCCGTTAGCCTTCGCTACGCCGTGCCGGTGGGGGGCGAGAACATTGCTGCCTATCAGGGGCTACCACGCCTCGTTGTGGCAACAGGCACTGAGCCGTTTGATACGGTAAAAGAGGGTGAAATCGCCGTTGAATATCCTTCGCAAGGTGAAGTTATCTGGCGTGATGATGCCGGTGTGACCTGCCGTCGCTGGAACTGGCGACAAGGAGTCAGAACCCGCTTAGATGTGGAAGCACAGCACATGTGGTTTATTCTGGAGAGTCTGCCGCAAATGCCACTGGAAAAACTTCACGAAGCCGGGAAGATGCTGACCGATGGCCTCGAAGCAATGACGCCAGGTCTGCGGGTTGACGTAACTCTCATTGAAGAGCAACAACCGTAATACCATTGAGGAGAAACACCATGTTCACCGGCTTGTCTGCTTTCCCAATGACCCCTGTTACCGCCAACGGCGTCGATGAAAAGGGATTCAATAATATTTTGGCCCGCCTTACGACGGCACGGGTGGATTCAATGGGTATTCTGGGGTCTACCGGTAGCTACGCCTATCTAACCCCGGAGCAGCGCAAACGTGTCGCGACTCTGGCAAAACAGGTTGCTGGGGATATCCCTGTTATGGTGTGTGTGGGGGCAGTCAGGGAAGGTGCGAATAAGCAGGTCATTTCTTCCCAAGCTGACTCGCTGATTAAAATTTCGCGGATCTGGGCCGATTTTTTTCCCGCAAACACATCGAATCAGCCTATTTAGGCTATTTTTTCCACCATTTCTGGCGTTATTTCCGGTTTTTACTGAGATCTCTCCCACTGACGTATCATTTGGTCCACCCGAAACAGGTTGGCCAGGGTGAATAACATCGCCAGTTGGTTATCGTTTTTCAGCAGCCCCTTGTATCTGGCTTTCACGAAGCCGAACTGCCGCTTGATGATGCGAAACGGGTGCTCCACCTTGGCACGGATGCTGGCTTTCATGTATTCGATGTTGATGGCCGTTTTGTTCTTGCGCGGATGCTGCTTCAAGGTTTTTACCTTGCCGGGACGCTCGGCGATCAGCCAGTCCACATCCACCTCGGCCAGCTCCTCGCGCTGTGGCGCTCCTTGGTAGCCGGCATCGGCTGAGACAAATTGCTCCTCTCCATGAAGCAGATTACCCAGCTGATTGAGGTCATGCTCGTTGGCCGCGGTGGTGACTAGGCTGTGGGTCAGGCCACTCTTGGCATCGACACCAATGTGGGCCTTCATGCCAAAGTGCCACTGATTGCCTTTCTTGGTCTGATGCATCTCCGGATCGCGTTGCTGCTCTTTGTTCTTGGTAGAGCTGGGTGCCTCAATGATGGTGGCATCCACCAAAGTGCCTTAGGTCATCATGACGCCTGCTTCGGCCAGCCAGCGATTGATGGTCTTGAACAATTGACGGGCCAGTTGATGCTGCTCGAGCAGGTGGCGGAAATTCATGATGGTGGTGCGATCCGGCAGGGTGCTATCCAGGGATAATCGGGCAAACAGGCGCATGGAGGCGATTTCGTACAGGGCATCTTCCATGGCACCGTCGCTCAGGTTGTACCAATGCTGCATGCAGTGAATACGCAGCATGGTCTCCAGCGGATAGGGCCGTCGGCCATTGCCCGCCTTGGGATAAAACGGCTCGATGACAGCGGTCATATTCTGCCATGGCAGAATCTGCTCCATGCGGGACAAGAAAATCTCTTTTCTGGTCTGACGGCGCTTAGTGCTGAATTCACTATCGGCGAAGGTGAGTTGATGGCTCATGATGTCCCTCTGGGATGCGCTCCGGATGAATATGATGATCTCATATCAGGAACTTGTTCGCACCTTCCCTAAAGCACTCGTATTGACCGTGGCGGCTACCACATTCTGTCTGATGACCAGCCCGGCGTTCGCGGTTGAGGAAACCACGCCGCAGAATATGACCTGTCAGGAATTTATGGATATGAACCCAAAAAGCATGACCCCGGTGGCCTTCTGGGTAGTGAATCGCAACACCGACTTTAGCGGCGGCGACTATGTTGACTGGCATGAAGTCGAGACCGTTTCGGTACCGAAAATGCTGCAGGAGTGCCACAAGAACCCCGCCGCTAAACTTGGCGATCTCAGCGCGGTCATCAAAAAATAACCCCCCCGGCATCAGGCCGGGGAAACCCGCCGCGCTGCGGCGGGTCCCGCTTTACTCATCGATACCGCATTCGCACGGCAGAAGGCGGCCGATAAGCTTGCGATACAAAAACGCCCCGATAATCGCCCCCACCACCGGCGCCAGCAGCGGCACCAGAAAGTAAGGGATCGCCAGCCCACCGGTAAAGGCGATCGAGCCCCACCCGGCCAGACTGGTAAACAGTTTTGGGCCGAAGTCGCGCGCCGGATTCAGCGCAAAGCCGGTTAGCGGCCCCATCGACGCGCCGATCACGGCGATCAGCAAGCCAATCAGCAACGGCGCCAGCGGCCCGCGCGGAATTCCGTTGCCGTCGTCGGTCAGGGCCATGATCATCGCCATCAGGATTGCCGTGATGGTGGTCTCAACGGCAAACGCTTGTATAAAAGTGATATGTGGATGCGGGTACGTGGAAAAGACCCCGGCCAGGTTAAGGCTGGCGGCAGTGCCGCGCACGATATGCTGACTCTGTTCAAGATCGAGAAACAGCTGGCGATAGAGCCCATACACCAGCGCGGCGGCGCAGAAGGCCCCGGCCGTCTGGGCAACAATAAACGGCAGCACCTTGCGGCGTTCAAAACAGGCGAACAGCCACAGGGCAATGGTCACCGCCGGATTAAGGTGCGCGCCGGAGACACCGGCCGTCAGGTAGATGGCCATGGCGACGCCAAGGCCCCAGATAATACTGATCTCCCACTGACCAAAGCTGGCCCCGGCGACCCGCAGCGCAGCGACGCAGCCCGCGCCGAAGAAAATGAGCAATCCGGTGCCAAGAAACTCGGCCACGCACTGCCCGGTTAAGGTAGAAGTCTGGTTCATTATCGGCATCCTGAAATAGCACGTTAAAGAGAGAGGCTGGCGCGAGCGCCCGTTTAATTCGCCTGACCGGCCAGTAGCAGCCCGGTGGCGACCGCATTGCGCGGCCCTTCTGTTCCCCGAATATTGCCCTGCCCGGCGACTACGCCATAGTGCGACAAGGCTTCCGTGATAAGCTGCGGGATCTCAAAGTCCAGCGATGAGCCGCCCACCAGCACCACAAAGGCGATATCGCGAATGGAACCGCCGGGTGAGACCTGGCGCAGCGCGCGCAGGCAGTTGGTGACAAACACTTTCTCTTTCGCCTGCCGGCGCACGAGACGAATTTTTTCCAGCGGGCTGGCGTTATCGATCGGCACCAGTTCGCCCTCCTTGATGTACACCACTTTGGCGAACACCGCCGGGCTGAGGGCTTCCCGAAAGAACTCCACCGCGCCATTCTCGTGACGAATACTGAACAGGCTTTCCACTTTGGCCAGCGGGTATTTTTTTATCGCTTCCGCCAGCGAAAGATCCTCGAGGCCCAGCTCGGTTTTAATCAACAGGCTGACCATATTCCCCGCCCCGGCGAGATGGACCGCCGTTATCTGCCCCTCCGCGTTGACGATCGCCGCATCCGTCGAGCCGGCGCCGAGATCGAGGATCGCCAGCGGCGCCGCACAGCCGGGAGTGGTTAACGCCCCGGCGATGGCCATGTTGGCCTCCACGCCGCCCACCACCACCTCGGTCTGCAGTCGGGCGCTCAGTTCGCGGGCGATAACCTGCATTTGCAGACGGTCCGCTTTCACCATCGCCGCCATCCCGACGGCATTTTCCATGGCGCACTCGCCGGCCATCCCGCCCTGCACCTTGCGCGGAATAAACGTATCCACCGCCAGCAGATCCTGGATGTATATCGCGCTCATCTCATGGCCGGTCAGGGACGCCATTACCTTGCGCACCCGCTCAAGCATGCCGCCGGCGTGAGTGCCCGGTTCGCCGCGGATGTCGCGTACCGGAGCACAGGCGCTCATCGCCTGCATGATGGCTTCCGCGCCCTCGGCGACATCGGCCTCTCCGCGGCGCTTTTCGCCGCTAATGTAGAGGTTGCCCGCCGGGATCACCCGCGACTGCACGTCCCCCTGCGGGGTCTTGAGCACCACCGCTGAACGGTTGCCAATCAGGGCGCGGGCGATGGGGACGATGGCCTGGGTCTCTTCCGGGCTTAGCCCGAAGAAGGTGGCGATCCCGTAGGGATTCGACAGGATCCGCACCACCTGGCCCGGCGCGGCCACTTCCACCGCCGCCATCACCCCCTCGGGGACCTGCTCCAGGAGCGTCACTTCATCTACCACCGGCAGGGTTTTACGCAGGCGGTTGTTCACCAGCACGCCGTCGTCCTTTTTGAGGATCGCCGCCACCACGTTGATCCCCCGGTCGAGCGCCTCATTGAGCCACCACACGGCGTCAAGGAAATCGACGGCGTCGTCAATCAGTACGATCCACCCCTCGGCATACTGCGCCGCCGGCAGCGTCGCCAGCCGCCCGAGGGCGATAGTCGTCCCCACGCCAACGCCCACCCCGCCCGGCGTCTGCGGGTTATGACCGATCATGGTCGATTCGGTGATAATGGTCTCGGTGATGGTCTCCATCGCCACATCGCCAATCACCGGCGCGGCTTCGTTAAGATAGATGCGAGAGACATCGCTCATCGACCACGGTGTTTTCGCCAGGGCCTGCTCCAGCGCGGCGAGGGTCCCGGCGATATTGTCCCGCGTCCCTTTCATGCCCGTCGTCGCGACGATCCCGCTGGCAACAAACGCCCTCGCCTGCGGGTCGTCGGACGCCAGCGCCACCTCGGTGGTGGCGTTGCCGATATCAATCCCGGCTATTAACGGCATGCTGACCTCCGCTTAGCTTCCTTTACGCAGCTTATGCCGCTGCTGATACACTTCCGCCGACTCCCGGACAAAGGCGGCATTCACTGTCGCATGCCAGGTGTGCTCCAGCTCGTCGGCGATCGCCAGCAGCTCCGCCTGCGAGGAGCGGAACGGGCGCAGCGCGTTATAGATAGCCAGAATGCGCTCGTCAGGAATGGCGATAAGCTCCGCCGCGCGGCGGAAATTGCGCGCCACCGCATGGCGCTGCATCTGCTCAGCAATCTGCGCCTGGTACTCAAGGGTCTGGCGGGAGATCCGCACATCCTGCGGGCCCACCTCGCCAGAGAGCACCTTCTCGAGGGTAATATCGGTCAATGGTTTGCCGGTAGGCGTCAGGATATGCTCCGGGCAGCGGGTGGCTAACGGATAATCCTGCACGCGCATGGTTTTCTCGCTCATGGTCACTCCCTTACTAAGTCGACGTGCAGGGTGACGGGCTCGGCGTCCTGCACCACATGTTTGGTCTCTTTGATATGAAATAGCGCGGCTTTGGCCATAAATTTCGGCCGCACCATCTGATCGTTCACCACCGGCACCGGCGAAGGTGACTCTTTGCGCGCATAGCGCGCGGCGTTTTTGCCAATCTGCCGGTAGGTTTCCAGCGTCAGCAGCGGCGCCTGGGAGAACAGCTCCAGGTTGCTGAGCGGCAGCAGATCGCGCTGATGGATGACCGTGGTCCCCTTCGACTGGATACCGATGCCGATCCCCGAGCCGCTCAGGTTGGCAGCATCCCAGGCCATAAAGGAGACGTCGGACGTGCGCAGAATGCGCACCACCCGGGCGTGAAGCCCCTCTTCTTCCACCCCGGCAATCAGCTCTTTGAGGATCGCGCCATGGGGCATATCGATCAGAGTGTGATGCTGGTGTTTATCGAAGGCAGGGCCGACGCCGATCACCACTTCATCGGCGCGTTCATCGGCAGAAGCTACCCCGCCCTCGCGGGTTTTCAGGGTAAAAGAGGGCTGAATTTGGGTTGTCTGTTGCACAGGAATACCGCCTTATTCAATGGTGTCGGGCTGAACCACGCCCGGAATATTTTTGATCTCCGCCCAGCGTTCGGCAGAGATGCGATAGCCGGTGCCCGGCCCCTGATAGTCATTGATGTCGTTGACCGCACTCACCACCTCGAACTGCCGATCGAGAATGGCCGAGGTCTGCAGGTAATCGCCGGTGACCCGCTGGCGCAGCATATTGAGAATATTGCTGGCGATATCCTCAAAGCCGCTGCGGCTCAGCGCGCCGACAATATCGAGGCCGGTGATGTTGCGCTTCATCATCTCTTCCACCGCACTCAGATCCTCCACCACGTTACGCGGCGGCATCTCGTTGCTACCGTGCGCGTAGGTGGCGGCCTCCACCTCCTCGTCGGCGATTGGCGGCAGCCCCAGCTCGCGGAAAACCGCCTGGATCGCCCGCGCCGCTTTCTGGCGAATGGCAATGGTTTCCGCCTCGGTCACCGGACGCAGGCCGCCGTCAACCATCAGGTCACGCTGCAGGATGTTGTAATCATCAAAATCTTCCGCATCGAAGTTCGAGCCGGCGAACATGTTGTCGTAGTTCGGCACCGCGCTGTAGCCGGAGAAAATAAAGTCGGTGCCCGGCAGCATCTGCATCAGGGTGCGCGCGGTGCGGCGAATATCCGAGTGGGAGAAAGTCTGGTCGTTAGCGGACGCCACTTCGAGGTCGAGCATAGAGGCGATCAGGTTTTCCGCCAGCACCGCCCGAATGCCCGACGGCACAGCGCCGGTCATGCCGATACAGCTCACCGCGCCGTTTTGCAGCCCCTGAACCCCGGCGCCTTTGGTAATGAAGATGCAGCGCGATTCGAGGTAGAGCATCGACTTGCTCTCCGAATAGCCCATCAGCGCTTCGGATCCGGTGCCGGAGGTGTAGCGCATTTTCAACCCGCGGGAGGCGTAGGCCGAGGCGAGGAACGCCTTTGACCACGGAGTATCATCGCCGTCGGTAAATACCGCTTCAGTGCCGTAGACCGACACCGTCTCGGCGTAGCTGGTTAAGCCACGCATGCCCAGCTCCAGCTCGGTGGCCTCTTCCACCGAGCACTGCGTCAACACGCCGGGACGGCCGCACTGCGAACCGACCAACAGCGCCAGGGCGTTAAACGGCGCATAGCGCGCGATACCGACCGTGGTCTCCTGTTCTGAGAAGCCGCGGATCCCGGCCTCGGCGGCGTCAGCGGCAATCTGCACCGGATTATCTTTGAGATTGGTGACGTGGCACTGGTTGGAGGGGGTCCGGCGGGCACGCATCTTCTGCAGCGCCATCATCATCTCCACCACGTTCATCTGCGCCATCACCTCGACCGCTTTGGCCGGCGTGATGGCGGTAGTGATGGCAATGATCTCCTCCCGGCTGACGTGAATATCCACCAGCATGCGGGCTATTTCCACCGCCTCCAGGCGCATTGCCTGCTCTGTGCGCTCAACGTTGATCGCGTAATCGGCGATAAATCGGTCGATCATGTCAAACTGGTCCCGGCGTTTGCCGTCCAGTTCGACGATCAGACCGTTGTCCACTTTTACTGAAGAGACCGGGTCAAAGGGGCTGTCCATGGCGATCAGCCCCTCTTCAGGCCACTCGCCAATCAGCCCGTCCTGATTGACGGGGCGCTGGGCCAGTACTGCAAATCGTTTTGATCTTTTCATTGTTCATCGGCTCAAAAGGTGAAATCCGCAGACGGTAGCGAATACGCCGGGCCAGCGTCGTTGCCGCCCGGCCATTACTGGCAATAGCGGAACTTTAAATGAGCCAGTGGTGAAAAAAATAAATTTAATTTCGTTTCAATTTGGCACACGAAATCTACCGACAGTTTCACTATGAAACTTTACTCCGGCGGCAAAAATAAAAAATGTGATCGCCCGCAATGATATAAATCAATTAATAAAAAACGCCCTTAATTACGTTTTGCCGACGCTATTTTAACCCTATTGACTAAATCATGGCGGGCGACAAAATAACGCTGACAAAAATAAAGCAAGCCAACCGAATGGTAATAGTTTTTTACTATCGCCCCCTACTGACTATTCGCGCCAGCGTTATCCTGGTGCGGGAGAGAATGATGAACAAGAGCCAACAAGTTCAGACAATCACCCTGGCCGCCGCCCAGCAAATGGCGGCGGCGGTGGAAAAAAAAGCCACTGAGATCAACGTGGCGGTGGTGTTTTCCGTGGTTGACCGCGGAGGCAACACGCTGCTTATCCAGCGGATGGACGAGGCCTTCGTCTCCAGCTGCGATATTTCCCTGAATAAAGCCTGGAGCGCCTGCAGCCTGAAGCAAGGTACCCATGAAATTACACCAACGGTCCAGCCAGGACAATCTCTGTACGGTCTGCAGCTTACCAACCAACAGCGAATTATTATTTTTGGCGGCGGCCTGCCAGTTATTTTTAATGAGCAGGTAATTGGCGCCGTCGGCGTTAGCGGCGGTACGGTCGAGCAGGATCAATTATTAGCACAGTGCGCCCTGGATTGTTTTTCCGCATTATAACCTGAAGCGAGAAGGTATATTATGAGCTATCGTATGTTTGATTATCTGGTGCCAAACGTTAACTTTTTTGGCCCCAACGCCATTTCCGTAGTCGGCGAACGCTGCCAGCTGCTGGGGGGGAAAAAAGCCCTGCTGGTCACCGACAAAGGCCTGCGGGCAATTAAAGATGGCGCGGTGGACAAAACCCTGCATTATCTGCGGGAGGCCGGGATCGAGGTGGCGATCTTTGACGGCGTCGAGCCGAACCCGAAAGACACCAACGTGCGCGACGGCCTCGCCGTGTTTCGCCGCGAACAGTGCGACATCATCGTCACCGTGGGCGGCGGCAGCCCGCACGATTGCGGCAAAGGCATCGGCATCGCCGCCACCCATAAGGGCGATCTGTACCAGTATGCCGGAATCGAGACCCTGACCAACCCGCTGCCGCCTATCGTCGCGGTCAATACCACCGCCGGCACCGCCAGCGAGGTCACCCGCCACTGCGTCCTGACCAACACCGAAACCAAAGTGAAGTTTGTGATCGTCAGCTGGCGCAACCTGCCGTCGGTCTCTATCAACGATCCGCTGCTGATGATCGGTAAACCGGCCGCCCTGACCGCGGCGACCGGGATGGATGCCCTGACCCACGCCGTAGAGGCCTATATCTCCAAAGACGCTAACCCGGTGACGGACGCCGCCGCCATGCAGGCGATCCGCCTCATCGCCCGCAACCTGCGCCAGGCCGTGGCCCTCGGCAGCAATCTGCAGGCGCGGGAAAACATGGCCTATGCCTCTCTGCTGGCCGGGATGGCTTTCAATAACGCCAACCTCGGCTACGTGCACGCCATGGCGCACCAGCTGGGCGGCCTGTACGACATGCCGCACGGCGTGGCCAACGCTGTCCTGCTGCCGCATGTGGCCCGCTACAACCTGATCGCCAACCCGGAGAAATTCGCCGAGATTGCTGAACTGATGGGCGAAAATATCACCGGACTGTCCACTCTCGACGCGGCGGAAAAAGCCATCGCCGCTATCACGCGTCTGTCGATGGATATCGGTATTCCGCAGCATCTGCGCGATCTGGGAGTAAAAGAGGCCGACTTCCCCTACATGGCTGAGATGGCTCTGAAAGACGGCAATGCGTTCTCGAACCCGCGTAAAGGCAACAAGCAGGAGATTGCCGCGATTTTCCGCCAGGCATTCTGAGTGTTAACGAGGGGACCGTCATGTCGCTTTCACCGCCAGGCGTACGCCTGTTTTACGATCCGCGCGGGCACCATGCCGGCGCCATCAATGAGCTGTGCTGGGGGCTGGAGGAGCAGGGGGTCCCCTGCCAGACCATAACCTATGACGGAGGCGGTGACGCCGCTGCGCTGGGCGCCCTGGCGGCCAGAAGCTCGCCCCTGCGGGTGGGTATCGGGCTCAGCGCGTCCGGCGAGATAGCCCTCACTCATGCCCAGCTGCCGGCGGACGCGCCGCTGGCTACCGGACACGTCACCGATAGCGACGATCATCTGCGTACGCTCGGCGCCAACGCCGGGCAGCTGGTTAAAGTCCTGCCGTTAAGTGAGAGAAACTGAATGTATCGTATCTATACCCGCACCGGGGATAAAGGCACCACCGCCCTGTACGGCGGCAGCCGCATCGAGAAAGACCATATTCGCGTCGAGGCCTACGGCACCGTCGATGAACTGATATCCCAACTGGGCGTCTGCTACGCCACGACCCGCGACGCCGGGCTCCGGGAAAGCCTGCACCATATTCAGCAGACGCTGTTCGTGCTGGGGGCTGAACTGGCCAGCGATGCGCGGGGCCTGACCCGCCTGAGCCAGACGGTCGGCGAAGAGGAGATCACCGCCCTGGAGCGGCTTATCGACCGCAATATGGCCGAGAGCGGCCCGTTAAAACAGTTCGTGATCCCGGGGAGGAATCTCGCCTCTGCCCAGCTGCACGTGGCGCGCACCCAGTCCCGTCGGCTCGAACGCCTGCTGACGACCATGGACCGCGCGCATCCGCTGCGCGACGCGCTCAAACGCTACAGCAATCGCCTGTCGGATGCCCTGTTCTCCATGGCGCGTATCGAGGAGACTAGGCCTGATGCTTGCGCTTGAATTGGCTGGCGTCAATATCGTACTGCTTCATTTTGCGCCACAGGGTGGTGCGGCCGATATTGAGCAGCTGCGACATCTCCTGCACCCGCCCGCTGGTCACCCGGGCGGCGTGAATAATAGCTTCCTTTTCGATGGCGCTAAAGGTCAGGCTGGCCGGCAGCAGCGATGACGCGCTATCCCCGCCCGGCCGCTCGGAAAAGAGATATTCCGGCAGATTACTCAGGCGAATGTGGCCGTTGTCGCTGCTGATGGCGATATTCTCAATGACGCTGTTGAGCTCAAAATCATTCCCCGGCCATGAGTAGGCCACCAGCTGCGCCAGCGCGTCATCGTCCACTTTCAGTCGCGAAGAGAAACGCTTCTCCAGGCTCTTCAACCGGTTATGCACCAGCGACGGAATACTGTTGCGTCGGGCGCGCAGCGGCGGGATGACGATCTCAAAGGAGTGCAGCGCATAGTACAGCTGGCGGCTAAAGCGGTTCTGTTCCACCAGATTGGCCAGATCGACGGTGGTGGTGGCAATCACCTTCACATCCACCGGGATCAGGCGCCGGGCGTCGAGGCGGGTGAGCACGCCCTGCTTAATCACCTGCAGTAGGGCCGACTGCAGCTCCGGCGCCAGATACTCGATCTTTTCCAGAAACAGGGTGCCGCCGTTGGCCAGCTCAAGGCGGCTCAGGCGACCATTTTCATCGTCGGTAGGGGCGCTGCCCATAAAGTCCTGGCCCAGCACGCTGTCGGCATATAGCTGGCAGTTGACGGCGATGTAGGGGCCGCCCGCCCGTTCGCTTTCATTGTGGATAGCCTGGCTCAGCAGCTCTTTCCCAACCCCCTCTTCGCCGCACAGCAGCACCGGGAAGCCACCGCGCGCCGCCTGGCGGCCAAAGTGGATCAGGCGTCGGGTTTCCGGATCGTCGGCAGACATCTGCTCAAAGGTGTGGCTCACTTTACCGAGCTGGCTGGTCATCAGCTGCCGCATCTGCTCCACCGGGTGCAGCAGCAGAATAAAACTGTTGCCTTGCGCCTCGACAATCGGTTTTAAGGTGATCACCGCATCGACAAACTGATGCTGACTTTCAAAGGTGACTTCGACGTGATTCAGGCCACGGGCGTGTTTGATGGCGCGGCGCAGCAGCGCCGGGAGGGTCACCAGATCGGCGATATTTTTCCCCTGGCTGGCCTGAGCATCAAGATGCAGCAGTCTCGCCGCCTGAACATTGAGAAACTGCAGCACGCCCTGTTCGTTCCACGCCATCACCCCATCGTCCATGCTCTCCAGCAGGCCGTACATCTGATTGAGGTGACGGTTGGATTCCGCCAGCAGGCTGTCGGTAAGCAGGGAGTTACCCACCTCGCGGGCGATGGCCAGCGTCAGGGAGAGGTCGGCGCTGGACTGGTGCTCGACCAGACAGCAAAGCGAGATAGAGCCGAACAGCCGCCCGTGGTTATCAAACACCGGCGTCGAGCAAAAACTCCATGGCTGTAGCGCCTGCTTAAAATGCCGATCGCCGGCGGTGTTGATCGGCTGGCCCTGCATCGCGGCCAGCGACAGCGCGCAGGTGCCGATAATGCTCTCCGCACAATAGCTGCCGTCGCGAAATCCCAGGGCAGCCAGCTGGGCCAGGGTTTGCGGCTCGCCGCAACGGCTCAGGATGCAGGCAGACTCATCAAGAATAAACAGCGCGCAGGGGCGGCCGTCCATAAACTCCCAGGCGTCTTCCAGAGCCGCCTGGCCGATGGTCAGCAGCGCGGTTTTACGCCGACAGATGGAGTCGAAGGTCAGGCCCTGGGCCTGGTGCGGCGTTTGCCAGGTTTCGCGCTGCATAAACTTGCTGCAGCGGTGCCATGACTGGGCGATGACGGAAGAGACCACCTTCCCGGTTTCCTGAGTCTGAACAGTCATATCCTTTTCCGCGTTGTACCATAGAGAACCCCTCCGGCAGCGACTGCCGGAGGGGAGAAAGAAAAACCGCTGACCTGGGCCAGCGGTTTAGCCACCGCGAATTAACGCGCCAGCCACTGCTGGCCTAACAGATCGGCGGTGAGGATAGCGGCATGGACGCTCTCCGGGGTCACCGCAAACGGCATATTATGGATGGTTTCCCCTTCCGCGCAGGTGGCTTTCGCCACCGCGGCGATTTTCTCGTCGATCCCCTCTTTGACGCCCATCTGCGCGAGCGTCACCGGCAGGCCGACGCGCTGGCAGAAGCCCAGCACCGTTTCAATCTCGTCCATCGGGCTGTTCTGTAGCACCAGCTGCGCCAGGGTACCGAAGGCCACTTTCTCACCGTGATACAGATGGTGGCACTCTTCAAGGATGGTGAAACCGTTGTGAATCGCGTGCGCGCCGGCCAGGCCGCTGCTCTCAAAACCGATACCGCTCAGATAGGTGTTGGCTTCGACAATACGCTCCAGCGCATCGGTCACCACTCCAGCCTGAGCCGCCAGGCGTGCTTTTTCGCCTTCCGCCAGCAGCGTATCATAGCACAGGCGCGCCAGGCTCAAGGCCGCCGCCGTGGACTGCCCGCCCGCCATGCTGGTGGCTCGCGCATCGAAGCAGGCCTTGGCTTCAAACCAGGTGGAGAGCGCATCGCCCATCCCGGCCACCAGCAAGCGTACCGGCGCTTTGGCGATAATCGCCGTGTCCATCACCACCATATCCGGGTTTTTCGGGTAGATCAGATACTCTTCAAACTCGCCCGCCTCGGTGTAGATAACCGACAGCGCGCTGGTCGGCGCATCGGTTGAGGCAATTGTCGGGATCACCACCACCGGCAGCTTCTGGTAATAGCCGATCGCCTTCGCGGTATCGAGGGTTTTCCCGCCGCCGATACCCACCACGCCGCGGCAGCCGTGCTGCTTAAGAATGGCGATCAGGCGGTTGATTTCCGCATGGCTGCACTCGCCGTTAAACCGTTCCGCATGGCAGCTAATATTGTGGCTATGCAGGCCGTTCAATACTTTGTCGCCCGCCAACTTCATCACGAAGTCATCGGCGATAACAAAAAAGCTGTCGGCCAGGTTTTTAGCGTATTCGCCAAACAGCATGGCGGCATCAGGTCCCTGGAGATATTTGGCTGGAGATTGAATAACTTTTAGCATTTCTTTCACCCTCAAATAAGTGCGTATGTTGACACGTGAGCCCAGGCCGTCATGCCGCGGCGCCTGATATCAATGGCGCTTACAGCCACGCTGCCGGAGCGATGCATCCACTGTAGGGCGAGCCGCGGCGAAAAAAATTTTTCCCTTTTTTGTTCTGTTCTGAAACAGATAAAAAAATAATGCGTTTCACATTGAAACAATGTGACTGAGAAAGCGATGGGATTGCGATCGCGATCGGATCATTTTGGCAAAAAAGCCGCTATCGTCTCCCCTCTCTAACGCAGAAAATTGCCTCAATGCGGCACAATGGCGAAAAAAATCATCCTTGCCCCATTTCTGATAGCAGAAAAAAACGGACAAATTATTAGCGCTGGCTCGCATTTCTCCTGTTTATCGGCAATTAATGTTCCATAAAGGAACAAAAATTCTTTTCTACGTTCCGTTATGGAATCAATTTTGACGGCATTTTATTTTGCGCCCGCTCAGCCAGAATCACTACATCGCCGGGCTACCCTTATAGACAGGCGACCTCCCCCTACCCTACGGAGCATAAACAATGAAAAAACTGATTAACCGTGTGGAAGATGTACTGAGTGAACAGCTTATCGGCCTGGCGAAGGCGCATCCTGAACTGACGCTGCACCAGGACCCGGTCTATGTCACCCGCGCTGATGCACCGGTCGCCGGCAAAGTGGCGCTGCTCTCCGGCGGCGGCAGCGGACACGAACCGATGCACTGCGGCTACATCGGCCAGGGCATGCTCTCCGGCGCCTGTCCGGGGGAAATTTTCACCTCGCCGACGCCGGACAAAATGTTCGAATGCGCGATGCAGATTGACGGCGGCGAAGGCGTCCTGCTGATTATCAAAAACTATACCGGCGACATCCTGAATTTTGAGACCGCCACCGAGCTGCTGCACGAAAGTGGCGTTAAGGTTACCACCGTCGTGGTGGATGACGACGTGGCGGTAAAAGACAGCCTCTATACCGCCGGACGCCGCGGCGTCGCCAATACCGTGCTGATTGAAAAACTGGTCGGCGCCGCCGCCGAACGCGGCGACTCGCTGGAAGCCTGCGCTGAACTGGGCCGCCGTTTAAATAACCTTGGTCACTCGATTGGCATCGCGCTGGGCGCCTGCACCGTACCGGCCGCCGGACAGCCCTCCTTTACCCTGAAAGATGATGAGATGGAGTTCGGCGTCGGCATCCATGGCGAGCCGGGTATCGACCGCCGCCGCTTCAGCTCGCTCGACCAAACCGTCGATGAGATGTTCGATACCCTGCTGGAAAACGGCGCATACAGCCGCACGCTGCGCCAGTGGGATAACGTCAAGGGAGCGTGGCAGGAAGTGAAACAGAGCAAAACCGCGCTGCAAAACGGCGATCGGGTTATCGCGCTGGTCAATAACCTCGGCGCCACCCCGCTTTCCGAACTGTACGGCGTTTACAACCGCCTTGCCCAGCGCTGCGAAGCGTCCGGCATTGTGATTGAACGCAACCTCATCGGCAGCTACTGCACCTCGCTGGATATGGCGGGTTTCTCCATCACCCTGCTGAAAGCGGATGATGACACGCTGGCGTTATGGGACGCCCCGGTCCATACCCCAGCGCTGAACTGGGGAAAATAAGGAGCACGACATGTCACTGAACAGAACGCAAATCGTCGACTGGCTGTACCGCTGTGGCGACATTTTCACCAAACAGAGCGATTTTCTCACCGGCCTTGATAAAGAGATCGGCGACGCCGACCACGGCCTCAATATGCATCGCGGCTTCAGCAAAGTGGTCGAAAAGCTGCCGTCGATCGCCGATAAAGACATCGGTTTTATTCTCAAGAATACCGGGATGACGCTGCTTTCCAACGTCGGCGGCGCCAGCGGCCCGCTGTTCGGCACCTTCTTTATCCGCGCCGCCCAGGTCACCCAGGCGCATCAGAGCCTGACCCTCGACGAGCTTTATCAGATGATCCGCGAAGGCGCGGACGGCGTCGTCAACCGTGGTAAAGCGGAGCCGGGCGATAAGACGATGTGCGACGTCTGGCTGCCGGTGGTGGAATCCCTGCGTCATTCCAGCGAGCAACATCTGTCTATCCCTGCCGCGCTGGATGCCGCCTGCGAAGTGGCCGAGCGCGCCGCCCACGCCACCATCACCATGCAGGCGCGTAAAGGCCGCGCCAGCTATCTCGGCGAGCGCAGCATCGGGCATCAGGATCCCGGCGCGACCTCGGTGCTGTTTATGGTTCAGATGCTGGCTGCCGCCGCCAAAGAGTAAGGAAATCGCGATGGTAAACCTGGTTATTGTTTCTCATAGCGCCCGGCTGGGCGAAGGTGTCGGAGAACTGGCCCGGCAGATGTTAATGAACGATGGCTGTAAGCTGGCGATCGCCGCCGGGATCGACGATCCCGACAGCCCGATCGGCACCGATCCGATTAAAGTCATGGAGGCGATCGAATCCGTCGCCGATACCGACCATGTTCTGGTGATGATGGATATCGGCAGCGCCCTGCTCAGCGCCGAAACCGCCCTCGATCTGCTCGATCCGGCGATGGCGGCAAAGGTGCGGCTGTGCGCCGCGCCGCTGGTCGAAGGGACGCTGGCGGCCACCGTCAGCGCCGCCTCCGGCGCCGGGATCGACAAAGTTATCGCCGATGCCATGAACGCCCTGGAAGCCAAGCGGGTTCAGCTGGGTTTACCTTCGCACACGCCTGACGCCGCCGCCCCAACGCTTGCTGACGACGGCGATGCTAAATCGGTTTCAGTCATTATTAACAATCACAACGGCCTGCACGTGCGTCCGGCATCAAAGCTGGTCGCCGCGCTGGCGGGTTTTAACGCCGACCTGGTGCTGGAGAAAAACGGCAAATGCGTCACCCCGGACAGTCTGAATCAAATCGCTCTGCTACAGGTGCGCCGCCACGATAAGCTGCGCCTGCTGGCCCGCGGTCCGGACGCCGATGCGGCGCTGGCGGCGTTTCAGGCGCTGGCCGCCGATAACTTCGGCGAGTCGCCGGAGGCGCAGCCGACAGCGGAACCCGCCATACCTGCGCGTGTTGAAGGCGCCGCGATGCTTTATCCGCAGGCGCCGATCCAACCGGCGCTCCCCGCCGCCGCCGACATCGCCCGCGAGCAGCAGCGCCTGCGCCAGGCGATCGACCAGACGCTGGCCGATCTCAATGCGCTCACCGAGCTGGCGGAACACAAATTTAACGCCGATATCGCGGCGATCTTCGCCGGTCATCACACCTTGCTCGACGATGAAGATCTGTTTGATGCCGCCAACGATCGCCTGCTCACCGAACAGTGCTCGGCGGAATGGGCGTGGCATCAAGTGCTGATGGAGCTCAGCCAGCAGTATCGTCAGCTGGATGACGCCTATCTGCAGGCCCGTTATATCGATGTCGACGATATTCTGCAGCGCACGCTGCGCCATCTGCAGGGTATTAAGGAGACGCTGCCATTCGCCAGTGAGCCGACGATTATTATCGCCGACAATATTTATCCCTCGACTGTACTCCAACTGGATGCCAGCAAGGTCACCGGCCTGTGCCTGCGCGACGGCAGCGAACAGGCCCACGGCGCGATTATCGCCCGCGCGGCGGGGATCGCCTGGCTATGCCAGCAGGGCGAAGCGCTGAATGATATTCAGCCTGGCGAAGCCATCACGCTCGATATGCGTCTGCAACGTCTTATTCGTCGCTAAATCCACTTTGACCGTTACCACTCCGGGGGCCCGCCTCCGGAGGGTGAGTTTTCGCTTACTGATCAGGAACCACTATGTCTCAATTCTTTTTTAACCAGCGCGCCAGCCTCGTTAACGACGTGATCGAGGGAACCATTATTGCCAGCCCGTGGAACAACCTCGCCCGCCTGGAGAGCGACCCGGCGATCCGTGTAGTGGTACGCCGCGATCTGAATAAAAACAACGTGGCGGTGATTTCCGGCGGCGGTTCAGGACACGAACCGGCGCACGTCGGCTTTATTGGTAAAGGCATGCTGACCGCCGCGGTCTGCGGCGATCTGTTCGCCTCGCCGAGCGTCGATGCGGTACTCACCGCGATTCAGGCGGTGACCGGCGAGGCGGGCTGTCTGCTGATCGTTAAAAACTACACCGGCGATCGGCTTAACTTCGGCCTCGCGGCGGAGAAAGCGCGCCGTCTTGGCTATAACGTAGAGATGCTGATCGTCGGCGACGATATTTCGCTGCCGGATAACAAACAGCCGCGCGGTATCGCCGGGACTATTCTTGTGCATAAGGTGGCGGGCTATTTCGCCGAGCGCGGCTTCAACCTCGCCACCGTCCTGCGTGAAGCGCAATACGCCGCCAACCATACCGCCAGCATCGGGGTGGCGCTGGCCAGCTGTCACCTGCCGCAGGAAGCGGAAAGCGCGCCGCGCCATCAGCCCGGCCACGCCGAGCTGGGGATGGGCATCCACGGCGAACCGGGAGCCTCGACGATCGCGACCCATAACAGCGCGGAAATCATGCAGATTATGGTAGAGAAGCTGACCGCCGCCCTACCTGAAACCGGCCGCCTGGCGGTGATGCTCAATAATCTCGGCGGCGTGTCGGTGGCCGAGATGGCGATTCTGACCCGCGAGCTGGCCAACACCCCACTCCATGCGCGCGTTGACTGGTTGATTGGCCCGGCTTCGCTGGTAACGGCGCTGGATATGAAAGGCTTCTCGCTGACCACTATCGTGCTGGAAGAGAGCATTGAAAAGGCGCTGCTGTCGGATGTCGAAACCGCCAGTTGGCAGAAGCCGGTGCAGCCGCGGGCTGTTAATATCATGCCGTCCGCGCTCGCCAGCGCACGCGTCGCCTTTACGCCATCGGCCAACCCGCAGGTGGGCGATTACGTGGCGCAGGTGACCAGCACCCTCTCCGGCCTCGAAACCCATCTCAACGCGCTTGACGCCAAAGTGGGCGACGGCGATACCGGCTCCACTTTCGCCGCTGGCGCGCGTGAGATTGCCGCTCTATTGCAACGCCAGCAACTGCCGCTCAATGATTTACCCACGCTGTTCGCGCTAATTGGCGAACGCCTGACGGTGGTGATGGGCGGCTCCAGCGGCGTATTGATGTCGATTTTCTTCACCGCCGCCGGGCAGAAGCTGGAGCAAGGCGCCAGCATGGCGGAAGCGCTGAACGCCGGTCTGGGGCAGATGAAATTTTACGGCGGCGCCGATGAGGGCGACCGGACGATGATTGACGCTCTACAGCCGGCGCTGGCGGCGCTGCTGGCCGAACCGGATAATCTGCAGGCCGCTTTCGCCGCGGCGCAGGCCGGCGCGGATCGCACCTGCCAGTCGAGCAAAGCCGGCGCCGGACGCGCCTCCTATCTCAATAGCGAGAGCCTGCTCGGCAATATGGACCCCGGCGCCCACGCGGTGGCGATGGTGTTTAAGGCGCTGGCGGAACGCTAAGCCTCACCCGGTGGCGCTGCGCTTACCGGGGCGACATAACACCATTGAAAGGTAGCCCGGAGAAGGCGCAACGCGCCGCCATCCGGGTTTACCACACTGCCGATTATTTGCTATGCCAGTACGCCTGCGAACGCACCAGTTGCTGATCGATACTCGGCTCCTCAAAGCGCGCCAGCAGCGATTTCACCACGCCGCCTTCTCCGGTCAGCCAGATAAAATAATCTTCTGACGGCACCTTGACCTGAGCCAGCCGCTCGGCGACGAACGCCGGGTTGTGGCCTACCACCCATTCGATATTAAAGCCGTCGAGATCCGCCAGATAATCTTTATACGAAGCATCCGCGACGGTGACGATGGCCGTCACCTGCGGCGTCACCGGCAGCTGACGTAATCCCAGCAGGCGACGGCGCAGCGCCGGCATGCCCGACTCGTCACAGACATAAAGCTGCCAGGCGTAATCTTCCGGCACCACCAGCGAGCCGCGCGGCCCGCCGATCACCAGCTTATCGCCGATGTTGGCTTCCAGCGCCCAGCGGCTGGCAATACCGCCATCGTGGATATAAAAATCGTAAGCCAGCTCGTGGCGTTCGGCATCGTACAGCGGCGTGTAGTCGCGGGTCGCCGGGCGCACGCCCTCGCCCCAGTTAATGCCTTCGTCGGTCACTTCCGGCGGCGTAAATACGCTGCCCGCCTGCGGGAAAAACAGTTTGGTGTGGTCGTCAAAACCTTGTGAAACAAAGCCATCCAGCGCCTCGCCCCCCAGCACGATCCGCTGGAACGCCTGGCCGATACGCTCAACGCGCAGCACGGTTAATTCGCGAAAACGTAGTTCGTTACGCACGCGCTGTGGGTAGCGTGAGGTGTTTTTTGTCATTTTTCGCCTTCGTGAAGATAATACGATATATCTAAATTTATTTTTAAATGATAATGATTGCTAATCAAAAAGATTGCAAGCACTTTTTTGATATAGTCAGCTTGAGATTAAACAGCTATCAGCAATCCATAAAAACCATTAATAATCATCAAATTAAACAAAAATTATTTTATAGACTTGCAAGTCGATAAACTTTAGATATAAATTAGATATATCTAAATAACATCAGGAGACGATGATGCAAAACCATCATGAAGGTTGCTGTAAACATACAGAGCACCAACACGAAGGCTGCTGCAAGGGTGCTGGATGTGCATCCGAGTGGTTTTTACGCCTGGCTTCAGCAGCCGGATTCACGGCGGCATCATGCTGACCTGAGGCTGACGGGGCTGATAAAGCAGTTCTGGCTGGAGTCGGGTTGCGTTTATGGTTATCGCAAGATCCACCTCGACCTGCGGGATACCGGACAACAGTGCGGAGTTAATCGTGTCTGGCGACTGATGAAGCGTGCCGGGATAAGGGCTCAGGTCGGGTACCGTAGCCCACGGGCACGTAAGGGTGAAACCAGCATCGTGACGCCCAACAGGCTCCAGCGGCAGTTCAACCCGGAAGCACCGGATGAGCGTTGGGTAACGGACATCACCTACATCCGGACTCACGAAGGCTGGCTGTATCTGGCTGTTGTTGTTGACCTGTTCTCGCGCAAAGTTATTGGCTGGTCAATGCAGCCCCGGATGACAAAGGATATTGTCCTGAATGCACTTCTGATGGCCGTGTGGCGACGTAATCCTCAAAAGCAGGTGCTGGTTCATTCTGATCAAGGCAGTCAGTACACAAGCTATGAGTGGCAGTCGTTCCTGAAATCACACGGGCTGGAGGGCAGTATGAGCCGTCGCGGTAATTGCCATGATAATGCGGTTGCAGAAAGCTTTTTCCAGTTGTTGAAACGCGAACGGATAAAGAAAAAGATCTACGGAACGCGGGAAGAAGCCCGCAGCGATATTTTTGATTACATCGAAATGTTTTATAACAGTAAGCGTCGGCATGGTTCCAGCGATCAGATGTCACCGACAGAATATGAAAACCAGTATTATCAACGGCTCGGAAGTGTCTAAATTATCCGTGGCGATTCAGCCAGCAGTCGCGCAGCTGCCTCAAGCGCAGAGGATTGAAAAAATCTTCAGATATATATCATCACTCTGAACATACGCAATTAACGGCGGAATCTCACGATTCTACCGTTTTTTATTATTTTTCAGAGGAGTAGTGATGAATAATTCTGAAGGTTTGAAGTCGTTTCAGCAATCGCTTGCTGATCTGCCGCAATGGGTATCAGAGCGGCTTCTGCAGCAAATTAACCAGTTAACTAACTACGAGCCAGTGATCGGCATTATGGGTAAAACCGGTGTTGGGAAGAGCAGTCTGTGCAATGCCCTGTTTGCCGGAGATATATCACCGGTCAGCGATGTGGCGGCCTGTACACGTGAGCCACTGCGCTTTCGCCTGCAAGTCGGCGACCGCTATATAACGCTGATGGATCTGCCCGGCGTGGGCGAAAGTGGCGCTCGCGATACCGAGTATGCTGCGCTGTACCGCGAACAGCTTCCTCGCCTCGACCTGGTACTGTGGCTGATTAAGGCCGATGACCGGGCGCTGACGGTGGATGAACATTTTTATCATCAGGTGATTGGAGAGGTATACCGGCATAAGGTGCTGTTTGTTATCAGCCAGTCGGATAAGGCCGAACCTACCAGCGGTGGGGGACAGTTGTCCACGGCGCAGAAGCAGAATATCAGCCGCAAAATCTGCCTGCTGCATGAGCTGTTCCAGCCCGTCCATCCGGTGTGTGCTGTGTCGGTCCGTCTACAATGGGGGCTTAAGGTGATGGCCGAGCGGATGATTAAGTGCCTGCCACGTGAGGCCACCAGCCCGGTGGTGTCGCAACTCCATCCTTCCTTTCGCACGACGGTAGTCCGGGAACAGGCTCGTAGCGATTTTGGTGAAACCGTCGGGGCCGTACTCGATAGCATCAGTGCCTTTCCCCTGATACCCGCCCCGGTGCGGGCCGTCATTCAGGCCGTGCGCACCACGGTGGTGTCAGTGGCCCGCGCCGTCTGGGATTTCTTCTTCTGAGTATTTAACCCATCCCTGTTACTTCCCTGCCCCTGTCGCCGATGCGACGGGGATCCCTTTTATTTGTTTTCCCGTTATGAGGAGTCTGCTTATGACCCGTCTGGCTTCGCGCTTTGGCGCAGCAAACCTTATCCGTCGCGACCGTCCGTTAACCCGTGAAGAGCTGTTTCGCGTAGTGCCCAGTGTATTCAGTGAGGACAAACACGAGTCCCGTAGTGAGCGTTATACCTATATACCCACCATCTCCCTGCTCGACAGCCTACAGCGAGAAGGCTTCCAGCCATTCTTTGCCTGTCAGACCCGAGTGCGTGACCCGGGTCGTCGTGAACATACAAAGCATATGCTGCGTCTGCGGCGGGAAGGGCAGATCACCGGTAAACAGGTGCCGGAAATTATTCTACTCAACTCTCACGATGGAACCAGTTCGTATCAGATGTTGCCGGGACTATTTCGTGCGGTTTGTCAGAACGGGCTCGTCTGCGGTGAGTCGTTTGGCGAGGTGCGGGTGCCACACAAGGGGGACGTGGTGAGTCAGGTGATTGAAGGCGCGTATGAGGTGCTGGGGATTTTTGACCGGGTGGAGGAGAAACGGGATGCCATGCAGTCGTTGCTGTTGCCACCCCCGGCACAGCAGGCACTGGCAAAAGCCGCCCTCACATACCGCTTTGGTGAAGACCACCAGCCGGTGACTGAATCGCAGATCCTCTCCCCTCGCCGCTGGCAGGATGAGAGCAATGACCTGTGGACCACGTACCAGCGTATTCAGGAGAACCTGATTAAGGGCGGGCTCAGTGGCCGTAATGCCAAAGGAGGACGGTCACATACCCGTGCCGTTCGCGGTATCGACGGGGACGTGAAACTTAACCGGGCACTGTGGGTGATGGCGGAAGCCCTGCTCACGCAACTGCAGTGACCGTTTAATGTTGCTGCTTTGTTAATATCGGACACCACCTGTCCGCATCGCACCGTGCTGACGGTCCTCACTCACCGAGGGAAGGCCTGTAACCCCCGCTGCCTCTGGCTTTTGCAGAAATGAAAAATAGTTTCTGTGGTGTCCATACCCTGTCCGACCCCCTCTTTAAAGTAATCACATCATTTTCAGTCAGTTAACTTTCACGGAGAACGTCTCATGACACAGGCAGAACGCCGCCATGACCGGCTGGCTGTCAGGCTGTCACTGATAATCAGCCGTCTGGTGGCAGGGGAAACGCTGAGTGTGCGTAAGCTTGCCGCTGAGTTTGGTGTGTCGGTGCGCACGCTGCGGCGTGATTTTCGTGAGCGGCTGATGTATCTGGACCTGGAGTATCAGTCCGGATATTGCCGCTTACGCACTGCGGGCAGTGAGACGCAGATGGTGCCCGACGTGCTTATCTTTGCCCACCGCAGCGGGATGGCCGGTCTTTTCCCTGGCTTTGACCGTCGTCTGGTAAACGCACTGCTGATGTGCGATGAGTCTCCCTGCGTAATCGCACCCGCCAGTCCGGCTCCTTCGCCATCAGGCGCATTGTCTTTCTGGCGACTGATTCAGGCCATTACCGGGCGCAGGCGGGTGACTCTGATTGCCGAGGGGCAGCGCTGTGAGCGGCTGGCTCCCTGCCGGTTACTTATCCACCAGCAGGCCTGGTATCTGGTGGCAGAGCACGACGGACATATCGCCGTATTCTCCCTGGATGAAATCCATCTGGTTCAGCCCCTGCAGGAGACTTTCCGGCGTAACGACAGTCTGTGTCGTCTTGTTGAAGACCCGGGCTTTATTCAGTCCTTACCCCATTTTCGCTTTATCCAGCAGTCACTGCTTACGTTTGTTCCGGCCAACAGCTCACCAGAATAGCGCAAGCGTTGTTATCAACCCGGCAACAGGGAGGAGCCCTATGCCCGTTATTGCCATTATCGCCATTGTTGTCATCGTCATCATTCTGAACAAAACCGGGGTGTCCGACAGTCTCGCGGCCCTGACCCTTGCCACTGTTGCCGCACTGCTGACGGGAGGTGGCGCAGCCGGTGCTGCCAGTGTCGCGCTAACACCGTTCGTCGGCGTGCCGGTGGGTATTTTCGTGGGCATTTATGTCTTTGCCAAAGTGGTTCGTCTGATTTCAGGAAAAAAATAATGAAACGTAAAACACTGCCTCTGCTGGCGCTGGTTGCCACCACTCTGTTTCTCATCGCATGCGATGACAGAAGTGATGACCTGAAGGCCATCAGTAAATTTAAGGACCTCACCCCACCGCGTTTCAGTGATGTGGTCAGCCACCAGGATGATGTCAGCGAAGAATGGTCACAGGTTGACTACTTATCCGGTCCCACCTTGCAGGTTTTACGTACCCGCCAGTCGCCCGATGGCTGCGAGGATGGCAGTTACTACTACCTCGTGGATATGCAGGAAAAAACCGTCCAGCCACTGATGAATGCGCTGTGTATTGCCGATAACATCAAACTGGAATACCAGGAGGTGACGGACCCGTATACCAAAGAAAAATACTTTGAGTACGCCCATGACGGCAAACTGATGGGGCAGCTACTGATACCCTCGAACCCTGACAATCAGGAATAAAAACAACGATAAAGGAAACAGAAATGACAATACGTTCACTAAGTCGGTTTGTGCTGGTGGGTGTACTGCTCGCGAGCTTTAATGCCTCTGCTATCCCGGGGTTCTGGCAGCAGGGTTACGGTCAGGGCAATACGGAATACAGTGTGACCGAAGCCAGCGGGAAGACGTTTACCATCAACTGCACAGGTAACCCGGACCAGAATGGTTTTTATCAGCATTCAGTCTTTCTTACCCTTGCCGATGACAAGATGGTCAGTTCGCACGATGACGACACTACTATCACCGTAGTGATGGATCACCAGCAGTACATTATTCCGTCCAGCCTGGGCTGGCGTAACGGCGATAACGCCTGGTTTGACTTCATCAGCAATATCTCTGAGGCCGGGCAGTTCGACGTCTACGTCAATGACCACAAAGCAGGGACCTTCACTGCGGACCGGAAGAACGCTGAGAAAGTTCTGTCCACTCTCGGAGACTGCAGCAACGACTGATAGTAGTATCTTCCCCAGCAAATCCACCCCGACAGCTAGCAGGCTGCCGGGGTTTTCTTTTATCAGGAGCCCGAAAATGACCCAATCCGTGTTGCTGCCACCGGGGCCTTTCACCCGGAGACAAGCGCAAGCGGTCACTACCACGTACAGCAATATCACACTCGAAGACGACCAGGGCAGTCACTTCCGTCTGGTGGTTCGTGATACTGAAGGCCGGATGGTCTGGCGGGCATGGAACTTTGAGCCGGATGCCGGTGAAGGTCTTAACCGCTATATCCGCACCTCAGGCATCCGTACAGACACGGCCACCCGCTGATCGCGAAGCATTTACCCGCATTCACCTCCCCGAACACACTTTATATCCCCATACGCCAGCCATCGCCGCTGGCGTTTTTATTGACGGAGACATACCCATGACAACACAGACGCAGCACGACCTCGCACCCGCTAACCAACCCGAATTTGAACTGACCGTCACGCCGGTCCCCGATGAACAGCGTATCGATTTCTGGCCACAGTACTTTGGCGCTATCCCGCAGTGGCTACTCCTGGAGCCGCATATCTTCGCCTGGATGGACCGCTTCTGTGAGGGCTACAGCGGTGGTATCTGGTCGTTCTACACCCTCAGCAATGGCGGCGCATTTATGTCCCCCGAGCCTGACAACGATGAGACATGGCGTCTGTTTAACTGCCTGAACGGTAACGATGCCCAAATGAGTGCAGAAGCAGCAGGTATTGCTGTCTGCCTGATTGCGTATAGCCACCATGCCTGCCGTACAGAATGTGACGCGATGACCGCACACTATTACCGCCTGCGGGAGTATGCCATGCAACATCCAGAGGCTCACGCCATTCTGCGTATTATCGACTGACCGAAGGAGCAACAGATGAAACAGCTTTCCTTTTTACCCGGCGAGATGACGCCACAGGACCGGCGTCTCATTCAGCGGGCGCTCAGGGCTCTGGACCGCCACCTGCATGAGCCCGGCGTAGCCTTCACCTCTACCCACGCCGTACGTGAATGGCTGCGACTGCATATGGCCGCGCTTGAGCGGGAAGAGTTCCGGGTGTTGTATCTGGACAACCAGAATCAGTTGATTGCCCATGAAACGCTCTTCACCGGCACGATTAACCGCACCGAGGTGCATCCCCGGGAGGTGGTCAAACGTGCTCTGCACTTCAACGCGGCGGCGGTGATACTCGCGCATAACCATCCTTCCGGCGAGACGACACCTAGCCAGGCCGACAAAACCCTCACGCAGCGACTGTTTCAGGTGCTTCAGCTGGTGGATATCCGTGTCCCTGACCATCTGATTGTCGGTGGCAGGCAAATCTATTCGTTCGCAGAACACGGTCTGCTTTGAGGTATTACATGAAAATTATCAGTAAACGCAGGGCAATGACGATATACCGCCAGCATCCTGAGTCCCGAATCTTTCGCTACTGCACCGGCAAATACCAGTGGCACGGTAGCGTCTGTCATTACACCGGCAGGGACGTTCCGGATATCGCCGGAGTCCTCGCGGTATACGCCGAACGCCGCCAAGACCGCAATGGGCCCTATACCTGCCTGATGAGCATCACCCTGAACTGACAATAGTGGAGAACTGTAATGAGCAACCCTACCAGGGGCCTGCAGCGGGAGATTACACTGCGCCTGGGAGCCCGTCTGGTGCAGGAAGGCAACCGACTGCATTATCTGGCTGACCGGGCCAGCATCACCGGCAAGTTCAGTGACATCGAATGCCGGAAGCTGGATGAAACATTCCCGCACTTTATCCGCCAGATGGAATCGATGCTGACCACCGGTGAACTCAGCCCCCACCATGCCCACTGCGTTACCCTGTACCACAACGATTTTACCTGCGAAGCCGACACCCTTGGCAGTTGCGGCTACGTATACATCGCCATTTACCCCACTCAGCGTTAATTACCTACACGAGAGCAAACATGAAAACTTTACCTGCAACAACTCAGCGGGCGGTGAAGCCCTGCCTGTCACCCGTGGCTGTCTGGCAAATGTTACTGACACGTCTGCTGGAACAGCACTATGGTCTGACAATAAACGACACGCCATTCTGCAACGAGGCTGTGATTAAGGAACACATCGATGCCGGTATCACCCTAGCCGATGCCGTGAATTTTCTGGTAGAAAAATACGAGCTGGTTCGTATCGACAGGAAGGGATTTAGCTGGCAGGAACAATCTCCTTATCTCCGGGCTGCAGACATTCTGCGAGCGCGGCAGGCAACTGGCTTGTTGCGGCAAAGCCGTAACAACGTAGTACGATGAACATTGCGTACAACCTTCCCGATTTACATTTCTGAACTTCCTCCCTTGTTTACCTATTGCGTAATGCGCCTGCTACTACCCGGCAGGCGCGTTATCTTTTTACGGACAAACAATCATGCAACCAGAAGTTGAAGTATTAACCGATCATAATGAGCTAATTTGTTCGAGCTTTATTGAACACATTGCCAACACATTAAATTTAGGAGTGGTGTACAACTAAACCTGCAGCCAAGGATGTATAGTGAGCGAAGCCCTATCAGGCCTTTTTGGTCAGTAGATAAGATTGATCTTCGTTGATAGAATTTACTTACACCAGCTGTTACATTAAGATAATTTTTTGGTGGGAGAATGATAAGATCTTACGTAACAATTTGATTTTAATGGTGCCGATAATAGGAGTCGAACCTACGACCTTCGCATTACGAATGCGCTGCTCTACCAACTGAGCTATACCGGCCCTGAGACGTGTTCACGAGCGTGAATCACGGTGTAGAAGGTTAAATCTAACAGGGTGATGCGTCAATAACCCAGGTAACCAACTGCCTGTTTTTGCATCACCCTGTTTCATTTAAGCACGAATCGTATCGTCGCCGAAGCCAATCCACTTGTAGGTGGTCAGCGCTTCCAGCCCCATCGGACCGCGCGCGTGCAGTTTTTGCGTGCTGACGGCCACTTCTGCGCCAAGACCAAACTGCCCGCCGTCGGTGAAACGGGTGGAAGCGTTCACATAAACCGCCGAGGAATCCACTTCGTTGATAAAACGATCAGCATGACGCAACGTACGCGTCAGAATGGCGTCGGAGTGCTGCGTGCCGTGCTGGCGAATATGCGCGATAGCGTCATCAAGGTCGCTGACCACTTTGACGTTGAGATCCAGCGACAAATACTCATCGTCATACTGCGCGTGTTCTACCGCTACCACTTTCGCTGGCCCGGCTTGCAACTGTGCCATGGCGTTGTCGGCAGCATGCAGCGTGACGCCGCTCTTCGCCATTTGCTGGCTCAGCGCGGGCAAAAACGTATCAGCAATCTTCTGATGCACCAGCAGCGTCTCCACAGTGTTACAGGTGCTCGGACGCTGGGTTTTCGCGTTGACGATGATCTTCAGCGCAGGCTCAATTTCCGCACTCTCATCAACGAAAATATGGCATACGCCGATACCGCCGGTGATGACTGGAATCGTCGATTGTTCACGGCACAGCTTGTGCAAACCCGCACCACCGCGGGGAATGATCATGTCGATGTATTTATCCAGGCGCAGCATTTCGCTCACCAGCGCACGGTCCGGGCTTTCAATCGCCTGAACCGCACCCGCAGGCAATCCGCACTCTTCCAGCGCCTGCTGGATGACTTTCACCGTGGCGGCATTGGTGCGCCAGGTCTCTTTGCCGCCGCGCAAAATCGCCGCGTTGCCGGTTTTCAGGCACAGCGAGGCGACGTCCACCGTCACGTTCGGGCGCGCTTCGTAAATCACGCCAATTACCCCGAGCGGAACGCGGCGGCGCTCAATACGCAGACCGCTGTCCAGCAGCCCGCCATCAATCACCTGCCCGACCGGATCGGCGAGCTGGCAGACCTGGCGAACATCGTTCGCGATCCCCTGCAAACGCGCGGGGTTCAATGCCAGGCGATCCAGCATCGCATCGCTCAGGCCGTTAGCACGCGCGTCGGCGAGATCCTGTTCGTTGGCATGCAGAATGTCTTCGGTCTGCGCTTCCAGATAATCAGCAATTTTTTCCAGCACCCGATTTTTTTCGCGGCTGGAGAGTAATGCCAGTTGGTAAGAGGCCGCTTTGGCCGCAATACCCATTTGTTCCAGCATGTGAGGCTCCTTAGCGGGTGATCATATCGTCGCGATGCACGGCCACCGGGCCGTACTCGTAACCAAGAATGGCGTCGATTTGCTGTGAGTGATGCCCCGCAATGCGGCGCAGCGCGTCACTGTTGTAGCGGGTGACGCCATGGGCAATGTCGCGACCATCAAGATTACAGATACGGATCACTTCACCACGGGAGAAGTTACCTGTCACGCTTTTAATCCCTTTTGGAAGCAATGAGCTCCCTCTTTCCAGAATCGCGCGGGTGGCGCCTTCATCAACGGTGATTTCCCCGGCGGGCGGCGCGCCGAAAATCCAGCGTTTGCGGTTTTCCAGCGGCGAGGCCTGGGCGTGAAAACGCGTGCCGACGGAAAGCCCTTCCATCACATCGCCAATCACGCCAGGACGGCTGCCTGCGGCAATAATGGTATCGATGCCTGCACGGCAGGCAACATCGGCCGCCTGAAGCTTGGTCCCCATACCGCCTGTACCCAGACCAGAGACGCTGTCGCCGGCAATGGCGCGCAGCGCATCGTCAATGCCGTATACGTCCTGAATCAGTTCGGCCTGCGGGTTGGTGCGCGGATCAGCGGTAAACAGCCCCTGCTGATCGGTTAACAACAGTAATTTATCAGCACCCGCGAGGATAGCAGCCAGTGCGGAAAGATTGTCGTTATCGCCGACTTTAATTTCAGCGGTGGCGACCGCATCGTTTTCGTTAATGACTGGCACGATGTTGTTATCAAGCAACGCGCGAAGCGTGTCGCGGGCGTTAAGGAAACGCTCGCGATCTTCCATATCGGCACGGGTCAGCAGCATCTGTCCGACATGAATACCGTAAATGGAAAACAGCTGTTCCCATAGCTGGATCAGTCGACTTTGCCCCACCGCCGCGAGCAGTTGTTTGGAGGCGATGGTGGCGGGCAGTTCAGGATAACCCAGGTGCTCACGCCCGGCAGCGATGGCCCCGGAGGTGACAATCACAATACGATGCCCGGCGGCATGCAACTGCGCGCACTGGCGCACTAATTCGACGATGTGGGCGCGATTCAGGCGGCGCGATCCGCCTGTTAAAACACTGGTACCCAGTTTGATCACCAGCGTCTGACTGTCACTCATGATTTTCTGCCGTTCAATATTCAATAAAAATGAAAAATCCGTATCGAACAGACGTTTTAACAGGACTCCCGCCGCTTGCCAACTCTCATGGCAAAAGGGGTGAAATTTTATTGCGCGGGATCAGGAAGCGTAACGGCAACATTTGACAACTTTATGACGGAAACATGAAAACACAACTATTTAAAAGTATTCTTAAATTGTCATAAAAGTTTCACTCCTGCGAGTTAAAAACCTCTCTGATTTTCACGGGGCTTGTTCCCCCCACGACTATTAGCGCGTTTTTTTAACTCGGGATTGAAAATGAAAAAAAGCACACTGGCATTAATGATAGTAGGCGCGATGGCTTCTCTTTCAGCTCAGGCTGCAGAGGTCTATAACAAAGATGGCAATAAGCTGGATCTGTATGGTCGTGTAAAAGCTGAGCACTACTTCAGCGACAACGATGGTGTGGACGGTGACCAGTCATATGCGCGTCTGGGCTTTAAAGGCGCCACCCAGATTAACGATATGCTGCAGGGTTACGGTCAGTGGGAATACCAGATCGCAGCGAACAAAGTAGAAGGCGATGCTAACACCACGAAAACCCGTCTGGCGTTCGCTGGTCTGAAAGCCGGTGATTACGGCTCATTCGACTACGGCCGTAACTACGGCATCTTGTATACCGTCGCAGCGTATACCGATATGATCCCGGAATTCGGTGACGACTCCTATATCAAAACCGACAACTTCATGACCGGTCGTGGTAATGGTATGGCGACTTACCGTAACAACAACTTCTTCGGTCTGGTTGATGGCCTGAAACTCGGCCTGCAGTATCAGGGCAAAAATGAGAACGACGGCCGTGCCGCCAGCAAAGCCAACGGCGACGGTTTCGGTACTTCTCTGAGCTATGACTTTGGCGACACGGGTCTGACGCTGGGTGCGGCGTATGCCAACTCTGACCGTACACTGGCGCAGGAAAACCAGAGCTTTGGTCATGGTTCTAATGCTGAAGCCTGGACGACAGGTGTGAAATATGACGCTAACAGCATTTATCTGGCTGCTGTTTATGCAGAAACGCGTAACATGACGCCGGTGTCTGGTACTGCAACTATTGGCGGTGTGAGCACTTCCGTTAGCGGTTTCGCTAATAAAAACCAGGCCTTCGAAGTGGTTGCGCAATATCAGTTCGATTTCGGTCTGCGCCCGTCGTTGGGTTATGTCCAGTCTAAAGGTAAGGATATTGAAGGCGTAGGCGATGTTGACCTGGTGAAATATGTCGACGTGGCAGCAACTTACTACTTCAATAAAAACATGTCCGCGTTCGTGGATTACAAAATTAACCAACTGGATGACGACAACAAACTCGGCCTGAATACCGACGACGTTGTTGCGGTTGGTATGGTTTACCAGTTCTGATTCATGAATACCTGAAATTAAAAAGGCGCTTCATCTGAAGCGCCTTTTTTATTCTCAGGCCGTGAGTCTGACCGCTTTCTCGTTAAAATCATCCGCCGGCTCTAAACGTAAAGACAGTTTAGTCAGCAGTTCCGCCACGCGGACATGGAAATCGCTGCGCGTCTTTTCCAGACGCTCCGCCACTTCGCTGTCTTTAATATCGGTGGCCTGCCATTTTCCGTTTTTATCGAAAAGTCCGAACTGGTAGCTGTAGGTAAAACGCTTTTCCTGCGCTTCCATGATCATCCACCAGCCCCAGAATTCCCTCACTTCCGGCGCCGGTTTTACATTCACACAAACAGCAAGGCAATCGAAAAAGAAGTGGTTGTCTTTGCACTGTTCTTCGCGGATATAAGGGCCAAGCGCAGCGAAATTCTTAATCAGTTTACTCTTCGGGTGTCCACTCGGTAACGTCATTGCGATCTCCTTTAGTGATGCAACTGTTTTACCAAATCGATAAAATTTAGCAAACTATTAACCAAATTGTTTGTTAATCCATTTGGCAATTTCTTTCAGTCCATTGTCAAAATTACGATACAACGGGTTGAAAGGAATATGCAGCATTTTACCTTGCGCGGATGACGACGTGATTAAGCGAGACTCCTCTTCAGGGCTGAACGGATCGTTTTGCCAGTAGCCTGACAATACCGGTGTCGGGCAGCGGCGGCCCAGCAGTCCCTGGGTTTTTAGCGAATAGCGATTCAGCTCTACGCGCAGCGCTTCATCGGAGGCATCGTGCATCCCCAGACGCGACGCCAGCACGTCAAGGTACATTTCCGGCACACTACCCTGACGCTGCGGATCCACCAGTAAGCCATGTACCACCGGACCAAGACAGGCCACCGCTTTCAGGCGCGGCGATTCAAGATAGGCCAGCCGGACCGCCACATTTGCGCCAAAGCGAAAGCCAAACGCCGCGACGCGGGTATGGTCAATCCAGGGAACGTCGGGCAACGATTTCAGCGCGTGCTGGTGAAGCAGGCTGGAATCCTGGGAGAGTTTCCATTTGGAAGAAAAACCGATAGACGGCATATCCAGCGTCAGCATCGCGATTCCCAATGGCGCCAGATAATTCTCAAAAAGGGTGTAATAATCGCTTTGCAGCGCATCAAGCCCTCCGCACATCAGCACCGTCGGGAACGGTCCTTTGCCCTTCGGCATATGCAGAAAACCGGTCACGGGCGCACCACCAGGGATGGGGAACTCCAGTTCGCGCATTTCTCCGGGCAGACGCTGGGAAGCCTCTTCGTAGGCTCGATTCGCCAGCGCCTGCGCCTGATCAGCCAGATCGTCGCCTTTCAGATGCGGATAAGCCGCAATGCTGTAAAGATTGGAAGCATGCAGCCAGTGGCGACCACAACGCTCGGGATCTTCTTCCTGCATTGCTTTTTGCTGCCAGAGCATCGCCTGTTTTGACCACTCGAAAATCCAGTTGCCTCCACGATACCCCACCACCGTGTCGTAGAGATCGGGATCGGTACGCTCGGCATCGCTCATGACAATGCGCGATTGCACATCAAGGATCTCCTGTGGCGAGATGCCACGCCAGATCCACATCAGGCGGTTCATCATCCGGTACCAGTGCGGTACGTTTTTACCGTCCAGCGCCGACTGAACCGCGGGTTGCGCCCCCTGGTTAAAACGACGAACCAGCGTGGACGTTTCCGGATGTTTGAATCGGGGTTTAAACAGGACTTCGCTGAGGTTAGCCTCTGGCATCGCGGGCCTCCATAAGAACAATACTGTTCCTATTGTAACGCGCCAGGCGCCAAAAAGAACAACGCCCGGTCAAACCGGGCGCTGGAATGGCAGGATTAACGACCAGAGATAGGCGGAACGAAGACCACGCCCATGTCCCACGGCTGTTCAATCCAGGTGTCCTGCGGGATATCAATCACGTAATCATCGACCAGCGGACGACCAGCCGGTTTTGCGAAGATAGTGACGAAATGCGCTTTCGGGTACATTTCGCGGATAGCCACCGCCGTGCCGCCGGTATCCACCAGGTCGTCGATCACGATGAAGCCTTCGCCGTCGCCTTCTGCGCGTTTTACCACGGTCAGCTCGCGCTGGTTGTCATGGTCGTAGCTGGAGATGCAAACGGTATCAACATAGCGAATACCCAATTCACGCGCCAGCAGCGCACCCGGTACCAGACCACCACGGCTAACAGCAATGATGCCTTTCCATTGCTCAGCTGGCAGCAAACGGCTTGCCAGCTTACGGGCGTGGATCTGCAACATGTCCCAGGTGACGACGTATTTTTCGCTCATGTAAAAAGTCCCAGCCTGTTTATATACGGCTTAAAAAGTGTTCGAGGGGGAAAAGGTTGCGCGAGATTATAGAGATCTGACGCACTAAAAACCAGTGTTAAGCGGAACACGGGTGCCTTTTTACGTGGTTTGTTCTACCAGAGCAGTAAGAAAGTGGTATTCTCACCGCTGTATCGCAATATGCTAACCCTCTACCTGCAAGCGACTTTTGCAGTAAGCCGTAAGGAGACTTACCGTGTCTGAATTGTCTCAATTATCCCCGCAACCGCTATGGGATATTTTTGCCAAAATTTGTTCCATTCCGCACCCGTCCTACCACGAAGAAAAACTGGCTGAACACATCATGGGCTGGGCGAAGGAAAAAGGCCTGCACGCGGAGCGCGATCAGGTTGGCAATATTCTGATCCGCAAAGGCGCTACCGCCGGTATGGAAAACCGTAAACCGGTGGTCCTGCAGGCGCATCTCGACATGGTTCCGCAGAAAAACAACGACACCGTGCATGACTTTACCAAAGATCCGATTCAGCCATACATCGACGGCGAGTGGGTCAAAGCGCGCGGCACGACGCTCGGCGCCGACAACGGCATCGGTATGGCTTCTGCGCTGGCGGTACTGGCGGATGATTCCGTTCAGCACGGTCCGCTGGAAGTGCTGCTGACCATGACCGAAGAAGCGGGCATGGACGGCGCATTCGGTCTTCAGCCAAACTGGCTGCAGGCAGACATCCTGATCAACACCGACTCCGAAGAAGAAGGTGAGATCTACATGGGCTGCGCCGGTGGGATCGACTTCACTTCCAACCTGCCGCTGACCCGTGAAGCGGTGCCGGCCGGTTTCCAGCGTTTCAAACTGACACTGAAAGGGTTGAAAGGCGGTCACTCCGGTGGTGAAATCCATGTCGGTCTGGGCAATGCCAACAAGCTGCTGGCGCGTTTCCTCGCCGGTCATGCGCAGAAGCTGGATCTTCGTCTGGTCGATTTCAACGGTGGTACGCTGCGCAACGCCATCCCGCGTGAAGCGTTTGCGACTGTCGCGGTTGCTGCGGATAACGTCGATGCGCTGAAAGCGCTGGTGAGCAAATACCAGGAGATCCTGAAAAACGAACTGGCGGCGAAAGAGAAGAATCTGGTCGTGCTGCTGGACGCTGTCAGCAATGATCACGCAGCGCTGACCGCACAATCCCGTGACGGATTTATTCGTCTGCTGAATGCGACGCCGAACGGGGTGATCCGTAACTCTGACGTGGCGAAAGGCGTAGTGGAAACCTCCCTGAACGTCGGTGTTGTCACCATGACCGACGACAATGTGCAAATCCACTGTCTGGTGCGCTCTCTGATCGACAGCGGCAAAGATTATGTGGTCAGCATGCTGGATTCGCTGGGTAAACTGGCAGGCGCGAAAACCGAAGCCAAAGGCGCGTATCCTGGCTGGCAGCCGGATGCCAACTCACCGGTGATGCATCTGGTGCGTGAAACCTATCAGCGTCTGTTCAACAAGACGCCGAACATTCAGATTATTCACGCCGGTCTGGAATGCGGTCTGTTTAAAAAACCGTATCCGGAAATGGACATGGTTTCCATCGGGCCAACCATCACCGGCCCGCACTCCCCGGATGAGCAGGTACATATCGAAAGCGTGGGCCAGTACTGGACGCTGCTGACGGAACTGCTGAAAGCGATTCCGGCGAAGTAACATTGTGCATAATGCCCGGCAGCGTCAGTGTGCCGGGCGTTTTTACAACCCCAGCACCAGTTGCCGCTCGATTTGCGGATCCAGCAACGTCACGTGTAACCCCACCAGTCTTACGCCACGCCCGCCCCGCCGTTCATGCCAGGTTTTATATGCCGTGGCGATGAGATCGTCTTTATTCAGTTGCGGCCAGACATGTTCCTGGGTGGTGAGCTGAAAATCATTGAACTTGAGTTTGACGCCCTGACGGGCAATCAGCAGATCCGGTTTAACCTTCGCCAGACGGCGTTCCAGTTCGGGATAGAGCTGTTCAATAATGGCTTCGCAATCTGACCAGTCGTGAATGTCTTCCGCCAGTGTACGCTCAACGCCGACCGATTTACGCAGCCGTTCATTATTCACGCTGCGTTCGTCAATGCCCTGACTGCGCTCCCACAGCACCCGGCCAAATTTACCAAATCGTTTAAGCAGACCGGCGAGATCGCTTTTCTGCACATCTTCACAGGTGCGCAGCCCCATGCTTTCCAGCTTTGCTGCTGAAACTTTACCGACACCGGGGATTTTCCCGAGCGGTAGCGTGCGCAGAAACTCCGGGACGTCCGCCGGTGTAATTACATACTGACCGTCAGGTTTGTTGAGATCAGAGGCTATTTTGGCGAGAAACTTTACCGGCGCGACCCCTGCCGACGCCGTTAACTGCAGCTCGTTAAAAATGGTCTGACGGATCTCCTGCGCGATGAGCGTCGCCGAGCCGTGACAATGAACACTGTCGGTGACATCCAGATAGGCCTCATCGAGGGATAACGGTTCAATCAGCGAGGTATAACGGGAGAAGATTTCACGGATATGCAGCGACGCCTCTTTATACGCCTCGCCGCGACCAGGCAGCAGTGTGAGGTGCGGGCAAAGTTTGAATGCCATCGCCGTTGACATGGCGCTGCGCACACCATATTTCCGCGCCGGATAGTTGGCGGTACTGATGACGCCTCTGCGTTCCCGGCTACCGCCAATGGCAATCGGGATGTCACGCAGCGCCGGATTATCCCGCATCTCTACCGCTGCGAAAAAGCAGTCCATATCGACATGGATTATTTTGCGCATAGTTAGCCCTCACTCACCACTGGATAAGTATACAGCAAAATAATCGAGAAAGAGAAGCGGAGAACCCTCTCCCGGCGGGAGAGGGGAAAATCAGAGAATGCGGTTATTCTGGCGCTGCGCGTCACGCGCCATGCGTTTTTTACGGGCGTCACACGGTTCAGGGCAGTCACAGACCTTTTCAAGCCCGAGTGACGAAATACCGCCACAACTGCCCTGAATGCTTTTCCGCTTGATCAGATAACCCAGCGACAACGCCAGGATCACCAGCGCAAAGATAGCGAACGTGGCCAGAAACACGACAATCATCATCAGCCTCCGAAGTCATCCAGCAGGATGTTGTCATCTTCAACGCCAAGATCTTTCAGCATCTTAATGACCGCGGCGTTCATCACCGGCGGCCCACACATGTAGAATTCACAATCCTCTGGCGCCGGGTGATCGCGCAAATAATTTTCATATAACACGTTATGAATAAAGCCAGTGTAGCCCATCCAGTTATCTTCCGGCTGCGCATCGGAAAGCGCGACATGGAAGGTAAAGTTCGGGTTCTCACGCGCCAGTTGTTCAAACTCATTGTCATAGAACATTTCACGCAGGGAACGCGCGCCATACCAGAAGCTGATTTTACGCTTGCTGTTCAGGCGCTTAAGCTGATCGAAAATGTGTGAACGCATCGGCGCCATTCCCGCGCCGCCACCGATAAAGACCATTTCCGCGTCGGTTTCTTTGGCGAAGAACTCGCCGAACGGACCGGAGATCGTCACTTTGTCGCCCGCTTTCAGCGACCAGATATACGAAGACATGATCCCCGGCGGCACATCCGGCGCTGACGGTGGCGGCGTGGCGATACGTACGTTGAGCATGATAATGCCCTTCTCGTCCGGGTAGTTCGCCATTGAATAGGCGCGCAACGTCGGCTCTTTAACCTCAGAGACATAGCGGAACAGATTAAATTTATCCCAGTCGCTGCGGTATTCCGCTGGCACGTCAAAATCAGCATACGCGACGGTATGTGGCGGGCATTCAATCTGAATATAGCCTCCAGCACGGAACGGCACGCTTTCGCCCTGCGGGATCGCCAGCTTCAGTTCTTTAATAAACGTGGCTTTGTTATCGTTGGAGATAACTTCACATTCCCACTTTTTAACACCGAAGACCTCTTCCGGCAGTTCGATTTTCATGTCCTGCTTCACCGCCACCTGGCACGCCAGACGGCAGCCCGCTTTCGCTTCGCGTTTGGTGATATGCGACAGTTCCGTCGGCAGAATGTCGCCGCCGCCTGCCTTCACCGTCACCCGGCACTGGCCGCAGGAGCCACCGCCGCCACAGGCGGAGGAGACGAAAATTCCGTTGCCTGACAGGGTATTCAGCAGCTTGTCGCCCGCCGGGGTGCGGATTTGCTTATCCGTGTCGTTGTTGATTTCAATAAGTACATCGCCGGAATTCACCAGCTTTGATTTGGCAAACAGGATCAGTACCGACAGCGCCAGTACGATCGCAGTAAACATGCCTACGCCAAGTAAGATTTCCATAAACGTCCGCCCTTACAGCTGCACACCGGAGAAGGACATAAAGCCCAGCGCCATCAAACCGGTGGTAATGAAGGTGATCCCAAGGCCGCGCAGACCGGCCGGCACGTTGGCGTATTTCATTTTTTCGCGGATACCGGCCATGGCGACGATCGCCAGCAGCCAGCCAATTCCGGAACCGAAACCGTAAACGACAGATTCACTAAAGTTATAATCGCGCTGCACCATAAACGAGACGCCACCAAAAATAGCGCAGTTGACGGTGATAAGCGGCAGGAAGATCCCCAGCGCGTTATACAGCGCCGGGAAGTACTTATCGAGGATCATCTCGAGGATCTGCACCAGGGCTGCGATCACGCCAATAAAGGTGATGAAGTTGAGGAAGCTCAGATCGACGCCATCGACCAGCGCACCGTCACGCAGCACCAGGTTGTAAACCAGGTTATTCACCGGCACGGAAATCCCCAGCACCACGGTGACCGCGATGCCAAGGCCAAAGGCGGTGGAGACCTTTTTCGACACCGCAAGGAACGTACACATGCCGAGGAAGAAGGCCAGCGCCATGTTTTCAACAAACACCGCGCGCACAAACAAACTCAGGTAATGAGCCATGATCGGTTACTCCTTTTCCTGCTGTTCTGGCTTCCACGTGCGCAGCGCCCAGATCAGCAGACCGATAATGAAAAATGCGCTCGGCGCCAGCAGAAACAGACCATTCGGCAGATACCAGCCGCCGTTCTGCACCGTTTCCAGCACCGTGATGCCAAACAGTTTGCCGCTGCCAATCAGTTCGCGCAGGAAACCGACAATCAGCAGGATTGCGCCATAGCCCAGGCCGTTGCCAATCCCGTCCATAAAACTCGCCAGCGGCGGTGACTTCATGGCGTAGGCTTCGGCGCGGCCCATCACGATACAGTTGGTGATAATCAGCCCGACAAAAACCGAAAGCTGTTTTGACACTTCATAGGCGAAGGCGCGCAGCAGCTGATCCACCACGATCACCAGCGACGCGATGATCGCCATCTGGACGATAATGCGCACGCTATTGGGAATATGGTGGCGGATCATTGAGATAAACATGCTCGAGAACGCTGTGACCAGCGTCACCGCAATGGTCATGACGAAGGCGGTTTCCAGCTTGGTGGTCACCGCCAGCGCCGAACAGACACCCAACACCTGCAATGCGATCGGGTTATTGGCGATAAATGGCCCTACCAGCACCCGTTTCACTTCTTTCATATCACCGAGTTCAGCCATTATTCAGCCCTCCGTCACGAACCTGTTTCAGGAAGGGGCCAAAACCGAGCGAGCCCATCCAGAAATCAAAACTGTGCTGCACGCCGTTTGACGTCAGCGTGGCGCCGGACAGGCCATCCACCGCGTATTCATCACCCTGACGCGCACTGCCTTTCACTACTTTCAGTGCGGGCATGCCGTTATCATCCACCACTTTTTTGCCGATAAACTGCGCGCGCCAGTTCGGGTTTTCGATTTCGCCCCCCAGCCCCGGTGTTTCACCCTGATCGTAATAGGTGATGCCTTTCACTGTGCGTCCGTCGGTATCCAGCGCCACAAAGGCGTACATCATTGACCACAGACCGTTGCCGTAAACCGGCAGGACAATCTCCTGGACCCGTTGTTGTTCATCGCGCACCAGGTAAATTTCCACGAGGTTACTGCGACGCTTAATACCTGCCGGATCCTGATTCGCGTCCAGCGCGATGCTTTGCTCCGCATCTTTCAGCGCCTGCGCCTGATTAAACGACGCAGGGTCTTTATCCAGCAGCGCGCCTGTGTTGAGATCCACCAGTCGCGGGGTAATGCGGGTCGCGAAAACATTCGCGACGTCGTCGGCGCTCATGCCCTGTTGCATCAGCCCGGCCACCGACAGGATATTGCGCTGCTTATCCAGCGCGCGCTGCGTCTGCTGGCGCGCCTTCAGGCCAACGGCCGATCCCGCCACCACAATGGAGCACACCAGGCAAAGCACCAGTACCACCAGCAACGTTTTACCGATGCTATCGTTACTTTTATTCTCAGCCACGCGACTTCCTCCGCTTAATGTTGGCCTGCACCACCAGGTAATCGAACAGCGGCGCAAAAAGATTGGCGAACAATATAGCCAGCATCATGCCTTCCGGGTAGGCCGGGTTAACCACCCGGATCAACACGCACATCACGCCGATAAGCGCCCCGTAGCACCATTTTCCTTTGTCAGTAAACGACGCAGATACCGGGTCCGTCGCCATAAACATCATGCCGAAGGCAAAGCCACCTAACACCAGATGCCAGTACCACGGCATGGCGAACAGCGGGTTACTGTCAGAGCCGATCAGGTTAAACAGCGTGGCGGTGGCGATCATGCCGAGCATCACGCCTGCCACGATGCGCCATGACGCCACGCGGCCAAAAATGATGATGGCGCCGCCGATGAAGATCATCAGCGTGGAAACTTCACCAATCGAGCCGGGAATATTGCCGATGAAAGCATCCAACCAGCTGACTGGCTGGCCGGTCACGACGTTGACCAGCGCTTCACCGCCATGGCTCGCCCACTGGGAAAGCGGCGTGGCACCGGAGAAACCGTCTGCCGCCGTCCAGACCAGATCGCCGGAGATTTGCGCCGGATAAGCAAAGAAGAGGAATGCACGCCCGGCCAGCGCCGGGTTGAGGAAGTTACGCCCCGTGCCGCCGAAAATCTCTTTGGCGATCACCACGCCGAACGAAATGCCGAGCGCAGCCTGCCAGAGCGGCAGCGTGGGCGGAACGATCAGCGCAAACAGAATCGAGGTCACGAAGAAACCTTCGTTGATCTCATGCTTACGAATAATCGCAAACAGCACTTCCCAGAAGCCGCCGACAATAAAGACAGTGAGATAAATCGGCAGGAAGTAGACAGCGCCAAGCCCCATCATGCTCATCCAGCCCGCATCCGGGCCGAAACTGACGCCCAGCCATTGCGCTACGCTGTAATGCCAGTTATTGGCGATAATCTGCGGTAACTGCTCCGCACCGTACATTTTATTGAGCGCCGGAATGGTTTGCAGCCCGACGTTGTACATGCCCCAGAACATAGCCGGGAACACCGCTAACCAGACCAGAATCATCATTCTCTTCAGATCGATGGCGTCACGGACATGGGATGCCCCTTTCGTCACCTGACCCGGCGTGTAGAAAATCGTCGCTGCCGCTTCATACAACGGATAATACTTTTGCAGTTTGCCGCCGTGGGTAAAGTGCGGCTCGATTTTTTCCAGAAGATGTTTTAAGCCCATCACTTATCCTTCCTGCTCAATGCGGGTTAACACTTCGCGCAGCACCGGTCCGTACTCATATTTTGCCGGGCAGACATAGGTACACAGCGCCAGATCTTCTTCATCCAGCTCCAGACAGCCTAGCGCCTGGGCGCTGTCGGTGTCGCCGGACAGCAGATCGCGCAGCAGCATGGTCGGCAGAATATCCAGCGGCATGACCCGCTCGTAGTTGCCAATCGGCACCATGGCCCGCTCGCCGCCATGGGTATCGGTAGAAAAGTTAAACAGCTTGTGCTTAAGGAAGTGACCCAGCGTGGTGCGGGTTACCGAGTGTTTATCTTTCCCCGGCATTACCCAGCCGAACAACTCTTTATCGCGCCCTTCTCTCACCACGCTCACCTGCAGGTGGAAACGGCCAAGGAAAGCGCGCGGCCCGACGGCGTGGGTGCCGCTCAGTACCGAACCGGAAATCACCCGGTTTTCACCGTCCTGAAGTTCGCCTGCCAGCAAGGCATCAAGATTTGCGCCGGGAACGGTGCGTACCAGCCGCGGATTTTTCACCTGCGGACCGCCAATCGCGATGATGCGTTCGCTCCAGAGTTCCCCCTCGGTAAACAGCTTGCCGATGGCAATGACGTCCTGGTAATTGAGATGCCAGACCTGCTTTTTCAGGCTGACCGGCGCAAGGAAATGAATGTGCGTTCCCACCAGACCCGCAGGATGCGGGCCGGTAAATTCGTTATATTTCACCTGTCCGGCAGGATGACCGCCAAGTTTGCCGCCGCTCGCCTGGCAGACGTGGACCATGCCTTTCGTCAGACGCGTCAGTACCGTCAGGCCCGCATTGAATGCCTCGCGATACATGAAAATGATGGGTTGCGGATCAGCCGCCAGCGGGTTGGTATCCATGGCGTTGACGAAAATCGCCGCCGGTTCAGTGCCCGGCACAGGAGTTTTACTGAAGGGACGCGTGCGTAGCGCCGTCCAAAGCCCGGAGGCCAGTAATTGCTCCTGCACCTGCTCCGCAGGCAGCATCGCCAGCTCGCTCACCGGAAAACGGGGGAATGCGATCGCCGCATCGCCGTCAATATCGATTACCACCGCCTGCAGCACACGGCGCTCGCCACGATGAATGGCGCTGACCACGCCGCTCACCGGCGCAGTAAACCGGACGCCAGGATTTTTTTTGTCTTCGAAAAGCAGTTGCCCTTTTTTGACTCGTTCACCTTCCTGAACGGC
The DNA here is from genome assembly GCF_030053895.1 of Trabulsiella odontotermitis. NCBI lineage: Bacteria > Pseudomonadati > Pseudomonadota > Gammaproteobacteria > Enterobacterales > Enterobacteriaceae > Trabulsiella > Trabulsiella odontotermitis. Next base: position 3,608,905 of record NZ_CP125781.1, read on the forward strand.
CATCGATGGTCGCATACCGATGTACTCTTCACCGAGCAGCGCTACCTGTTTTACCATCGCGCCTTCGGAAATCTGCTGTTGTGGCATGCCAGCTATGGGCAAATCTAGCCCTTTTGTGATTTTAATCATATGGTTAGCGGGTATCCGTAAACGAAACATCAGCTTTGAGCTGAAGCCAGCGTATTGATAAATGAAACTGAAGAAAGGTCGAGCGGCGCTGGCATTTATCCTTGCCAGCAGGGGATGGGAAACGCGTCCTTTCCTGTTCCGTCAAATGACGCCAGGAGTTTATCATTTTCTGCCGCAAACGCTCAGTAATTCGGCCCGGGACGGTAATTTTTTGAGAACTATTGCTCAAACTTCAGGCTGCCGCGCATCGCCATTTACGGTATAAATAAAGGCGAAAGTGTAAACAGCGTAATCCGGGCTTGCGAAAAACTGCGGTGGTGCTAATGTGAGCGCACTAACTTCCAGATTAGTCTGATTTCGGGTTTCTTTTGCCGTCCTGGCATGTCGTTTAGGTTTTATCAAGGAACAAGTGGTATGCGCAAAATCGCATTCTTTATTGCGATGCTCCTGATTCCGTGCGTCTCGTTCGCGGGGCTGCTTAGCAGCAACCATGGCACAACGCCGGTCAGTAAAGAATATAAGCAGCAGTTGATGGGGTCGCCGGTTTATATCCAGATCTTCAAAGAAGAGCGCACGCTCGATCTGTTTGTGAAAATGGGCGAAACTTATCAGCTCCTCGATAGCTACAAAATTTGTAACTATTCCGGTGGCCTGGGCCCAAAACAGCGTCAGGGCGATTTCAAAAGCCCGGAAGGGTTTTACAGCGTCAGCCGCAATCAGCTCAAGCCCGACAGCCGCTTCTATAAAGCCATTAACATCGGCTTTCCGAACGCGTTTGACCGCGCGCACGGCTATGAAGGGAAATACCTGATGATCCACGGCGCTTGCGTGTCCGTTGGCTGCTACGCAATGACCGACTCCGGCATTGATGAGATTTTCCAGTTTGTCACCGGCGCACTGGTGTTTGGTCAGTCAAGCGTTCAGGTCAGCATCTACCCGTTCCGTATGAACGACGCCAATATGCAGCGCCACAAGTATTCCTACTACAAAGATTTCTGGGCGCAGCTGAAACCGGGGTATGACTACTTCGAGCAAACCCACAAACCGCCGATGGTCTCGGTTGTTGATGGCCGTTATGTGGTCAGCAAGCCGCTGACCAGCGATGTCGTCCAGCCGCAGCTGGCATCAAACTACACGCTCCCCAAGGCAAAATAACGCCCACTCGCCTGGCATAACTTTATGCCAGGTTTCATTGGTGGTCAGCGGTTGCGTCGCGATGACCGTCACCACATCGTTAGGTGTGGTTTCGGTCTGAAAATCAATTTCCACGTCCTGATCAAGCAGCTTTGCCACGCCAAACGGCGCGCGACGAGTGATCCAGAACAGGTTGGTGGAACAAAACGCCATCACATAACGCCCGTCAGACAACAGCATGTTAAAGACGCCTTTCTTGCGCATCTCTTCAGCCAGCGCCGCGATATAACGGAACACCGCAGTCATGTTTCCCGGCGTACGCGGATAGCGCTGCGTCAGCTTATACAGCATCCAGCAAAACGCTTTTTCGCTGTCGGTGTCGCCTACCGGGCGAAAGTTGCCGGTTTCGAGCGATTTGTACCCTGTCAGTTGCCCGTTATGGGCATAGGTCCAGTTGCGGCCCCACAGCTCACGGGTAAAAGGATGGGTGTTTTCCAGCGAGACAATACCGCGATTCGCCTGGCGAATATGGGCAATGACGGAGCGGGATTTGATGGGATATTCCTGCACCAGCCTGGCGATCGGTGACTGAAAGCTGGGTTCAGGATCTTTAAATGTGCGACAGCCTTTGCCTTCGTAGAAGGTAATCCCCCAGCCGTCTTTGTGCGGCCCGGTTCCGCCCCCACGCTGGACAAGCCCGGTAAAACTGAAGCAAATATCGGTTGGCACATTAGCGCTCATCCCGAGCAGTTCGCACATACGTCACCTCATACGCGTTAACGGGGGTCGCCCCCCGACATCATTACGCTTTCACCATCTCTTTTTCGATCAGCATAATCAGGATGTGGATCACCTTAATATGGATCTCCTGAATGCGATCCGCATAGCCAAAATGTGGCACACGAATTTCAACATCTGCATTACCGGCCATTTTGCCGCCGTCTTTGCCCGTGAGCGTAATCACTTTCATGCCTTTTGCGCGCGCTGCGTCGATCGCTTTGATCACGTTACCGGAATTGCCGGAGGTGGAGATCCCCAGCAGCACGTCGCCTTCACGCCCCACCGCTTCAACATAACGCGAAAAGACATAGTCATAGCCGAAATCGTTACTGACGCAGGACAGATGGCTGACATCAGAAATCGCGATCCCTGGATAGCCTGGACGGTTTTCACGATACCGACCGGTCAGTTCTTCCGCGAAATGCATCGCATCGCAGTGCGAACCGCCGTTACCGCAGGAGAGCACTTTGCCACCGGCTTTGAAGCTGTCTGCCAGCAGAACGGCCGCACGCTGGATAGCGTGAATATTTGCTTCATCTTTCAGGAAGTTAGCCAGAGTGTCTGCTGCTTCGTTCAGTTCGTTACGAATAAGATCCTGGTACATGAGGATAATCCTTCAGCATTGATTGATAAGACATGCTGCAGTGTACCGGATAGCGCCAGTAGCGAGAAGCCAAAGCCAGCGTAAAAAACCGGGCCTTTGATTTTCCGTGCCCCATTCCGCGATGACAATGTGAGCCATGTTGTAATTATTTTGTAAACACATTGCTAAAACAAATCGCATCCACTACAACCATAACATCACAAGTGGTCAGACCTCCTACAAGCAAGGGAGCTTTTCTTTATGATGATTTTGAGTATTGTTGCAACCCTCGTATTACTTGGTGCGCTCTTCTATCACCAGGTAAACCTGCTGCTCAGCAGCGTGGTTTTGCTGGCCTGGACTGCGGCGCTGGGTCTTGCCGGGCTGTGGAATATCTGGCTGCTGGTGCCGCTGGCGATCATTCTGCTGCCGTTCAACATTGCCCCGATGCGTAAATCGATGATTTCCGCGCCGGTGTTCCGCACCTTCCGCAAAGTGATGCCGCCGATGTCGCGGACGGAAAAAGAGGCGATTGATGCCGGTACCACCTGGTGGGAAGGCGACCTGTTTCGTGGCAATCCGGACTGGAAAAAGCTGCATAACTATCCGCAGCCGCGTCTGACGGAAGAAGAACAGGCGTTTCTGGATGGCCCGGTGGAAGAAGCCTGCCGCATGGCGAACGATTTCCAGATCACTCATGAAATGGCCGATTTGCCGCCGGAATTGTGGGCGTTTCTGAAAGAGCACCGTTTCTTTGCGATGATCATCAAGAAAGAGTATGGCGGTCTGGAGTTTTCCGCTTACGCCCAGTCCCGCGTGTTGCAGAAACTGTCCGGCGTTTCGGGGATCCTGGCGATCACCGTAGGCGTGCCTAACTCTTTAGGGCCGGGCGAACTGCTGCAACACTATGGTACTGACGAACAGAAAAATCATTATTTGCCGCGTCTGGCGCGTGGGCAGGAGATCCCTTGCTTTGCGCTGACCAGCCCGGAAGCGGGCTCCGATGCGGGTGCAATCCCGGATACCGGCGTGGTCTGCATGGGTGACTGGCAGGGCGAGCAGGTGCTCGGCATGCGACTCACCTGGAACAAGCGTTACATCACGCTGGCGCCTATCGCCACCGTCCTCGGCCTGGCTTTCAAACTCTCCGATCCGGATAAACTGCTGGGTGGTGAAGAAGAGCTGGGTATCACCTGTGCGCTGATCCCCACCAGCACACCGGGCGTTGAAATTGGTCGTCGCCACTTCCCGCTCAACGTGCCGTTCCAGAACGGGCCGACCCACGGGAAAGATATTTTCGTGCCGATCGATTATATCATCGGTGGCCCGAAAATGGCCGGTCAGGGCTGGAGAATGCTGGTTGAGTGTTTATCCGTTGGCCGCGGTATTACGCTGCCGTCGAACGCGACGGGCGGCCTGAAATCGGTTGCCATGGCGACCGGTGCTTATGCGCATATTCGTCGCCAGTTCAAAATCGCTATCGGCAAAATGGAAGGGATTGAAGAGCCGCTGGCGCGTATCGCCGGTAACGCTTATGTGATGGATGCCGCCGCGTCGCTGATCACCTACGGCATTATGCTCGGTGAAAAACCGGCCGTGCTGTCAGCCATCGTGAAATATCACTGTACCCACCGTGGTCAGCAATCCATCATCGATGCGATGGATATTACCGGTGGTAAAGGCATCATGCTCGGCGAAGGCAACTTCCTTGCCCGCCATTATCAGGGGGCGCCGATCGCCATTACTGTCGAAGGGGCAAACATCCTCACTCGCAGCATGATGATCTTTGGCCAGGGGGCGATCCGTTGCCATCCGTACGTGCTGGATGAAATGGCCGCCGCGCAGACCAACGACGTCAATGCCTTTGATAAACTGCTGTTTAAACATATCGGTCATGTCGGCAGTAATAAAGTGCGCAGCTTCTGGCTGGGCCTGACGCGCGGCCTGACCAGCAGCACGCCAACCAATGATGCGACCAAACGTTACTATCAGCATCTGAATCGTCTGAGTGCTAACCTGGCGCTGTTGTCCGATGTTTCGATGGCCGTGCTGGGCGGCAGTCTGAAGCGCCGCGAGCGAATCTCCGCGCGTCTTGGCGATGTGCTGAGCCAGCTCTATCTGGCCTCTGCCGTACTGAAACGCTATGACGATGAAGGCCGCCACGAAGCTGATCTACCACTGGTTCACTGGGGCGTTCAGGATGCGCTGCATCAGGCGGAACAGGCAATTGACGACCTGCTGCGTAATTTCCCGAACCGCTTTATTGCAGGAGCAATGCGATTTGTCATCTTCCCGACCGGTCGTCATTACACGGCGCCGTCCGATAAGCTGGATCATAAGGTGGCGAAGATCCTGCAACTGCCGGGCGCGACCCGCTCCCGCATTGGCCGCGGTCAGTACCTGACACCGAGCGAGCATAACCCGGTAGGTCTGCTGGAGCAGGCGCTGCTGGACGTGATGGCCGCCGATCCGATTCATCAGCGCATCTGCAAAGAGATCGGCAAAAACTTGCAGTTCACCCGTCTGGATGAACTGGCAAGAAATGCGCTGGCGAAGGGGTTAATTAATCAGGATGAAGCGGAGATCCTCACCCGGGCGGAAGTCAGCCGTCTGCGCAGTATTAATGTCGACGATTTCGAGGCCGACGCGCTGGCGACACAGCCGGTAAAGCCGGCAGCGCCGTTACGCAAAACTGAAGCGGCCTGATCACCGTTCAAAACTCAAACGGAGCCCCCGGGCTCCGTTTTTTTATGATAATTTTCGGCTACACACAGAGAACAAATATGGTGATACAGTGATTATCACGCATCTTCAATTCAGGAGGTCACAATAGTGTCTGGCTTGAAAATTACGTTATTGCAGCAGCCGCTGGTCTGGATGGATGGCCCGGCAAACCTGCGCCACTTTGATCTCCAGCTGGAAGAACTGACCGGGCGGGATCTGATCGTCCTGCCGGAAATGTTTACAACAGGATTTGCCATGGAAGCGGCACAACAGTCGCTGCCTCAGGACGAGGTCGTCGCGTGGATGCGCGCCAAAGCACAGCAAACGCAGGCGCTGGTTGCCGGGAGCGCGGCGCTGCAGACAGAACGCGGTGCGGTAAACCGTTTTTTGCTGGTTGAGCCCGGTGGCCACGTGTATTTTTACGATAAACGTCATCTGTTTCGTATGGCGGATGAACACCATTATTACCAGGCGGGGAGTGAGCGCGTGGTGTTCGAATGGCGTGGCTGGCGTATTTTGCCGCTGGTGTGCTACGACCTGCGCTTTCCGGTGTGGTCCCGTAACCGCGATGATTACGATCTGGCGCTGTATGTCGCGAACTGGCCAGCGCCGCGCTCGCTGCACTGGCAGTCGTTGCTTATCGCCAGAGCGATAGAAAACCTGGCGTATGTGGCAGGTTGTAACCGCGTCGGCACTGACGGTAACGGGCATCACTACCGTGGCGACAGCCGAATCATCAGCCCGCAGGGTGAAATTCTCGCCTCGGCCGAGGCGCATCAGGCAACGAGACTCGACGCGGAGTTGTCACTGGAGCTGTTGCAGGAATACCGGGAGAAGTTTCCCGCCTGGCAGGATGCGGACCCGTTTACGCTGGGTCGCTAAAACGACGAAGGCCTGAATCATTACTGATTCAGGCCTTCTGAATAGTGGCGGAACGGACGGGACTCGAACCCGCGACCCCCTGCGTGACAGGCAGGTATTCTAACCGACTGAACTACCGCTCCGCGTTGTTGTTCCGTTGGGAACGAGGCGCATATTACGGATTACCCGCACCCCCGTCAACGCTTTTTCCGGCATTTTGAATCGTTTGCTGCAAATTTCACCCACACGGCGATTTTCGCATTACTCACTGCAAATTCAGGCACGCCAGAGGCAGCTTCCCCCTTTTTTCTCCACCAGATCAAGCCGCGATTCATGCGCCACCAGCTCGTCATCGCTGGCTAAAACAACGCGTAATTTACTGGCCGCGCGAACAACGCGCTGAATCCCCACATCACCGGCCTGCTGTTGCGACTCACCCTCGACCGCAAAGGTCATCGAGGTTTGCCCGCCAGTCATTGTCAGCCAGACGTCAGCGAGGATCTGGGCATCGAGCAATGCCCCGTGCAGCGTACGCTTGGTATTGTCTATTTCGTAGCGGGAGCAAAGCGCATCGAGGCTGTTCCTTTTACCCGGGAACATACGTCTCGCCAGCGCCAGGCTGTCGGTGACCTTACAAAAGGTGTCCGTTTTCGGAATACCACGATTGAGTTTCGCGAACTCATAATCCATAAAACCGATATCAAACGAGGCGTTATGAATGACGAGTTCCGCACCGCGGATATACTCCAGAAACTCATCGGCGACATCCCCGAACGTGGGCTTGTCCAACAGAAATTCGTCGGCGATGCCATGAACCATAAACGCTTCCGGATCCACCAGCCGGTCCGGCTTCAGGTAGACATGGAAGTTGTTGCCCGTCAGGCGACGGTTGATCACCTCAACAGCACCGATTTCAATGATCTTATGCCCTTCGTAATGGGCACCGATCTGGTTCATACCGGTGGTTTCAGTATCGAGGACGATCTGTCGTGTAATTGCAGTGCTCATCACGGTCATTTATGTCAGACTTGTCGTTTTAATCACAGGAAGTCTACCAGAGATGCTTAAACAGGTAGAAATTTTCACCGATGGTTCTTGCCTCGGCAATCCAGGGCCGGGTGGCTACGGTGCTATTTTACGCTATCGCCAGCACGAAAAAACCTTTAGCGCAGGTTATCATCTTACCACTAACAACCGCATGGAACTGATGGCAGCGATTGTCGCGCTCGAAGCCCTGAAAGAACATTGTGAAATCGTGCTGAGCACGGACAGCCAGTATGTTCGTCAGGGGATCACCCAGTGGATCCACAACTGGAAAAAGCGCGGCTGGAAAACGGCCGATAAAAAACCGGTCAAGAATGTCGATCTCTGGCAGCGCCTGGATGCTGCCCTCAGCCAGCATCAGATCCGTTGGGAGTGGGTTAAAGGCCACGCCGGGCACCCGGAAAACGAACGCTGCGACGAGCTGGCGCGGGCTGCCGCCTGCAACCCCGCATTCGACGATACGGGTTATCAACCCGAATAACTAGTCGTAGGGCTTGCGGTATTGTCGGGTCGCCCCTACCGCAGGTCTCAACTGTGTTTTGGCTTTGCTTTGTCGCATCGGGTTTAACGTCAACGGAATCGTGCGTTTACGGGCGATAATCAGTTGCAGGCACCCCAGCGCGGGAATGTGCGTGCTGAGAAGCCGCCCTCCCTGCCGGGTCCAGGGTAAAACCTGAAAACGGCCGTAGTGCAGTACTTCAAAATTCAGCAGCGCCAGCCAGTCCATCTGGCGCATCATGGTAAACATTCGGCTATTGTAGGGCGTGCTCTTTCTTAATACCGGCACCAGTTTGCGCATGCCCATCAGGCTGACCGGGTTGAAGCCGCTCAGAATGAGCCAGCCATCGTCAATCAGCACGCGATCAACTTCGCGCAGCAGACGATGGGGATCCTGACACCAGGGCAGCGTATGTGCCAGCATGCAGGCATCAACCGATTTTTCGGCAAACGGTAACCACAGCGGATCGGCTTTGACCTGCATCGGTTCGCCCCGCAGCGATACATTAACCTGATGCGAAATCGCGCAGGCTTCCGTGTTGATTTCCGCGCTGAGATTGCCAATCTTAAGCAAGTGAAAGCCGTACAATTTGGCCAGCCAGGGTTTAAGCTGATATTCCAGCGCCTCGCGATAGTATTCCCCCCACGGCATTTCTGACCAGTGGATGGGCGCTTCTACTGTTTGAGGTATCCTTGCCGGTTTCATTACAACCTTCCGCTACGCTTTGTGAGGTAATTTATGAATCTTATCAGTATTCCTGCCTTTCAGGACAACTACATCTGGGTTCTGAGTGACGATAACGGCCGTTGCCTGATTGTGGATCCTGGTGAGGCGGCGCCGGTGCTTGCTGCTATAAAAGAAAACCAGTGGCAGCCCGAAGCGATTTTCCTTACCCATCACCACCATGACCACGTTGGCGGCGTGAAAGAACTTCGCCAGCATTTTCCTGATGTAGTGGTATATGGCCCTGCTGAGACACAAGATAAGGGTACAACGAAAGTCGTAGGTGAAGGCGATGAGGTGGCTATTTTGGGGGGCAAATTTCGGGTAATTTCTACCCCAGGTCACACTTTAGGACATATCTGTTTCTTCAGCGATCCTTATCTTTTCTGCGGCGACACGATGTTCTCAGGCGGTTGCGGTCGTTTGTTTGAAGGAACGCCAACACAGATGTATCAATCCTTCCAGAAGATAAATGCACTTCCGGCAGATACGCTGATTTGTTGCGCACACGAGTATACTTTAACAAATATAAAGTTTGCCTTAAGCATTCTCCCCCACGATCCTGCAATAAATGATTATTACCTTAAAGTTAAGGAGTTACGTGCAAAAAATCAAAAAACACTGCCCGTAACTCTGAAAAATGAGCGTCAAATAAATATTTTTTTACGCACGGATGACATTGATTTAATTAATGAAATATCCAAAGAAACAAAATTGCAACAACCTGAAGAGCGATTCGCCTGGTTACGGGTAAAGAAAGACAACTTCTGAAAATTCCGGGTTGCCTTTTAAAAACTTCGCCGTTATGATTGCTCGTCTTTTAAGCAACTATTGACACACACATGAAGGCAAAAGCGATATTACTCGCCTCTGTCCTGCTGGTGGGGTGCCAGGCGTCTAAGCACGATGGTAACGTTCAGCAGCACGCACAGAGCCTTTCTGCAGCTGGTCAAGGGGAAGCAGGAAAGTTCATAAGTCAGGCGCGATGGATGGACGATGGAACATTCTACGCACAGAATCAGGACTTGTGGGCTTTCATAGGCGACGAGCTAAAGATGGGAATTCCGGAAAACAACCGGATTCGCGAACAAAAACAAAAGTATTTGCGTAACAAGAGCTATCTCCACGATGTAACTTTACGGGCAGAGCCGTATATGTACTGGATAGCAGGGCAAGTTAAGAAACGTAACATGCCCATGGAACTGGTACTACTACCCATAGTGGAGAGCGCTTTTGACCCGCATGCAACGTCTGACGCCAATGCCGCAGGCATCTGGCAGATCATACCGAGCACCGGGCGGAATTATGGTTTGAAACAGACCCGCAGTTATGACGCGCGTCGTGATGTGATTGCCTCTACAACGGCAGCTCTCGACATGATGCAACGTCTTAACAAGATGTTTGACGGCGACTGGTTGTTAACGGTTGCCGCTTACAACAGCGGTGAGGGTCGAGTGATGAAGGCGATGAAAGCGAACAAAGCGCGTGGCAAACCCACCGACTTCTGGTCACTCTCATTACCTCAGGAGACCCGGGTATACGTGCCTAAAATGCTGGCATTGAGCGACATCCTCAAGAACAGCAAACGTTATGGCGTTCAGTTACCAACCGCAGATGAAAGCCGTGCACTCGCGCGCGTTCATCTGGATAACCCGGTTGATCTGAAACAGGTAGCGGATATGGCCGGTATCTCTGTGACTAAGCTGAAAGCATTTAACGCCGGCGTTAAGGGTTCTACCCTCGGCGCAGCAGGACCTAAGTATGTGATGGTGCCAAAGAAGCACGCAAATCAACTGCGTGAATCTCTGGCTTCTGGCGAGATTGCCGCCGTCCAGCCTACGCTGGTTGCCGACAACACCCCGCTGAGCAGTCGCAGCTATAAGGTTCGTTCAGGCGATACACTTTCCGGCATTGCCGCGCGCCTTGGCGTATCGGCGAAAGATCTTCAGCAGTGGAATAATCTGCGGGGATCAAACCTGAAAGTGGGTCAGAACCTGACAGTAGGCGCAGGGAGCAGCGCACAGCGTCTTGCCCGCAACAGCGATAGCATTACTTATCGCGTACGCAAGGGTGATTCACTGTCGAGCATTGCGAAACGTCATGGTGTCAACATTCGTGACGTGGTCCGCTGGAATGGCGGTACCGATAGCCTGCAACCTGGCGATCAGCTGACGCTGTATGTGAAAAACAGCAGCAGACCAGAATCCTGATAACAGCATGAACTAAAAAAGGCACCGCTTCCCGGTGCCTTTTATTTTTTATGCAGCTTTATACGCTTCCAGCATCACGATGTCGCTGGTAAACGATCCTTCCGCCTGCAGAGCAAAGTACGCTTTTACGTCTGTTGATGCGCTGTCCTGATACAGCCGAATAGCCTCACACAATGCCTGAGGCGTACGCATTCGCGCCACCCATGAAGAGAACTCAAGCGGTAATTTGTCGGTGGTTAACGTTCGCGTAACCAGTCCGGCCTCGTTGACCAGCGCTAACCATTCGCCGCTTGAATAATTTCGCACATGCGAGGTATCCCGCAGCGCTTCGACGGTTTGCAGCCAGATATCGCGGACCGGATGCCCGGGCGACATTACGTCCATCATGATGAACACCCCGCCAGGTTTGAGCACCCGTTTAACCTCTCGCAGCGCCTGCCCTACGTCGTGCCAGTGGTGAGCCGAATAACGGCTAATCACCACATCAAAGGTGGCATCGGCAAACGGCAACGCTTCCGCGTACCCTTGCTGCGTGCGGATGTTATGCAGCCCTTTTTCCTGCGCAGCATGCTCAACGACCTCCAGCATCTGACGGGATAAGTCATAGGCTGTGACGTTCGCTACGTTGCCAGCCGCCACAAAGCTGGCGTGCCCTGCTCCGCATCCCATATCCAGCAGTTGTGCCTGTGGGAACGCTGAAAGTCGCTCAGCCAGACGCTGGAGATCGCGCCCGGCGGCATGCACCGTGCTGGTTAAATAGGCCTGAGCCTGCGAGCCAAACTGTTTTTCGACGTTATCGTGATGAGAACCTGTGGTCATATGCTGTCCTTTGATGAGTGATAATAAAGGGCAGCACTGAGATCAGGTCTGCCCCACGGCAGACCTGACATACCTTTATTTATCAGGCTTGCCGGGACTGAATTCAACGAGTAGCGGGTTGTGGTCGGACGCGCGGGTGACCAGCACAGAGGCTTCATCCACCGCGAGGCCGCGATAGAAAACAAAATCGAGCGGACGGCCAAACGCACGACGGCGATTGTCATCTGTAAAGCGGACTTCGCGTAAGGACATCTCACGCGCAAAACGGTACAACGCGTTCATTCGCGGACGGCTCCAGGCATTGAAGTCACCGGCCATAATCACCGGGCCGCTGTGGTGGGCAATCTGGTCGCCAATGGGAAGTAATTGCTTACTGTACACATCCACCCCCAGACTAAAATTTACCGCGTGAATATTCACTACCATCAACAGGCGAGTGTCCGGTAACGGATAGACCGTCACCAGCGCGGACTTCGCCAGACGCAGGATCGGCTCACGTTCACGCAACGGGCAACAATAAACAGGATGCGCCGCTGACAGTGTCATTACGCCAGAGGGATGCTGCGGTAACACAAAGGCGGGAACCTGATCCGCCGCCAGATAGTTAGTGGTCGCAAACGACACCAGTTCAGGCGTGGTTTGCGCCTCCTGCAATAACACCAGATGCGCATCTTTGCCGAAATTTTTCAGCACCGACATCCATTCAGCGCGCTGCTGTTTAAAGATATTCCAGACGAGGATCCGTATTTTTTCTTCACTGCTGATGGGCGCACCTGCGGGTAACGCTGTACCAATGCTCGCAAACGATCCTGGTGGCAGGATCCGCTCCGCCGGTTGTCCGGCGACATAACGCATGGCATAGGTATTCTTTCGCACTTTTAGCTTCGAACCTCAATGACAAAAAACCCGCCCAGAATCGCGCGGGTTCTTCTGTTATAGGGATTTCCGCTCATACTTTCAACGCTATTTACCAGAAACATTGTATTATTGAATTTTTGCGCATGGAGCAACAATGAAAGCAACCTCTGAAGAAATTGCCATCTTTGTCGCGGTTGTCGAAAGTGGAAGCTTTAGTCGGGCGGCAGAACAGCTCGATCAAGCTAACTCCGCCGTCAGCCGGGCCGTCAAAAAACTCGAATCAAAACTGGGCGTCAGCCTGCTCAACCGAACCACCCGTCAGTTGAGCCTGACCGAAGAAGGTGAGCGTTATTTTCGCCGGATGCAGGTGGTGTTGCAGGAAATGGCAGCCGCGGAAAACGAGCTGATGGAGACGCGAAACACACCGCGAGGCTTGCTGCGCGTCGATGCCGCCACGCCGGTGGTGCTTCATTTTCTGATGCCGCTGATAAAGCCGTTTCGGGAACGCTACCCTGAAATGACACTCTCGCTGGTCTCCTCAGAAACGTTTATCAACCTGATTGAGCGCAAAGTGGATGTCGCCATTCGGGCCGGGACGCTCACTGACTCCAGCCTGCGCGCGCGTCCGCTGTTCAACAGCTACCGGAAGATCATCGCCTCACCAGATTATCTTGAGAAACACGGCACGCCGCAAACCGTGGAAGAACTGAAACAACACCTGTGCCTGGGTTTCACCGAGCCAGTTTCCCTGAATACATGGCCCGTATCCTGTAATGACGGGCAACTCTTTGAGATTCAGTGCGGACTCTCGTCAAATAGCGGCGAAACGCTAAAACACCTCTGCCTGAGCGGCAATGGCATTGCCTGTCTGTCCGACTATATGGTGGATAAAGAAATTGAGAAGGGAGATTTTGTCGAGCTGCTGGCGGATAAACGTTTGCCGGTCGAGATGCCATTCAGCGCGGTCTATTACAGCGACAGAGCGGTAAGTACCCGCATTCGGGCGTTTATTGATTTCTTGAGTGAATACATTAAGCAGAACATGAAATAAAAAAGCGAGTGGCGCAATGCCACTCGCTACTCTGGAGATTAATCCCAGTTCGGCGCCAGGCCTTCCGGGCTAACCAGACGATCGTTGCAATCAAGCGCAGCAATCGCTTTCTTATCTTCCTCGTCCAGCTTCAGATCGCGTGCCAGCAGGTTGCTCGCCAGGTTTTCACGTTTAGTGGATGATGGGATCACGGCATAACCTTCACCCATTGCCCATGCCAGGATAACCTGAGCCGGGGTAGCGTTGTGTTTTGCAGCGATACGCGCAATCACTTCATCTTTCAGCGCCTTACCATAAGCCAGCGTCATATAAGAGGTGATGTGGATACCGTGAGCCTTCGCCCAGTCAACCACTTTACCGTTCTGCAGGTACGGTGACAGCTCAATCTGGTTCGTCGCGATGTTTTCTGCCCCGACCGCAGCGATGGCTTTTTCCATCAGTGGGATGGTGAAGTTAGAAATACCGATTTCGCGAGTCAGACCCTGCTTTTTCGCTTCCAGCAGCGCCTGCATGAATTCTTCAACAGACACTTCATCATTCGGGGACGGCCAGTGAATCAGCGTCAGATCCACATAATCGGTACGCAGTTTCTGCAGGCTCTCTTTCAGACTTGAGATCAGCTTGTCTTTGCTCAGATTCTCGATCCAGATCTTAGTGGTGATAAACAGATCGCTGCGCTTAACGCCGCTTTCCGCAATTGCCTGACCAACAGCCGCTTCGTTGCCATAGATCTGTGCAGTATCAATAGCGCGGTAGCCGAGCTCCAGCGCATTTTTTACAGAAGCGATAACTACATCGTCGTTCAGACGGAACGTACCAAGACCAAATGCAGGGATAGACATAAGAATTCCTCTTTTTCACAGTTTGTGTTTAATGCGAGGATTATGGATGAAGCCATGGAAGGAAAACAGATCGTAAAACGCAGAGGATTTTTGCTAATACAGCAATAATCAATATTTTAGAATATGAAAAAGCCCTGAGTTTTCACTCAGGGCTCTCAATAAGTGGCGGAACGGACGGGACTCGAACCCGCGACCCCCTGCGTGACAGGCAGGTATTCTAACCGACTGAACTACCGCTCCACCGAAACTGTCTACAACGCCCGGTTTTACCCGGGTTACTGCTAAATGGATGCCTGGCAGTGTCCTACTCTCACATGGGGAAGCCCCACACTACCATCGGCGCTACGGCGTTTCACTTCTGAGTTCGGCATGGGGTCAGGTGGGACCACCGCGCTAAAGCCGCCAGGCAAATTCTGTTATCTGTATCAGGCTGAAAATCTGTCTCTCACGCCAAAACATCTTCGGCGTTGTAAGGTTAAGCCTCACGGTTCATTAGTACCGGTTAGCTCAACGCATCGCTGCGCTTACACACCCGGCCTATCAACGTCGTCGTCTTCAACGTTCCTTCAGGAGACTTAATGTCTCAGGGAGAACTCATCTCGGGGCAAGTTTCGTGCTTAGATGCTTTCAGCACTTATCTCTTCCGCATTTAGCTACCGGGCAGTGCCATTGGCATGACAACCCGAACACCAGTGATGCGTCCACTCCGGTCCTCTCGTACTAGGAGCAGCCCCCCTCAATTCTCCAGCGCCCACGGCAGATAGGGACCGAACTGTCTCACGACGTTCTAAACCCAGCTCGCGTACCACTTTAAATGGCGAACAGCCATACCCTTGGGACCTACTTCAGCCCCAGGATGTGATGAGCCGACATCGAGGTGCCAAACACCGCCGTCGATATGAACTCTTGGGCGGTATCAGCCTGTTATCCCCGGAGTACCTTTTATCCGTTGAGCGATGGCCCTTCCATTCAGAACCACCGGATCACTATGACCTGCTTTCGCACCTGCTCGCGCCGTCACGCTCGCAGTCAAGCTGGCTTATGCCATTGCACTAACCTCCTGATGTCCGACCAGGATTAGCCAACCTTCGTGCTCCTCCGTTACTCTTTAGGAGGAGACCGCCCCAGTCAAACTACCCACCAGACACTGTCCGCAACCCGGATTACGGGTCCACGTTAGAACACCAGCCATTAAAGGGTGGTATTTCAAGGGCGGCTCCATGCAGACTGGCGTCCACACTTCAAAGCCTCCCACCTATCCTACACATCAAGGACCAGTGTTCAGTGTCAAGCTATAGTAAAGGTTCACGGGGTCTTTCCGTCTTGCCGCGGGTACACTGCATCTTCACAGCGAGTTCAATTTCACTGAGTCTCGGGTGGAGACAGCCTGGCCATCATTACGCCATTCGTGCAGGTCGGAACTTACCCGACAAGGAATTTCGCTACCTTAGGACCGTTATAGTTACGGCCGCCGTTTACCGGGGCTTCGATCAGGAGCTTCGCCTTACGGCTGACCCCATCAATTAACCTTCCGGCACCGGGCAGGCGTCACACCGTATACGTCCACTTTCGTGTTTGCACAGTGCTGTGTTTTTAATAAACAGTTGCAGCCAGCTGGTATCTTCGACTGGTCTCAGCTCCATCCGCGAGGGACTTCACCTACGCACCAGCGTGCCTTCTCCCGAAGTTACGGCACCATTTTGCCTAGTTCCTTCACCCGAGTTCTCTCAAGCGCCTTGGTATTCTCTACCTGACCACCTGTGTCGGTTTGGGGTACGATTTCGTGTTACCTGGAGCTTAGAGGCTTTTCCTGGAAGCAGGGCATCTGTCACTTCAGCACCGTAGTGCCTCGTCATCACGCCTCAGTGTTAAAGCACTCCGGATTTGCCTGGAGCACACACCTGCACGCTTAAACCGGGACAACCGTCGCCCGGATGACACAGCCTTCTCCGTCCCCCCTTCGCAGTAACACCAAGTACAGGAATATTAACCTGTTTCCCATCGACTACGCCTTTCGGCCTCGCCCCTTAGGGGTCGACTCACCCTGCCCCGATTAACGTTGGACAGGAACCCTTGGTCTTCCGGCGAGCGGGCTTTTCACCCGCTTTATCGTTACTTATGTCAGCATTCGCACTTCTGATACCTCCAGCAGCCCTCACAGGCCACCTTCAACGGCTTACAGAACGCTCCCCTACCCAACAACACTTAGTGTCGCTGCCGCAGCTTCGGTGCATGGTTTAGCCCCGTTACATCTTCCGCGCAGGCCGACTCGACCAGTGAGCTATTACGCTTTCTTTAAATGATGGCTGCTTCTAAGCCAACATCCTGGCTGTCTGGGCCTTCCCACATCGTTTCCCACTTAACCATGACTTTGGGACCTTAGCTGGCGGTCTGGGTTGTTTCCCTCTTCACGACGGACGTTAGCACCCGCCGTGTGTCTCCCGTGATAACATTCTCCGGTATTCGCAGTTTGCATCGGGTTGGTAAGTCGGGATGACCCCCTGGCCGAAACAGTGCTCTACCCCCGGAGATGAATTCACGAGGCGCTACCTAAATAGCTTTCGGGGAGAACCAGCTATCTCCCGGTTTGATTGGCCTTTCACCCCCAGCCACAGGTCATCCGCTAATTTTTCAACATTAGTCGGTTCGGTCCTCCAGTTAGTGTTACCCAACCTTCAACCTGCCCATGGCTAGATCACCGGGTTTCGGGTCTATACCCTGCAACTTAACGCCCAATTAAGACTCGGTTTCCCTTCGGCTCCCCTATGCGGTTAACCTTGCTACAGAATATAAGTCGCTGACCCATTATACAAAAGGTACGCAGTCACACCCAAAAGGGTGCTCCCACTGCTTGTACGTACACGGTTTCAGGTTCTGTTTCACTCCCCTCGCCGGGGTTCTTTTCGCCTTTCCCTCACGGTACTGGTTCACTATCGGTCAGTCAGGAGTATTTAGCCTTGGAGGATGGTCCCCCCATATTCAGACAGGATACCACGTGTCCCGCCCTACTCATCGAGTTCACAGCCTGTGTGTTTTTGTGTACGGGGCTTTCACCCTGTATCGCGCGACTTTCCAGACGCTTCCACTGACACACAAACTGATTCAGACTCTGGGCTCCTCCCCGTTCGCTCGCCGCTACTGGGGGAATCTCGGTTGATTTCTTTTCCTCGGGGTACTTAGATGTTTCAGTTCCCCCGGTTCGCCTCGTAACACTATGTATTCATGTTACGATGATGCACCGAAGTGCACCGGGTTTCCCCATTCGGACATCGCCGGTTATAACGGTTCATATCACCTTACCGGCGCTTTTCGCAGATTAGCACGTCCTTCATCGCCTCTGACTGCCAGGGCATCCACCGTGTACGCTTAGTCGCTTAACCTCACAACCCGAAGATGTCTTGTTCTGTCCGGCTTGTTGCGCGTCGTGAATACTGCGTTGTTCCGTACTCGCGATGCTCATGGACATTAAGTCCACTGCGCTCGCTACGTGCGGTACGCCTTGTCTTCACTTCGCTCACATCACCTCTGACAGTGTTGTCTTCTGATTGCGAAAATTTGAGAGACTCACGAATAATCTTTCGACTATTCAGTGTTTCAATTTTCAGCTTGATCCAGATTTTTAAAGAGCAAAACTTCGCAGTGAACCTTTTCAGGCACACTCTGAAGTTTTCTTGTGTCGCAGTAAAGATGGTGGAGCTATGCGGGATCGAACCGCAGACCTCCTGCGTGCAAAGCAGGCGCTCTCCCAGCTGAGCTATAGCCCCATCGTGATTACCTCTGTACCGGTAATTTTTCCTGAGACAAGGCGCGCAACGGCGAAGCATACAATCAGTATGCGAGTCGTTTCGCAACGCAGTATTCAGGGAAAATTTGGTAGGCCTGAGTGGACTTGAACCACCGACCTCACCCTTATCAGGGGTGCGCTCTAACCACCTGAGCTACAAGCCTGCAGAGATTTTTTACTGCTGTAATTTCATCAGACAATCTGTGTGAGCACTTCAGAGGCAGGTTCTTTCAGGTAAGGAGGTGATCCAACCGCAGGTTCCCCTACGGTTACCTTGTTACGACTTCACCCCAGTCATGAATCACAAAGTGGTAAGCGCCCTCCCGAAGGTTAAGCTACCTACTTCTTTTGCAACCCACTCCCATGGTGTGACGGGCGGTGTGTACAAGGCCCGGGAACGTATTCACCGTGGCATTCTGATCCACGATTACTAGCGATTCCGACTTCGTGGAGTCGAGTTGCAGACTCCAGTCCGGACTACGACATACTTTATGAGGTCCGCTTGCTCTCGCGAGGTCGCTTCTCTTTGTATATGCCATTGTAGCACGTGTGTAGCCCTGGTCGTAAGGGCCATGATGACTTGACGTCATCCCCACCTTCCTCCAGTTTATCACTGGCAGTCTCCTTTGAGTTCCCGACCTAATCGCTGGCAACAAAGGATAAGGGTTGCGCTCGTTGCGGGACTTAACCCAACATTTCACAACACGAGCTGACGACAGCCATGCAGCACCTGTCTCACGGTTCCCGAAGGCACATTCTCATCTCTGAAAACTTCCGTGGATGTCAAGACCAGGTAAGGTTCTTCGCGTTGCATCGAATTAAACCACATGCTCCACCGCTTGTGCGGGCCCCCGTCAATTCATTTGAGTTTTAACCTTGCGGCCGTACTCCCCAGGCGGTCGACTTAACGCGTTAGCTCCGGAAGCCACGCCTCAAGGGCACAACCTCCAAGTCGACATCGTTTACGGCGTGGACTACCAGGGTATCTAATCCTGTTTGCTCCCCACGCTTTCGCACCTGAGCGTCAGTCTTTGTCCAGGGGGCCGCCTTCGCCACCGGTATTCCTCCAGATCTCTACGCATTTCACCGCTACACCTGGAATTCTACCCCCCTCTACAAGACTCAAGCCTGCCAGTTTCGGATGCAGTTCCCAGGTTGAGCCCGGGGATTTCACATCCGACTTGACAGACCGCCTGCGTGCGCTTTACGCCCAGTAATTCCGATTAACGCTTGCACCCTCCGTATCCCGCGGCTGCTGGCACGGAGTTAGCCGGTGCTTCTTCTGCGGGTAACGTCAATTGCTGCGGTTATTAACCACAGCACCTTCCTCCCCGCTGAAAGTACTTTACAACCCGAAGGCCTTCTTCATACACGCGGCATGGCTGCATCAGGCTTGCGCCCATTGTGCAATATTCCCCACTGCTGCCTCCCGTAGGAGTCTGGACCGTGTCTCAGTTCCAGTGTGGCTGGTCATCCTCTCAGACCAGCTAGGGATCGTCGCCTTGGTGAGCCGTTACCCCACCAACAAGCTAATCCCATCTGGGCACATCTGATGGCATGAGGCCCGAAGGTCCCCCACTTTGGTCCGAAGACGTTATGCGGTATTAGCTACCGTTTCCAGTAGTTATCCCCCTCCATCAGGCAGTTTCCCAGACATTACTCACCCGTCCGCCGCTCGCCGGCGGGGAAGCAAGCTTCCCCCCGCTGCCGCTCGACTTGCATGTGTTAGGCCTGCCGCCAGCGTTCAATCTGAGCCATGATCAAACTCTTCAATTTAAGTTTGATGCTCTAAGAATTAAACTTCGTAATGAATTACGTGTTCACTCTTTGAGACTTGGTATTCATTTTTCGTCCGAGGACGTTAAGAATCCAGTCACTCCGAGTGCCCACACAGATTGTCTGATAAATTGTTAAAGAGCAGTTGCGACGCGGCTTACAGCGCACTGTCGCGAGGTGGCGTATATTACGCTTTCCTCTTTCAGAGTCAACCCCAATTTCTCAGGATTTTTTCTCTTCCGACTCACCGTCGCTGTGTGATGTTTGTCATCAGCGCCGTGTCGATGGAGGCGCATTATAGGGGGCCTGCGAGGAATGACAAGCGGAAAAATTCATTTTTATTTCAACCGCTCATCTTTTCGTCATAACGCTGGTTATTTCCGCTTTTTGATAGCCGCAGGCAAATCAGCAAGACTATTAATCACCCAATCAGCTGACTTTTCAGCCTCGTCGGTTACAGGCTTACCGGTACGCACCAGCACTTTGGTTCCGATCTCTGCCGCGGTCGCCGCCTGCATATCTTCCAGCTTATCGCCAACCATATAAGACGCAGCCATATCAATGTGCAGATAATCACGCGCAGAGATCAGCATTCCCGGGTGCGGTTTGCGGCAATCACAGACCTGGCGGAATTCCTCTACGCTCCCTTGTGGATGATGTGGACAATAATAGATACCATCCAGATCGACACCGCGGTCGGCCAGTGACCAGTCCATCCACTCGGTCAGTGTTTCAAACTGCGCTTCGGTAAATTTGCCGCGCGCAATTCCGGACTGGTTGGTCACCAGTACCAGAGCAAAACCCATCTCTTTGAGTTCACGCATGGCATCAATGACGCCATCAATAAACTCAAAATCATCAATTTCATGCACATAGCCGTGATCAATATTTATTGTGCCATCACGATCGAGAAAAACTGCGGGTACTGACTTTGCCACGATGAGCTCCTGAATATAGCCTGTGCCGCTAGTATCGCATGTTTCGTCACGCAAGAAAGTGCTCATTATTGAAAGCTGGATTGATTTAGACGTCTGGATGCCTTAACATCCATTTCATTGACGGCCTTCGTGCGCGTCCGGCAGTAAAAAATGCCACGGCTAACATTTAAACGATAATAAATACCTAATGATTAAACTTTCGAAAATCACCAAAGTGTTCCAGCAGGGAAACCGTACTATTCAGGCTCTCAATGATGTCAGCCTGCATGTACCTGCCGGGCAAATCTACGGCGTCATTGGCGCCTCCGGTGCGGGTAAAAGTACGCTGATTCGCTGTGTGAATCTGCTGGAACGTCCGACTCAGGGCAGCGTACTGGTTGACGGCCAGGAGTTGACGACGCTCTCAGAATCCGCGCTGACCAAAGCACGTCGCCAGATCGGCATGATTTTCCAGCACTTTAACCTGCTCGCTTCTCGTACCGTTTTTGGTAATGTCGCGTTGCCGCTGGAGCTCGATAACACCCCGAAAGAAGAAATAAAGCGCCGCGTCACTGAATTGCTGGATCTGGTCGGTCTGAGCGATAAACACGACAGCTATCCGGCAAACCTGTCGGGCGGTCAAAAGCAGCGCGTCGCCATTGCGCGTGCGCTGGCCAGCAATCCCAAAGTACTGCTGTGTGATGAAGCCACCAGCGCGCTCGACCCGGCCACCACGCGCTCCATTCTGGAACTGCTGAAAGACATTAACCGTCGTCTGGGCCTGACCATTCTACTGATCACGCATGAGATGGATGTGGTGAAACGCATCTGCGATTGCGTTGCGGTTATTAGCAACGGTCAGTTGATCGAGCAGGATACGGTGAGTGAAGTGTTCTCCCATCCGAAAACCCCGCTGGCACAACAGTTCATTCAGTCGACACTGCATCTGGATATCCCGGAAGATTACCTGGCGCGCCTGAAAGACTTCCCGTTGTCGGACAGCGTGCCGATGCTGCGCATGGAATTTACCGGTCAGTCCGTTGACGCCCCGCTGCTCTCCGAAACCGCGCGTCGTTTTAACGTGAATAACAATATTATCAGCGCACAGATGGATTACGCCGGCGGCGTTAAGTTCGGCATCATGCTGACCGAAATGCACGGAACACAAGTAGATACGCAAGCCGCCATTGCCTGGCTGCAGGAACGACATGTAAAAGTAGAGGTGCTGGGTTATGTCTGAGCCAATGATGTGGTTACTGGCCCGCGGCGTCTGGGAGACGCTGGCGATGACCTTCGTCTCCGGCCTGTTCGGTTTTGTCCTCGGCCTGCCCGTGGGGGTTCTGCTGTATGTCACCCGTCCGGGGCAGATTGTGGAAAATGCGAAGATCTACCGCACCGTTTCGGCGCTGGTGAATATCTTCCGTTCGATTCCTTTTATTATTTTGCTGGTGTGGATGATCCCATTCACCCGGGTAATCGTCGGCACCTCCATCGGTCTGCAGGCAGCGATTGTCCCGCTGACCGTCGGGGCGGCGCCGTTTATCGCCCGTATGGTAGAAAACGCGTTGCTTGAAATTCCCACCGGATTGATTGAAGCGTCCCGCGCTATGGGCGCTACGCCGATGCAGATCGTACGCAAAGTCCTTTTGCCGGAAGCGCTGCCCGGTCTGGTGAATGCGGCAACGATTACCCTTATCACACTGGTAGGCTATTCGGCGATGGGCGGTGCCGTTGGCGCAGGCGGTCTCGGCCAGATTGGCTATCAGTACGGCTATATCGGCTATAACGCGACGGTAATGAATACGGTACTGGTATTGTTAGTCGTTCTGGTTTATTTAATTCAATTCTGCGGCGATCGTATCGTCCGGACTGTGACTCACAAATAACGTAATACACAACATACAAAGGAAATAACATGGCGTTCAATTTGAAGACTTTTGCGGCCGTGGGTGCCCTGCTTGGTTCTCTGGCTCTGGTGGGTTGCGGTCAGGATGAAAAAGATCCGAACCACATTAAAGTAGGTATCATCGTTGGCGCTGAGCAGCAGGTTGCTGAAGTCGCGCAGAAAGTTGCGAAAGAGAAATACGGTCTGGATGTTGAACTGGTGACCTTTAACGATTACGTTCTGCCGAACGAAGCGCTGAGCAAAGGCGATATCGATGCAAACGCCTTCCAGCACAAACCGTACCTGGATCAGCAGATCAAAGATCGCGGCTACAAACTGGTACCAGTCGGAAACACTTTCGTTTACCCGATCGCAGGTTACTCCAAAAAAATCAAAACGCTGGACGAGCTGCAGCCAGAATCACAGGTTGCCGTTCCGAATGATCCGACCAACCTTGGCCGTTCCCTGCTGCTGCTGCAGAAAGTGGGTCTGATCAAACTGAAAGATGGCGTGGGCCTGCTGCCAACCGTGCTGGATATCGAGCAGAACCCGAAAAACCTGAAAATTGTTGAGCTGGAAGCGCCGCAGTTGCCGCGTTCTCTGGACGACGCACAGATTGCGCTGGCCGTCATCAACACCACATACGCCAGCCAGATCAACCTGACGCCGGCGAAAGACGGTATCTTTGTTGAAGATAAAGAGTCTCCGTACGTTAACCTGATCGTTTCCCGCGAAGATAACAAAGACGCCGAAAACGTGAAAAAATTCGTTGAAGCGTATCAGTCTGACGAAGTGGCTGCGGCGGCCGACAAAATCTTTAATGGCGGTGCAGTGAAAGGCTGGTAATCTCTCTCCCCAGTCAATATCATTCAGGACGGGCATATGCCCGTCTTGTCATTTTGACCAGCACCTGATTCAATAACTGTCTGGTTTACCATTCATTGAGGAAATATTATGCGTGCTTTACCGATCTGTTTACTGGCACTCATGTTAAGCGGCTGTTCCATGCTAAGCAGATCTCCTGTCGAACCCGTACAAAGCACCGCAACGCCGCCCAAAACGGAAACCGTCAAACCCAAAGCACCGCGCCCTGTTCCGGTAAAAATCTACACCAAAGCAGAAGATTTGCTCGGTAAACCTTTCCGCGAACTCGGTGAAGTCTCCGGTGATTCCTGCCAGGCGTCCAATCAGGACTCTCCGCCAAACATTCCAACAGCGCGGAAACGTATGCAGATTAACGCTTCTAAAATGAAGGCGAACGCGGTTCTGCTGCACAGCTGCGAAGTGACCAGCGGTACGCCGGGTTGCTATCGTCAGGCCGTCTGTATCGGATCGGCCCTCAACGTTTCGGCGAAATGAGTGCGTTTCAGTTTGAGCAAATAGGCATCATTCGCTCTCCGTATAAAGAGAAGTTTGCCGTTCCCCGCCAGCCGGGGCTGGTGAAAAGCCAGGGCGGCGAACTTCATTTGCTTCCCCCCTACAATCAGGCCGAAGCCGTTCGTGGTCTTGAAGGTTTCAGCCATTTGTGGGTGTTGTTTGTTTTTCATCAGACGATGGACGGCGGCTGGCGTCCTACCGTCAGACCACCGCGTCTTGGCGGTAATACCCGTATGGGCGTTTTTGCCACCCGTTCCACCTTCCGCCCGAATCCGATCGGCATGTCGCTGGTTGAACTGAGGGGCATCCGCTGTGAGAAAGATCAGGTGATCCTGCAACTGGGCAGTCTGGATCTGGTGGACGGCACGCCGGTCATCGACATTAAACCCTATCTGCCGTTTGCTGAAGCGCTGCCGAACGCCACCGCCAGCTACGCGCAACAGGCACCGCAGGCCGACATGCCCGTCAGCTTTACCGACGACGTTGAAGCCCAGTTATTGCCGCTGGAAAAACGGTATCCGCAGTTGAAAACGTTCATTTGCGACGTTCTGGCCCAGGATCCGCGTCCGGCGTATCGAAAAGAAGAAGAAAGCGGGAAAACCTACGCCGTCTGGTTGCTGGATTTCAACGTTCGCTGGCGCGTAAACAGCAACGGTTTCGAAGTCTTTGCGCTGGAACCGCGCTAATTTTATTTTTCCTCTCTTTTGGCATCTTTGCCACACTGGTAAACTAAACCACTTTTTTTGAATCAGGCTCGCCCTGAGTCTGTTCCAATCGTCCAAATGGAATCGTAACAACATGCGTACTAGCCAATATCTGCTCTCCACTCTGAAGGAGACACCTGCCGACGCCGAAGTCATCAGCCATCAGCTGATGCTGCGCGCCGGGATGATCCGCAAGCTGGCCTCCGGGTTATACACCTGGCTGCCAACCGGCCTGCGCGTCCTGAAAAAAGTCGAAAACATCGTGCGTGAAGAGATGAACAACGCCGGTGCGATTGAGGTGTCAATGCCAGTAGTTCAGCCAGCTGATCTGTGGCAGGAGAGCGGTCGTTGGGAGCAGTATGGCCCGGAACTGCTGCGCTTTGTTGATCGTGGCGATCGTCCGTTTGTCCTAGGCCCGACTCACGAAGAAGTGATTACCGATCTGATCCGTAACGAGCTGAACTCATACAAACAGCTGCCGTTGAACTTCTTCCAGATCCAGACCAAGTTCCGTGACGAAGTGCGTCCGCGTTTTGGCGTCATGCGTTCCCGCGAATTCCTGATGAAAGATGCCTACTCTTTCCATACCTCACAGGAATCCTTGCAGGAAACCTACGATGCGATGTATGCCGCCTACAGCAAAATCTTCACCCGCATGGGTCTGGATTTCCGCGCCGTGCAGGCAGATACCGGCTCTATCGGCGGTAGCGCTTCTCATGAGTTCCAGGTGCTGGCACAGAGCGGTGAAGATGATGTGATCTTCTCCGACAGCTCTGATTTTGCCGCTAACATTGAATTCGCAGAAGCCCTTGCGCCGAAAACGCCGCGCGCGGCTGCAACGCAGGAAATGACGCTGGTCGATACGCCGAACGCGAAAACCATCGCCGAGCTGGTTGAGCAGTTCAATCTGCCGATTGAGAAAACCGTTAAAACGCTGCTGGTGAAGACGGTGGAAGGCAGCGAATATCCGCTGATTGCGCTGCTGGTGCGTGGCGATCACGAACTGAACGAAGTGAAAGCAGAGAAGCTGCCGCAGGTGGCAAGCCCGCTGACCTTCGCCACCGAAGCGGAAATTCGCGCGGTAGTGAATGCCGGTCCGGGTTCCCTTGGCCCGGTGAACATGCCGGTTCCGGTGGTGATCGACCGTACTGTGGCGGCGATGAGCGATTTCGGTGCTGGCGCGAACATTGATGGCAAACACTATTTTGGCATCAACTGGGATCGCGACGTTGCGACGCCAGAAGTGGCCGACATCCGCAACGTGGTTGCTGGCGATCCGAGTCCGGACGGTCAGGGTACGCTGCTTATCAAACGCGGTATCGAAGTGGGTCATATCTTCCAGCTTGGCACCAAGTACTCTCAGGCGATGAATGCCGCTGTGCAGGGTGAAGATGGTCGTAACCAGATCCTGACGATGGGTTGTTACGGTATCGGCGTGACACGTGTGGTTGCGGCGGCGATCGAACAGAACAACGATGAGCGAGGTATCGTCTGGCCGGACGCCATCGCGCCGTTCCAGGTGGCGATCCTGCCGATGAACATGCACAAGTCCTATCGCGTACAGGAGCTGGCGGAAAAACTGTACAACGAACTGCGCGCGCAGGGCATTGACGTGCTGATGGATGACCGTAAAGAGCGTCCGGGCGTGATGTTCGCCGATATGGAGCTGATTGGTATCCCTCACACCATCGTGATTGGCGACCGTAACCTTGATAACGACGATATCGAATATAAATACCGTCGTTCAGGTGAGAAGCAGCTGATTAAAACCGGCGACATTCTCAATTACCTGGTCACTGCCATTAAGGGCTAAGCTGACAAAAAAGCCTCGCAATCGCGAGGCTTTTTTTATTACTCGTTACAGTCTTTGCCGGGGATAAATTTAGATCCTTTATCCGCCATCAGCGTTTTGGTCATTTCGCCGGTATCCGGATTTGGCTCAAGGGTGAAATGCCCTTCGACCACCAGTAAAATGGGTTTGGTTTCGGTGCCTCGCGCAACGGCATAATCTCGTTCCAGCTGGGCATTATTGGCTACCGCGACGCGCTGACCCGTTGCACAATCAGTAAAGATGGCGGCGTCAGCCATATAAAAATACATTCCACGCATCGCCATCGGCGTCGTCGGCAGGCTTGCCTTTACCGGTTCAAGCGTATAATTCAGTGTCGATTCGATCGGGTTACCGTCACGATCGAGCATTTCCAGTTTATTGCCCTTCGCACGGTAGTAAGACTTTTCTCCGTCGCTGTCGGTCAGCACCAGTTTATCTGCCGTGCGCGCCCAGGTCCCATATGACGCAAATGAAGACGGCTCGTGTTGTACGCCCTGATAGCGTTCGTTCATCACCCAGGTACCGTCTTTTTCCAGGAACAGCGACGTCTCAATACCTTCGCAATCCGCACAAGGTAAAATACCACGCCAGCTTTGCTGCATCGGGGTTAACGCTTCCGACTGCGGCACCAGCACCGTATCCACTTCAGCACGGTTATTACAGCCGATGAGCGCAAAGAGCGTGCAGGCTGCAGCCACTGTTAATATCGCTTTCTTCACCTTGAATTCCTTATTCTCAATGGTTTTTCTTCGTCACGATGAGGAATGACGAACTTTACCGCGCAGCGCTTTTACCGAGGATTTCTGAGCCTTTGAGGCCAGTCTGCGTTCTTTCGACGCTTTTGTGGGTCGGGTTGATTTACGATGTTTCTGCACGGCGGTTAATTCTTTTATGACGCTCACCAGGCGAGCCAGTGCGGCTTCCCGATTCATCTCCTGGCTGCGATATTCCTGCGCCTTTATCACGATCACGCCATCTTCAGAAATTAAATGATGGCTGGCGGCCAGTAGGCGCTCCTTGTAGTACTCTGGCAGGCTCGAGGCCCGAATGTCAAAGCGCAAATGTATAGCCGTTGAGGCTTTGTTAACGTGCTGCCCACCCGCGCCCTGCGCACGGATCGCCGTAATCACCACTTCATCGTCAGCCAGGGAGACATTTCGCGAAAGGGTAATCATGCCTGCTGTTGCCAGGGGATCAAATGAATTTCCAGATTATTCTGATCATCCGACAGCCAGATGGCACCATCCTGCAACGTCGCCTGTAACGTCATGGTGCGTGCGGCAAAGGCACTCAGCTGCGCTAACTGCGCATCATCAAGATACCAGATTGACAGATTATCAAACGAGGCCAGCTTCGCCTGGTTCTGCTGCCACCACACTTCCGCCGCGCGGCTGTTATACGTGAACAACGCCACCGCCTGCGAACGTGAGCAGGCTTTTTTGATACGGCGTTCGTCCGGCAGCCCCAGTTCAATCCATAAATCAATCGCTAAGTGATCGTTTAACAGCCAGAGCTCAGGCTCATCATCCGCACTTAACCCGCGCGTGAACTGCAACCGCTCGTCGGCATATTTCAGCCAGGCCAGCAAACGCAGCATCATTCGCTCTTCGGTTTCCGAGGGGTGACGCGCCAGCGTCAGGTTAGCATCCAGAAACTGATTGCGGTCGAGGTCGGCAACGTTCACTGTCGCTTTATAAATTGTCGCTTTCAGCGCCATGAGGTAACTCCTGCAAAAATTGGCGGTTATTGTAGCGAAATCCGTGACAAAAGGCTGTCACGAATTCGCCGAGTTAACGCTCATCCTGCTGATATTGCTTTGATGGGTATGGTATAGTCACCTTGCTAAACAGAGTTTATCTTCGTAGGCTTAAACTTGCATCCCACGGTTAAGTCAGAACGCTGACAGGAGGGCATGTGGAAAAGTATTGTGAGTTAATACGCGCGAGATATGCGGAAATTGCCAGCGGAGATTTAGGGTATATCCCGGATGCGCTGGGTTGTGTGCTGAAGGCATTGAATGATGTTGCATCTGATCATGCCGTTTCAGAGTCGGTCAGGGAAAAAGCAGCCTATGCCGCTGCGAACTTACTGGTGAGCGATTATGTCAATGAATGATACTTATCAACCCATCAATTGTGATGACTATGACAATCTCGAACTCGCCTGCCAGCATCATCTGATCCTGACGCTGGAGCTGAAAGATGGTGAAGTCCTGAAAGCGAAGGCCGATGACCTGCTGTCACGTAAAAACGTGGAGTATCTGGTCGTCGACGTCTCCGGTGAAACCCGGGAGCTACGTCTTGATAAAATCGCCAGCTTCAGTCATCCGGAAATCGGCACCGTCGTGGTCAGTGAGTCGTAATTTATGAACGGGCAGGCAACTGCCCGTTTTTTATCCATTCCAGCTGTACGCCATTCCCCGCTTCTGCCAGACCGTCCCGCGTCACAAACTGCCCCGCCGCTGCAATCAACGTCTCACCATAAAACAGCAGCGGCGTTGTGTCCCGCAGCCAGGGCGCGACGCCCAGTTCCTGCCAGATTTTTTTCAGCTTGCGGCTCCCGTTACGCCCCACAATGCGCAGCATGCCCGGCGCTTTAAACCGCACGCTGACAACATCGTCATCCGCCGGAGCGCGAATCAGCCCACCCGGCGTCAGCCGCAACTGGCCGAGATTATCCGGTAGTGTGAGCACTGCCGATGGCGATGGCCAGGCAATCACCCGCTCCGCCTGACTGGCATGCGCTTTCAGCCACCAGAGCCGGTGCTGAAAACGACGGATTTCAAACTCGCCAACGCGCAGACAAGGGTTCGCATCCTCGCGGGCCTGCGCCACTTCGTCCCACAGATGCTGAAGACTTTCTCTGGAAGGCATAGGCGCCTGCTGTTGCGCCAGCCAGCGCCGCAACAGCGCGGCGCGGCGCACCTCGCTGACGTGCTCCAGCGGTGCGATGATCAACGCGCCTTCGCTGTCCGTTAATGTCGCCAGTTCATCGGTCAACAGCTCATCCAGCAGTTTTTCCTGCTCGCCGCACAGTGCCGCACTGCGCGCGACCGCTTGTGCAAAATGCGGCCAGCGAGCGGTAAACTCAGGCACCACGCGCAGGCGCAGGAAGTTACGGTCATAGGTATCGTCCTGATTGGATTCGTCTTCGATCCAGCTCAGCGCATGATCCTGCGCCCACTGCAACAGCGAGGCACGGGACGTATTCAGTAACGGGCGCAGCAGTTTCGTCCCGGCGAAATCTGCCTGAGTAGGCATCGCCGACAACCCCGCCGGCCCGCTGCCGCGCTTTAACGCCAGCAAAAAGGTTTCACACTGATCGTTCAGATGCTGCGCCGTGACCAGCACTTCGCCAGGCGCCAGCGCCTCACGAAAAGCGGTGTAACGCGCCAGTCGCGCATGCGCTTCCGTTCCCTTTCCTTCATCCACCAGCGTAACGCGAACCACCTCCAGCGGGATTTCCCACTGTGCACAAAGCTGCTGGCAATGCGTCACCCAGTCATCAGCGTTGGCGCTAAGACCGTGATGAATATGAATCGCGCGTAACTGGATGTCGGGGTTTTCTTGCCGCCAGCAGAACAACTGGTGCAGCAGTACGGTAGAGTCAAGCCCGCCGCTGAACGCGACCAGAAAACGACGCCAGGGAGAGAGAAATTGAGCGATTGCCGGGGTTGTCATGATGGTATTGCATTAAAGAAGCCTAACCCGGCACGTTACCGGGCTAAGTCGGTGATGACAAGCGTTATTGCTGATAGAGTTCCAGCGGCAGGCCGTCCGGATCGTTAAAAAAGGTAAAGCGCTTGTCGGTAAAAGGATCAACGCGAATCGCTTCACAACGCACGCCTTTGCCTTCAAGGTGAACGACGGCCTGATCGATATCCTCTACGCTGAACGCCAGATGGCGCAACCCACAGGCTTCCGGGCGACTCGGGCGCGCTGGCGGAAACGGAAAGGAGAACAGTTCAATCACATACTGCCCGTTCAGCGCCAGATCGCCTTTCCAGGAATCGCGCGCTTCGCGATACGCTTCACTCTGCAGCGTAAAACCGAGAATGTCGCAGTAGAACGCTTTGCTCTTCGCGTAATCCGACGCAATGATGGCAATGTGGTGAACCTGTTTTAAACCCAGCATGAAAATCCTCCTTAAAGTCTCCCTGCACGTTACTCGCCCGCGCCCGATGCGCGCAACCCTTCAGTCATTTTTTAAGACTCGTACCCGATAGATGCCGTCCTCACCGCGCCGCGCGCCGTGGATGTCGGTTTCAAATCCGGGATAGTGGTGCCCGATGGAACACAGCATCAGCAGGAAATCGAGCACCGACCGGCTCTCTTCGGTGATCATCTCACCCGGCATCAGCAGCGGTACTCCCGGCGGATAAGGCAGGATCATATTCGCCGAGACGCGGCCCACCAGATGCTCGAGCTCGATGGTTTCCACCTCGCCTTTGATCTGCCGTTGCCACGCCTGATGCGGCGTCATAACCATTTGCGGAAGCACATCAAATGCGCGCAGCATCAGGTGCGAAAGCTGATGCTGACGGATCAGTTTGTGGATCCCCTGCGCCAGATCCTGAATGCGCATGTTACGGTAGAAATCAGGATCTTCGGCATAGAGATCAGGTAGCATATTTTTGACGCGTAAATTGAGATCGTACGCGCGTTTAAATTCCGTCAGCCCACGCAATAACCCCATTGCCCGGGTTTTATCGATGCCGATACTGAATAAAAACAGCAGGTTGTAAGGCCCGGTTTTTTCCACTACCACACCGCGTTCGTCAAGGAATTTTGCGACCAGCGCTGCCGGGATCCCCTCATCGCCCATATTCCCCTGCTCATCCATGCCCGGCGTCAGAATGGTCACTTTGACCGGGTCGAGAAACATATGGTCCGCGTCGGCATCGGCGAAACCGTGCCAGTCTTCACCCGGTGCGACCGGCCAGCACTCCGCTTCGTCTACCGCTTCCGGCTGCCAGATATCAAAGAACCAGCCGTCTGATTCTTCCCTCAATCGTTGCACCTCTTTACGGAAATGCAGTGCGCGCTCGACCGAGCGATGAATAAGCCGCTTACCCGGATTTCCTCGCAGCATTGCCGCCGCCGTTTCAATCGAGGCGACAATGGGATAACTCGGCGACGTTGAGGTATGCATCATAAACGCTTCGTTAAACGCCTCTTCGTCATAATCCCCTTTGATATGAATCAGTGAAGCCTGCGACAGCGCTGCGAGCATCTTGTGCGTTGATTGCGTCTCATAAATCACTTTGCCCGGCACCCGGTCGCCGCTCATCCCGCTTTTTCCCTGATAGATCGGGTGAAAATGCGTATAGGGCACCCAGGCGGAATCAAAATGAATAGAGGGAACGTCCAGCGTCTGCTTAATCCAGGTGGTGTTATACAGCAGGCCGTCATAAGTCGAATTGGTGATCACCGCATGCACCGGCCACTGCGCCTGCGGCGTGGCCGCTACCTTTTGCGCGAGGCTGTCACGGGTGAATTCGCGTCGTGGAATGCCGCCCAGGTTCCCCAGTGCGTTACGCGTCGGCTTCAACCACAGCGGCACAACGTCGCTCATCATTAGCAGATGCGCTAGCGATTTGTGGCAGTTGCGGTCGATGAGCAGCGTACTGCCCGCGGGCGCGGCATACATACCAATGATTTTGTTCGAGGTCGAGGTGCCGTTGGTCACCATATAGCTCTGCTCGGCACCGAATGTACGGGCGATATATTCTTCCGCTTCCAGATGCGGGCCGGTGTGATCGAGCAGCGAACCCAGTTCCGTTACTGAAATCGACACATCCGCTTTCAGCGTATTCCCGCCGAAAAAATCATAAAACAGGCAGCCCACCGGGCTTTTCTGATAGGCCGTACCGCCCATGTGCCCGGGTGTACAGAAGGTGTATTTGCCCTCTTTCACATATGTGAACAGCGCGCGGGTAAACGGCGGCGTGATGTTATCCAGATACTCGCCGGTGTACTGACGAATGCGGGTGGCGATGTCCTCCGCCTGCCCCAGCGCATACTCAAAGAACCATAGCGCCATGCGCATGTCGTGGACCGAGACATCCATCGTCGAGTGGGTATCAATAAAAGCGTAAAGCGGAAGATATTCATTCAGCTGGTTTATCTCACTGCACAAATCGACGCTGTATTCGTCCCAGTCGAAAATCACGCCGCAAATACGTGGATTATGCTCAATGAACTTGATCAGATCGGCGCTGTTTTGCGGCCAGATGGTTTTGAACCCCTGCCGCGCCAGCGCCGCTTCCAGTTCCTTGATCGGCTCGTCTTTGTGGTAGACCCCGTGAGGCCCCATGATGGCAATAATGTTCACGTGTTCCTCCTGGAAAATCTTTAGCTAATCATAGCCTGGCTGCACTGCAGATATAAAAAAAGCCGCACTCTTGTGCGGCTTTTCGGAAGGCTCTGTCGGTTATGCGTAACCGTAGCTCATCAGGCGCTGATAGCGACGATTGAGCAGATCGTCTTTGCTCAGCACATCGAGATCAGCGAGGTCGGCCAGCAGTTGCGCCTTCAGGCTGGCGGCGATCGCTTCCGGGTTGCGGTGTGCGCCACCCAGCGGTTCCGGAATGATGGAATCGATCAGCTTCAGCTCTTTCAGGCGTGGGGCGATAATGCCCATCGCTTCCGCAGCCAGCGGCGCTTTGTCAGCGCTTTTCCACAGAATTGACGCACAACCTTCCGGCGAGATCACCGAATAAGTACTGTACTGCAGCATGTTGACTTTGTCGCCCACGCCGATGGCCAGCGCACCACCGGAACCGCCTTCACCGATGACGGTACAGATGGTCGGCACTTTCAGGCGCGACATTTCACGCAGGTTGCGGGCGATTGCTTCAGACTGACCACGCTCTTCCGCGCCCACGCCAGGGTATGCGCCCGGCGTGTCGATGAAAGTGATGATCGGCATATTGAAGCGTTCTGCCATTTGCATCAGGCGCAGCGCTTTGCGGTAGCCTTCCGGCGCTGGCATACCAAAGTTACGGCGAATTTTCTCTTTGGTTTCGCGGCCTTTCTGATGACCAATGATCATCACCGGACGCCCGTCCAGACGCGCAATCCCGCCGACAATCGCTTTGTCGTCAGCATAAGCGCGGTCACCGGCCAGCTCGTCGAATTCGTCGAACGCCAGGCGAACATAATCCAGGGTATATGGGCGTTGTGGATGGCGCGCCAGCTGGGCAACCTGCCATGCACCAAGATCGGCGAAGATTTTGCGTGTCAGTTCTACGCTTTTTTCACGCAGACGATGCACTTCTTCATCGATGTTAATATCCAGTTTCTCATCCTGACGGCTTACTGCTGTCAGGGAATCGATTTTCGCTTCCAGCTCGGCGATCGGCTGTTCGAAATCAAGGAAATTCAGACTCATAGTATTCCTGTATTAGTCAAACTCCAGTTCCACCTGCTCCGGGCCGATGAGGCCACGCAGATCATTGAGTAAACGATCGCTCGGAGAGACACGCCAGGTCGCGCCAAAACGCAACCGCGCGCGTGCATCCGCTCTCTGATAGTAGAGATGCACTGGAATGGTCCCCGAACGGTGGGGTTCCAGAGACTGGCGGAGACGGTTTAAAAGCTGGTCATCAATTTGCCTGTCCGTCAGCGAGATAGCAAGCCCGCGTGCATATTTTTCCCGGGCTTCGTCAATGTCCATCACTTCGCGGGCGGTCATTTTAAGCCCCCCACTGAAGTCATCAAAGCTGACCTGTCCGCTGACGATAAGTATGCGGTCTTTTTCCAGCAATTGCTGGTATTTATCCAGGGCGTCCGTGAACAACATCACTTCAAGCCGCCCGGAACGGTCATCCAGCGTACAGATGCCGATACGATTGCCGCGTTTGGTGACCATGACCCTCGCGGCAATCACGAGCCCCGCCGCCGTGGTGACTTTACCACGTTCGGTCGGATGCATGTCTTTCAGCCGGTAGCCTCCGACATAGCGCTCAATTTCTTTCAGATACTGGGTGATCGGGTGCCCCGTCAGGTACAGCCCTAACGTTTCACGCTCGCCATCCAGAACGATTTGTTCCGGCCAGGGCTGGCAACTGGCATAGGATTGTTCAATTTGTTCAGGTTCTTCCGCCAGCACACCAAACATATCAGCCTGGCCGATAGCTTCGGCTTTGGCATGTTGATCGGCGGCTTTCAGCGCATCGCTGAGCGAATTCATCAACGCCGCGCGGTGCGGGCCAAGCCGGTCAAACGCCCCGGACATGATCAGTTTTTCCAGTACCCGGCGGTTGAGTTTTTTGGTGTCAGTGCGCGCGCAGAGATCAAACAACTCACGGAAATAACCGCCCTCGTTACGTGCTTCGAGGATTGCCTCGATAGGGCCTTCACCGACGCCTTTGATCGCCCCAATGCCGTAAACGATTTCACCATCATCATTGACGTGGAAATGGTACAGACCGGAGTTGATATCCGGCGGCAGGATTTTAAGCCCCATGCGCCAGCATTCATCCACCAGCCCCACCACTTTTTCGGTGTTGTCCATATCGGCGGTCATTACCGCCGCCATAAACTCGGCCGGATAGTGCGCCTTCAGCCACAGCGTCTGGTAGGAGACCAGCGCGTAAGCGGCGGAGTGAGATTTGTTAAATCCGTAACCGGCGAATTTCTCCACCAGGTCGAAGATTTTCATCGCCAGTTCGCCGTCAACGCCGTTTTTCTTCGCCCCTTCTTCAAAGGTGCCGCGCTGCTTGGCCATCTCTTCTGGCTTTTTCTTACCCATCGCACGACGCAGCATATCCGCGCCGCCCAGCGTATAGCCGGAAAGCACCTGAGCGATTTGCATCACCTGTTCCTGATACAAAATAATGCCGTAGGTCGGCTCCAGCACCGGTTTCAGGCTCTCATGCTGCCATTGAACGTCCGGGTAGGAAATCTCTTCGCGTCCGTGCTTACGGTCGATAAAGTTATCTACCATGCCCGACTGTAACGGCCCAGGACGGAACAGGGCCACCAGCGCGATCATATCTTCGAAGCAGTCAGGCTGCAGACGTTTAATCAGATCTTTCATGCCACGCGATTCAAGCTGGAATACCGCGGTGGTTTCCGAGCGCTGCAGCATGTCGAAACTTTTCTTGTCATCCAGCGGGATGGCAGCGATATCCAGCGGCGGCTCGCCGTTTTTCTCACGGCGGGCGTTAATCATCTCCAGCGCCCAGTTAATAATGGTGAGCGTGCGCAGACCGAGGAAGTCGAATTTGACCAGCCCGGCGTATTCCACGTCGTTCTTATCAAACTGCGTTACCGGGTGCTGACCCGCTTCATCGCAGTACAACGGGGCGAAATCGGTGATTTTAGTCGGCGCGATCACCACGCCACCGGCGTGTTTACCGGCGTTACGCGTGACGCCTTCCAGCTTGCGCGCCATGTCGATCAGCGCTTTCACCTCTTCGTCTGCCTCGTAGATCTCCGGCAGTTGCGGCTCGGCTTCAAACGCTTTCGCCAGCGTCATGCCCGGATCGGGCGGCACCAGTTTAGAGATGCGATCGACGAAGCCATAAGGGTGCCCCAGCACGCGGCCCACGTCGCGGATAACCGCTTTCGCCGCCATCGTACCGAAGGTGATAATCTGCGATACCGCGTCGCGGCCATACATGTCCGCCACGTGCTCGATCACCTGGTCGCGCTTCTCCATGCAGAAGTCGACGTCAAAGTCAGGCATAGAGACACGTTCCGGGTTAAGGAAACGTTCGAACAGCAGATCGAATTCGAGAGGATCGAGATCGGTAATTTTCAGCGCGTAGGCCACCAGCGAACCCGCACCGGAACCTCGCCCAGGACCCACCGGCACGCCGTTATCCTTCGACCACTGGATAAACTCCATCACGATAAGGAAGTAGCCAGGGAACCCCATCTGGTTGATCACCTGGAGTTCAATATCCAGACGCTCATCATATTCCGGGCGGCGTTTTATGCGCTCTTCAGGATCAGGGAACAGGAATTCAAGACGCTCTTCCAGACCCTCTTTCGATTTGGTAACCAGGAAGTCTTCTGTGGTCATCTCCCCGGTAGGGAACTGCGGCAGGAAGTATTCGCCTAAACGCACGGTCACGTTGCAGCGTTTGGCAATCTCAACCGTGTTCTCCAGCGCTTCAGGGATATCTGCGAACAGCTCGCACATTTCATCTTCAGTACGCATGTACTGTTGTGCGGAGTAGTTGCGGGGGCGTTTGGGATCATCAAGCGTAAAGCCGTCGTGGATCGCGACGCGAATTTCATGGGCGTCAAAATCACCGGCGTCGATAAACCGTACGTCATTGGTCGCCACTACCGGCAACCCGCGCTCTTCGGCCAGGTTTATCGCCGCGTGAAGATAGTTCTCTTCATCCGCACGGCCGGTACGAATCAGCTCAAGATAGTAGCGATCAGGGAAATGTTCTTCATAAAACGACACGCACTGATCGACCAGCGCCATGTTGCCGCGCAGCAGACTGCGACCCACGTCGCCCATCCGCGCGCCTGACAGCAAAATCAGCCCGTCGTTGTGCTCGACCAGCCAGTCGCGGTCGATCCACGGCCCCAGCGCGCCGTAACCGCGCTGGTAAGCACGGGAAATCAGCAGCGTCAGGTTCTGGTACCCGGTATTGTTGGCAGCAAGCACTGTCAGTTCGGTGAGTTCCTCGCCCAGCAGATCGCTCTGGACGTGAAAATCGGCGCCGACGATCGGCTTCATGCCGGCACCGTGTCCCGCTCCGTAGAACTTCACCAGCCCGCACAGGTTGGTGAAATCGGTGATCGCCAGCGCAGGCATACCGAGCGCGGCCGCCTTTTTCACCAGCGGCCCGGTCTTCGCCAGCCCATCGATCATGGAGTAGTCACTGTGCACCCGCAGGTGTACGAAACGTGGTTCAGCCATCTTCAGATTCCGCGTTGCTTAATAGCGCCCGGTCAGGACACCAGACCCAGCGCACGTTTTACCGGAGCAAAACTGCGTCGATGGTGCTCGGTCGCACCGTGTTCGGCCAGCTTCTCCAGGTGGAAAGCGGTAGGATACCCTTTATGCTGCGCAAAGCCATACTGGGGAAAGTTGAGATCCAGCGCCGTCATTTCCGCATCACGCGTCACTTTCGCCAGAATCGACGCGGCACTGATTTCCTGCACCCGGCTGTCGCCTTTGACCACCGCCAGAGATGGCATGGGCAGCGCCGGGCAGCGGTTGCCGTCAATCAGCACATATTCCGGCGCGATCGTTAACCCGGCAACGGCGCGCTGCATCGCCAGCATCGTGGCGTGCAATATATTCAGTTCATCGATTTCATGCGGCTCTGCGCGGCCAAGGCTCCAGCACAGGGCTTTCTCGGTGATTTCGTCAAACAGCGCGAGACGGCGCTTTTCAGAGAGTTTTTTGGAGTCGTTAAGGCCCACGATCGGGCGCGCGGGATCGAGGATCACCGCCGCTGTCACGACCGCGCCGACCAGCGGGCCACGACCAACTTCATCCACACCCGCCACCAGGTGCGTGTGCGGATAGATAAATTCCATCATTGTGCTAACTCCAGTACCGCATCGGCGGCCTGCTCATCCGCATTGCAGCGGATTTGCTGATGCAGCTCTCGGAAAGTGTCATGCATTTCATGGCTGGTTTTGCCATTGGCCAGCAACGGCAGCAGCGCGTCAGCCAGTGTCTGCGGCTGGCAGTCGTCCTGCAGGAGCTCTTTCACCAGCTCACGCCCGGCAAGCAGATTCGGCAACGAAACATAGTCTGTTTTCACTAAACGCTTCGCCAGCCAGAACGTAAACGGCTTCATGCGATAGCCCACCACCATCGGGCATTTCGCCAACATACACTCCAGCGCCGCCGTACCGGAAGCGAGCAATGCTGCATCGCTGGCGACCATCGCCTCGCGCCCTTTGCCGTCAAGCAAATGCGCGCGGAGATCGGGAGCAACCTCAGCTTTAATCCGCTCAAATTGTTCGCGCCGCTTCGCGTTAACCAGCGGCACAACCACCTCGAGATCAGGATAATGATTACGCAGGATCTGCGCCGTTTTCAGGAAATCTGCGCTGAGCATTTCCACTTCTGCGCCGCGACTGCCGGGCAGTAACGCGAGACAGTGAGCGTCATGCGCAATGCCCAGTGCGTCGCGCGCCGCGTTTTTATCGGGATCCAGCGGCATGGCGTCAGCCATGGTGTGGCCGATAAACCGGCACGGCACGTTGAAACGGTCATAAAACGCTTTTTCGAAAGGCAGGAAAGCGAGCACCAGGTTGGTGGATCTGCCGATTTTGAAAACACGTTTTTGTCGCCAGGCCCAGACGGACGGGCTGACGTAATGAATGGTTTTGATCCCCTGCTTTTTCAGATTCCCTTCAAGGGTAATGTTAAAGTCAGGCGCATCAATACCCACGAAAACATCGGGCTGGAGCTCAGTAAAGCGCTGAGTGAGATCGGCACGAATGTGCAGCAGACGACGCAGACGCCCCAGCACCTCGACAACGCCCATCACCGCCAGCTCTTCCATTTCATACCAGGCTTCACAACCTTCCGCCTGCATCAATGGACCCGCCACACCGACAAAGCGTGCATCGGGTACCCGCGCTTTCAGTGCGCGGATAAGGCCTGCACCAAGGATATCGCCGGAGGTTTCTCCGGCGACCAGGGCAATTGTCAGAGGACGCTGTTCCGCCATTAACGAATCAGTCCGCGCGTCGAACGTTCGAAGAACTCGGTGAACGCTTTGACTTCCGGATACTGTTCGGCCAGGGCTTCAATCTCTGGTTTGGCTTCTTCCAGCGTTTTACCGCTACGGTACAGCTGTTTGTACGCATTACGGATCGCCGTAATCGCCTCACGGCTGAAGCCGCGACGCTTCAGCCCTTCGATGTTGACACCGAAAGGCGTGGCGTGGTTGCCCTGCGCAATCACGTACGGCGGTACATCCTGGGCGACGCCAGAACAACCGCCCACCATCACGTGCGCACCAATGATGCAGAACTGATGGATGGCCGTCATACCGCCGATAATCGCGAAGTCATCAATCGATACGTGCCCCGCCAGCGTGGCGTTGTTGGCGAGAATGCAGCGGTTGCCGATGGTGCAGTCATGCGCCACATGAGCATTGACCATCAGCAGGTTATCGCTGCCCACCTTCGTCAATCCGCCGCCCTGTACTGTGCCGCGATGAATGGTCACGCTTTCGCGGATACGGTTGCGGTCGCCAATTTCCACACGCGTCGGTTCACCAGCATATTTCAGATCCTGGTTAACTTCCCCGATGGAAGCGAACTGATAGATCACGTTGTCATTGCCGATCTTAGTATGACCGTTAACCACGACATGAGATTTCAGTACGGTGCCCTCGCCGATTTCAACATTCGGGCCAACAATACAAAACGGGCCAATATGGGCGCCGGCGCCGATGACAGCACCCTCTTCCACAATGGCGGTTGGATGAATAAAGGCGGTTTTATCAATCACGTATCAGGCCTCCCGGCTACGCGCACACATCATAGTCGCTTCACAGACCACTTTACCGTCAACCAGGGCAACGCCCTTGAAGCGGGTCAGGCCACGACGGGTTTTTTCAAAGGTCACTTCCATGATCATTTGATCGCCAGGCACAACCGGGCGTTTAAAGCGTGCTTCGTCGATCCCGGCGAAATAGTACAGCTCGCCAGGTTCCAGTTTACCTACGCTTTTGAATGCCAGAATGCCGGTGGCCTGCGCCATCGCTTCCAGGATCAGAACGCCCGGAAAAATCGGCTTACCAGGGAAATGTCCCTGGAAAAACGGTTCGTTTACAGAAACATTTTTCACTGCGCGCAGAAAACGACCTTCTTCAAAATCCAGCACGCGATCGACCAGTAAAAACGGGAAGCGGTGCGGCAGAAGTTCTAAAATCTCTTCAATGTGCAGAGTATGAGTGTCAGTAGTCAAAATACTCTTCCTGTCAAAATATACTGAATGGCAATAATAACACGGCCTGCCGCAATCAAAGGAATGCCGACAGGCCGGGAAATGCAGGTCTGAATGATGAATTTTTAGTCTTGTTGATTGACCTTGCGCTCAATACTCTTAAGACGCTTATTCATATCATCAATGTTCATCACCAGGGCTGCCGTTTTGCGCCACACTTTGTTCGGTTGCAGCGGAATACCGGAGGAATAGATGCCAGGTTCGGTGATCGGACGCATCACCATGCCCATACCGGTTACCGTAACCTTGTCGCAAATTTCCATGTGCCCGTTAATCACGCTCGCACCGCCAATCATGCAGTAACGGCCGATTTTCAGGCTTCCCGCCATGATAACGCCACCTGCAACCGCGGTATTGTCGCCAATAACCACGTTATGTGCAATCTGGCACTGGTTATCAATGATAACACCGTTGCCGATCACCGTGTCGTCCAGCGCCCCACGATCGATTGTGGTACAGGCGCCAATTTCAACGCGATCACCAATAATGACGCGACCGAGCTGCGGGATTTTAACCCAGTTACCACGATCGTTGGCATAGCCGAATCCGTCTGCGCCGATCACGGTGCTGGACTGGATCAGGCAATTTTCGCCGATTTCAATCTCGTGGTAAACGGTAACGTTGGCCCACAGACGGGAACCCGCACCGATTTTTGTGTTTTTACCCACGAAGCAACCTGCGCCGATGACGACGTTATCGCCGAGAACAACGCCGGATTCAATCACCGCGTTCGCCCCGACGGAGACGTTGCTGCCGAGCGTCGCCGTCGCGTCGATCACCGCACTGGGTGCGATGTTCTGTGCAGGTTGCGGCGTGGTATCAAGAAGTTGTGCCATACGAGCATAGGTCAGGTAGGGGTTCTTCACCACCAGAGCCGCGCTTTTGGCAAAAGGAAGATCGTCCTGCGTCATCACGATCGCAGAGGCCTGGCAAAGCGCCAGGTGTTCACGGTATTTAGGATTCACCATGAACGAAATGTGACCTGCTTTAGCAGATTGCATGGACGCAACGCCGGTGATGACGAGCTCGCCATCACCGTGTAACTCTGCATCCAACTGCTGAGCTAAATCAGCCAGTCGAATTGAAGGCATTACTTATTTAACCTGTTTCAGTACATCAGCGGTGATATCTTTGATATCGCTGCTGTTGTAAGCGACGGTGTTCGCGTCAACAACCAGGTCGATGCTTTGATCGTCAGCCACTTTCTTCACGGCAGTCTGGATACGGGTGACCAGTTTACCGCGCTCTTCGTTAGAGCGACGCGCACGATCCTGCTCAAAAGCTTGCGCTTTCTGAGAGAAGGTCTGACGCTGAGACATGATGTCTTTTTCCAGTTTGCTACGGTCGCTGGCCTTCATGGTAGAACCATCGCGCTGCAAACGCTGCATTTTGGATTGCAGATCGGATTCCTGACGCTGCAGTTCGCCGGCACGGCCTTTGAACTCGTTTTCCAGCGTTGCAGAAACGCCTGTTTTCTGTGCAACCTGCTGGAACAGACTACCCATGTTAACAATCGCAATTTTGTCAGCTGCCTGAGCAGAAGTTGCCATTGCTAAACCGAGACCTGCAGCTAATAACCACTTTTTCACAATTAACTCCTTACCATCCCATATGTACCCTGAGGTACCGTCTTTTGCGTGGCCTGGCGACCACCGAAGTGTTCGCCTGAGTCATCGCTACACTGCGAGTGCATTCCGTTGCACTGAACAATTACCAGGTTTTACCAATGTTAAACTGGAACTGCTCTGCTTTGTCTCCGTCGTATTTCTTAAACGGCTGGGCGTAGGAGAAGACCAACGGCCCCAATGGAGACATCCATTGTAATGCGATACCGGCAGACATACGGATATTACTCGGATCGCTATAATCCGGAATACCTGCTGCACGCGTTGCCGCTGTGTTTTCCCAATGGGTATCCCACACAGAGCCCGCATCCCAGAAGAAGGAGGTACGAATCGAGTTCGAATACTTATCGCTAACGAACGGCGTCGGAACAATCAGCTCCATACTGGCGACACCCATGGCGTTACCACCGACCGCATCATCAGACTTACAAATACCTGAGCTCTGATCACATTCATCCAGCCCTGGTGCGCCATAGTACGCGGCTTTCGGGCCGATGTTATTCGACTGGAAACCACGAACGGTGCTGGAACCACCGGCATAGAAGTTTTCATAGAACGGCATCTCTTTGCCGCTCAGACCATCACCATAACCCCAACGGGTACGCCCCAGTACCACCCACTTATGATCGTCATCGATCGGGAAGTAGGACGCGGTATCCAGCGTCATTTTGTAGAACTCGTTGTCAGAACCAGGGACCGTCACTTTACCGTTCAGGTTGACACGGTTACCTTTTGTCGGGAAGAACCCGCGGTCGAGGTTGTTGTACGTCCAACCGTAGTTAAAGGTGAAGTCATCTGCCGAGAAACCGTTGTCATCCTGCGTGGTGCTGGCAGTCTGGCCGATAGAGGTCAGATAACGGTTCATCGCCACCTGCGGTTCCATGTTAGACAGGTCGTTATGGACGTAGCCTAAACCGGCGCGCAGCGTGTTGTATTCGTTAATCGGGAAGCCAAGCGTTCCGTCTACACCGTAGCTCTTGTTGGTGTATGAGGAGAGATCAGCATCATCCGCTTTAAAATCATTGTAGAAGATACGACCACCGAGGCTCACACCATCAACCGTAAAATACGGGTTGGTCACAGAAAATTCGGAATAGGTCTGATAGTCGTTCTTGGTGCCGTTGATACCGACAGAGTAACCGGTACCTAACCAGTTATCCTGCTGAACGCCGACCTGGAAGCTGACGCCGCTTTCTGTACCGTAACCGACGCCGAAGTTGAAGCTACCGGTGTTACGCTCTTTCACCTTGTAAACCACATCGACCTGATCCGGGTTACCCGATACACGCTGGGTATCCACATCTACGGTTTCGAAGTAGCCAAGACGGTTCAGACGCTCTTTACCCTGGTCAACGAGATCGCTGCCCAGCCATGCGCCTTCCATCTGGCGCATTTCGCGACGCAGAACGGCATCTTTGGAGGTGTCGTTCCCTTCAAAGCGGATTTTACGCACGTAGTAACGGTTGCCGGCATCGACGTTCACATGCAGCTTGACGGTTTTATCAGCGTCGTTGATTTCAGGCTGAGACTGCACGCGCGGATAGGCGTAACCATAGCGACCCAGAAGCTTTTTAATATCATCTTCCATTTTGGTCACTTTGGTACCGTTGTAGAGCTCACCCGGCTCCACTTTGGTCAGGCTTTCGATCTCTGCGGAGTGCCCCGCGAGATTACCGCTCACCTCAACGCCAGACAGCTTGTACTGGTCGCCTTCGGTGATGTTGACGGTAATGTAGATGCCTTTTTTGTCCGGCGTCAGGCTGACCTGCGTCGAATCAATGTTGAAGCGTGCGTAACCGCGATCCAGATAGTAGCTGCGCAGGGTTTCAAGGTCGCCTGCCAGTTTCTGTTTCTGATATTTACGATCGCCCACCACGTTCCACCACGGCACTTCATCACGCAGCTGGAAGCTGGAGATCAGTTCGTCAGTGGTAAACGCGTGGTTACCCACGATGTTGATCTGTTGGATGGTGGCTGAGACGCCTTCCTGGAAGACCAGCTTGAGGTCAACGCGGTTGCGCGGCAGTGGCGTTACCACCGCTTTCACGCTGGCGCTGTATTTACCTACGCTATAGTAAAAGTCTTCCAGCCCCTTCTCGATATCGGAAAGGGTTGTGCGGTCAAGGGATTCGCCAACGCGAACACCGGAGGCTTCCAGGTTCTGCTTCAGCATGTCATCTTTCACCGACTTGTTGCCGGAGAAAGTG
Organism: Trabulsiella odontotermitis; assembly: GCF_030053895.1. Taxonomy (NCBI): domain Bacteria; kingdom Pseudomonadati; phylum Pseudomonadota; class Gammaproteobacteria; order Enterobacterales; family Enterobacteriaceae; genus Trabulsiella; species Trabulsiella odontotermitis. The sequence goes on from NZ_CP125781.1 coordinate 3,653,215, forward strand.
ATGCTGGCAATAGTGGGACGCTCTTTTACCTGAACCAGCAGCGTATCACCATCCCGCAGAACGCGTACGTCCTCAAAGTTTCCGGTCGCGAACAACGCGCGAATAGTGTTACTGATGTCGTCATCAGTCACCGTATCGCCCGGTCGCACTGGCATACTCAGAAGGGCCGCACCAACGGCGACTCGCTGCAAGCCTTCGAAATGAATGTCCTTCACTACGAACCCGTCAGCACCGTATACGGTCGCGCTGCTAAACAGCAGCGACGCTATAAGCAACTTTTTCATCGCCATCGTTATTATGCGTTCTTCCTAACCATCTCTCTTAGAGCCGAGAGAAATCATTGAAAAGTGCAAGCCCCATTAACAGCACCAGCAGAATTGAGCCAATGCGATAACTAAAGTCTTGAACTCGCTCGGATACCGGTCCGCCTTTCAGCTTTTCAATCGCTAAAAAGAGCAGATGACCCCCATCAAGTACGGGCAGCGGGAACAGGTTGATAATGCCGAGATTCACACTGATGAGCGCAAGAAACATCAGGTAGTAAATCAACCCAAACTCCGCTGACATCCCAGCCCCCTGAGCGATAGAAATCGGCCCACTGAGGTTGTTCAGTTTTACGTCACCGGTTATCAATTTTCCTAACATACGAACTGTTAGCGTCATCAACTGCCAGGTTTTATCCGTGGCCTGAAGGATCGCGTCAAACGGTCCATATTGCCGAACTGTCTTAAACTCATCGGGCAGCGGCGTGACTTTTGGCACCACCCCTGCAAACCCCTGAGCCACATCACTACCGCGTTTTGTATCGGGTATCAATGTTAATGACAAGGCGCTGCCCTGCCGTTCAATCTCAAGTGCCAGTGGCTTACCAGGATTGTCACGCACCAGCGTAACAAACGTTAACCAACGCGTCAGCGGCTGACCACCGACTTTAACGATCCTGTCGCCCGCTTGCAAACCTGCCTTGCTTGCCGCGGAGTCTGGCTGCACTTCCGCCAGAACGGTCTCAATTTGCGCACTACGGGGATGAATACCCAGCGCGGTGACCGGATCTTCTTTGTCCGGCTCAAAAGCCCAGTGCCGAAGATCAAGGATTTTATCCTGGCGTTGGGGACTTCCGAAAGGGGCAACCGTGATTGTCGTCTGAGAATCACCTATTTTTGCGACCAGCGCCAGACGCACCGCATCCCAATCAGGCGTTTCGATACCGTCAACGGCTTTAAGTTCCGTACCAGGTGCAATTTGTGCTTCTGCGGCGATCGAATTGGGCGTTATTTCACCAACCACGGGCCGAATACCCGGCACGCCGATGATGAACACCAGCCAGTAGGCGAAAATAGCAAAGAGGAAATTCGCCACCGGCCCGGCGGCGATGACAGCGGCGCGTTGCCCCACTGTTTTATTATTGAAGGCGTAATGGCGCATCTCCGGCGTAACCGGTTCAACACGCTCATCCAACATTTTGACGTAACCGCCAAGGGGGATCATGGCGATGACAAATTCGGTACCACGCTTATCGATACGGCGCCACAGCGCTTTGCCAAAACCGATGGAAAAGCGCTCGACACGAATACCGCAGCGGCGAGCAACCCAGAAATGGCCAAACTCATGCACGGTGATCAGCACACCCAGCGCAATGATAAACGCAGCCAAATTCCAGAGAATGCTCAGCATAAAACCTTCCGTTAAATCGTCCTGAAAACTAACAATAACAGACAGGCGAAGACCGGAACAGCCGCCGTCAGGCTGTCAATACGATCCAGTATACCGCCGTGCCCTGGAATCAAATGACCACTGTCTTTGATTCCCGCTTCCCGCTTGAACATACTCTCGGTGAGGTCGCCGAGGACCGACGCTAGCGCCGCCACAACAGAACAGAGTAACAGGGTGACCGGAGCCACTTCCAGATTTGCCCACATTCCGTACGCCCAGGAGATAATCGCTGCGGTGAATAGCCCGCCGATAAATCCTTGCCACGTTTTGCCCGGAGAGACTTTCGGCGCCAGCTTATGCTTGCCGAACAGTTTTCCGAACATGTAAGCCCCGGAATCCGCGCCCCAGACCAGCACCATAATATAGAGGAGCCACAGCGCACCGCTGTAGTGATTCGCCTCATAATGCCACGCGCGCAACGCCACCATACCCCAGAAAAACGGCACGATGGTTAAGAAACCAAAAATCAGACGCAGCGTTTTCGAGTTGCGCCACAGCGCCGCAGAGCCGGGGTAAGACAACACCAGCAGAAGCGCCACTATCCACCATCCGAGGGAGGCCCAGAGCGCCCCTTCAATCAACGGTTGATGAATATTTTGATGATACTCCGGCAGCGAAAACAGCATTACCACCAGCAACAGGCCGCAAAGCACCGCCAGCCAGACTCGCTGTGTGCGAGACGTGAAACCGCTTAACTGACCCCATTCCCACGCGGCCAGCATACAGACAACCAGCGTGATAATGGCAAACCCCAAAGGCGGCAAAAGAAACAGAGCCGCGATGACAACGGGAATTAAAACGAAAGCAGAAATCAGGCGATACTTCAGCAAAAGCGACCCCCATCAGGCATTTTCGCCACCTGGCTCGGTGCCGCCGAAACGACGCTCACGATTGGCAAAGGCATGCAACGCACCTTCAAAGTCTTGTTCATCGAAATCGGGCCAAAGAACATCGGTGAAGTAAAGTTCCGCATAGGCAATTTGCCAGATCAGAAAGTTACTGATGCGATGTTCTCCCCCTGTCCTAATAACTAAATCTACGGGAGCCAGCTCGTGCATGCAGATTTGCTGACTCAGCAAATCTTCAGTGATTTGATCGGGGCGGAGTACGCCTTCCTGAACCTGTTCAGCCAGGTGCTGAACTCCCTGAATAATATCCCAACGACCGCCGTAATTTGCCGCAATATTGAGTGTTAACCCTGTATTATTCTGCGTCAATGCTTCGGCTTTACGAATTCGCTCCTGCAAACGCGCATTGAAACGGCTGGTATCGCCAATAATGCGTAAACGCACATTGTGGCGATTCAGACTTTTAACTTCGCTATCCAGCGCCCAGACGAACAATTCCATCAGCGCACTGACTTCCTGCGCTGGCCGGTTCCAGTTTTCACTACTGAATGCGTAAAGCGTTAACGCGCTGATACCATTATTGGCAGCAAAGGAGACCGCGCGACGGACGGATTTCGCCCCCGCTTTATGACCAAAGGCTCGTATCTTCCCTTGTCTCTTCGCCCAGCGCCCATTGCCGTCCATGATTATCGCCACATGATGACAGCCATGTGCGGGCAATTTTTCGCTGATTGGTTGATTCGCAGACAACATAACGCGTTAATGATCCATGAAAAGGAATTAGCGGTACTACGGAATACCCGCCCCTGACAGCCCATCACTGCGCTGCTGGCTTCGCGTCGACCCAGGGCCAACCACGGGATACAGTCTAAAGCTTTACGCAAAAAAAGCCGTGGAAAATCACGGCTCACCTGCCCGCAAACGATCAAATCGCTACGATAGGGTGGCGCAGACTATATCACCGAAGCTCTGCGCTAACAAATGCCGCGACTCAACACAGACGGATTATCATCAGCTTGCGAAACGCATCACTTGTTTTTGCGCTATCTCACGCGCGCCAGCATCCACCGCAAGCACTTCATCAATACTTTGCGGTTCCGCCATCGACATCATCTCCAGTACCGATAAATTTAACGCCGCGATATCGGTAAAACGAATGCGTCCGGCGAGGAACGCGGCGACGGTAACTTCATTCGCCGCATTCAGCGTCGTGGTCGCCGCCTGCCCGTTCTCAAAGGCATTCATCGCCAGTTTCAGGCACGGATAGCGGTGATAATCAGGCGCAGCAAAACTTAATGTTCCCAGCGAGCAGAAGTCGAGCGGTTTGGCGCCGGAGACCACGCGCGCAGGCCACCCCATCGTATGGGCGATCGGCGTACGCATATCCGGCTCACCCAACTGCGCCAGCACGCTGCCATCCAGATAACGCACCATCGAGTGAATCACTGATTGCGGATGCAGCAGGACTTCCATCTGCGCGGCAGAAGCATTAAACAGCCAGCGGGCTTCGATATATTCCAGACCTTTGTTCATCATGGTGGCCGAATCGACGGAGATTTTACGCCCCATCGACCAGTTCGGATGTTTACATGCCTGATCCGGCGTCATTGCCGCCAGCTCAGACAGTGCGGTTTCACGAAACGGGCCACCAGACCCGGTAAGCAGAATCGACGAAACGCCATTCTGCTCCAGGTCAGCGTATCCCAGGTTCTGCTGAATTGTTTCCGGCAAACTCTGAAAAATCGCGTTATGTTCGCTGTCTACGGGCAGCAACTGCGCGCCGTTGCGTTTGACGGCATCCATAAACAGACGTCCGCAGGTCACCAGCGCTTCTTTGTTTGCCAGCAGCACCGTTTTCCCGGCGTGGATCGCCGCAAGCGTTGGTACCAGCCCCGCCGCTCCGACAATCGCCGCCATCACCAGGTCGACATCATCCAGTGCGGCGACGTCACTGGCTGCCTGTTGTCCACTCATGACTTCCGTTCGGCTACCGTGCTGCTGCAATGCCATTTTCAGCGTTTTCGCACTCTGGTCATCGTCCATCACGGCAAAGCGCGGCGTAAACTCCAGGCATTGCTCGACCATCCGGTCAACGTTTTTCCCGGCAACCAGCGCGGTAACGGCGAAGCGGTCACGGTTATGACGCACCACATCCAGTGTGTTACAGCCAATTGAGCCGGTAGAGCCAAGAACGGTTAATTGCTTCATGAAAGATCCGGAAGAATTTTAAAGAGGTATAAAAAGCAAAACGCCGCCAGCAAAGCTATAAGCCTCCTGTACGGCGTTGTCGGCTATCCGTGCAAATCAGAACTGCATCAGTTCTGCTTCTTTTTCTGCCAGCGCGGTATCAATTTTCTTGATAGCCACGTCAGTCAGTTTCTGCACGTCGTCCTGAGAACGGCGATCGTCATCTTCGCTGATCTCTTTGTCTTTCAGCAGCGCTTTTACTTTGTCGTTCGCGTCACGGCGCACATTACGCACAGCCACACGGCCCTGCTCGGCTTCGCCACGCACGACTTTGATCAGATCTTTACGACGTTCTTCGGTCAACGGCGGCAGTGGAACACGGATGTCGCTGCCCGCAGAGCTCGGGTTCAGACCCAGATCGGAGGCCATAATCGCTTTTTCAACCGCTGGTCCCATAGAACGATCGAACACGTTGATTTTCAGCGTGCGGGTATCTTCTACTGTGACGCTGGCCAGCTGACGCAGCGGCGTCGGCGTACCGTAATATTCGACGACAATGCCATCCAGCAGGCTGGGAGAAGCACGGCCCGTGCGAATTTTGCTGATTTGGTTTTTGAACGCTTCTACGCATTTTTCCATGCGCACTTCAGCATCTTTTCTGATATCGCTAATCACGTTACGAATCCTTGAAAACTTGTCTCAGTCAGACCAGACAGTCACACCGCGGAGAATAAAGTGTGCTAAGTATAGTCTCGTTTAAATCATGCCACCGGGTAAATCACCCGCCAATGTTAAAGCAGAATCTTACCCGTATTTGGCCGCGACGGAAATTATTCCGTAATCAAAGTGCCTTCTTTTTCACCCATCACCACGCGACGCAAAGCGCCTGGCTTGTTCATGTTGAAAACGCGAATCGGCAAGTTGTGGTCACGAGCCAGCGTAAAGGCTGCCAGATCCATGACTTTTAATTCTTTTTCCAGCACATCCTGATAGGTGAGCTGGTCGTACAGCGTTGCGGTCGGGTCTTTCATCGGGTCAGCCGAAAAGACGCCGTCCACTTTGGTGGCTTTCAGCACCACATCCGCTTCAATCTCGATCCCGCGCAGGCAGGCGGCGGAGTCGGTGGTGAAAAACGGGTTGCCGGTCCCTGCGGAGAGGATCACCACACGGTTGTTGCGCAGCAGGCTGATTGCTTCCGCCCAACTGTAGTTATCACACACGCCATTCAGCGGAATCGCTGACATCAGACGAGCATTCACATAGGCGCGATGCAGTGCGTCACGCATTGCCAGACCGTTCATCACAGTCGCCAGCATACCCATGTGATCGCCCACCACGCGGTTCATCCCCGCTTTCGCAAGCCCTGCGCCGCGGAATAAGTTACCGCCACCAATCACCACTCCGACCTGGATACCCAGTTCAACCAGTTCCTTAATTTCCTGCGCCATACGGTCGAGAATGCTTGCATCAATGCCGAAGCCTTCTGAGCCCTGCAGCGCTTCGCCACTCAGCTTAAGCAGAATACGTTTGTAGACGGGTTTTGCGTTGGTAGCCATGTTTCTTTCCTGAGACTGTCACGAATGGGATGGTTTTAATCTGGCGACATCATGCGTTGCTTCACAGTCGTACCCAATCGGAGCTGACTGAATTTCACATGATGGGTACAAAGAAGAGCCGCCCTCAGGCGGCTCCTTTACTTCGATTAAGACTGCTTGGACATGGCAGCAACTTCAGCTGCGAAGTCAGTCTCAACTTTCTCGATGCCTTCACCCACTTCAAAGCGGATGAAGCCAGTCACGTCAGCGTTGTGCTCTTTCAGCAACTGACCTACTGTTTTGCTCGGTTCCATCACGAAAGGCTGGCCGGTCAGAGAAACTTCGCCGGTGAATTTCTTCATGCGGCCTTCAACCATTTTCTCTGCGATTTCTTTCGGCTTACCAGACTGCATGGCGATGTCCAGCTGTACCTGGTACTCTTTTTCTACCACGTCAGCAGACACGTCTTCCGGCTTAACGAATTCCGGCTTGCTTGCAGCAACATGCATTGCCAGCTGTTTAACCAGTTCTTCGTCAGCGCCAGTTGCAGCAACCAGAACGCCGATACGCGCGCCGTGCAGGTAGCTGCCCAGCACGTTGCCTTCCAGGGAAGATACGCGACGGATGTTGATGTTTTCACCGATTTTGGCCACCAGGGCAACACGCTCTTCTTCGAACTGTGCTTTCAGAACTTCAACGTCAGTGATTTTGCCTGCAGTCGCCGCGTCCAGAACTTTATTAGCAAATGCCTGGAAGCCACCATCTTTAGCAACGAAGTCAGTCTGGCAGTTAACTTCCAGAATCACACCGTAGTTGCCGTCGATTTTGGTGAGGATCACGCCGTCAGCAGCAACGTTGCCTGCTTTTTTCGCCGCTTTGATAGCGCCGGATTTACGCATGTTCTCGATTGCCAGCTCGATGTCGCCGTTAGCTTCAACCAGAGCTTTTTTACATTCCATCATGCCTGCGCCAGTACGTTCGCGCAGCTCTTTTACCAGGGAAGCGGTAATTTCAGCCATTCTAAAATCCTCGGGAGATTGAGACCTGCCTGGCTCCCGGCCAAACAGATATAAAAGTGAAAAAGGGGCCATAAAGAGGCCCCTAACCAAACTCAGTACTACCTGGTTAAATAAGGGCTTGAACCTTATTATTCAGCTTCTACGAAGCTTTCTTCCGCCTGAGAAGCCAGATCCTGAGAACGGCCTTCACGAATGGTCGCAGCGACTGCGCCCAGGTACAAGTTGACAGCACGGATAGCATCGTCGTTACCCGGGATAACGAAATCAACGCCGTCCGGATCAGAGTTAGTATCAACGATAGCAAATACCGGAATACCCAGGTTGTTTGCTTCTTTGATAGCGATGTGCTCGTGGTCAGCGTCGATAACGAACAGTGCGTCCGGCAGGCCGCCCATGTCTTTGATACCGCCCAGGCTGTTTTCCAGCTTGTCCAGCTCACGAGTACGCATCAGCGCTTCTTTCTTGGTCAGCTTTTCGAAAGTACCGTCCTGAGACTGAGTTTCCAGATCTTTCAAACGTTTGATGGACTGACGAACGGTTTTCCAGTTAGTCAGCATACCGCCCAGCCAGCGATGGTTCACGAAGAACTGGTCGCAGCTGTTAGCAGCTTCTTTCACCGCTTCGCTTGCAGCGCGTTTGGTACCAACGAAAAGGATTTTACCTTTGCGAGAAGAAATCTTGCCCAACTCAGCCAGTGCGTCGTTGAACATCGGTACAGTTTTCTCAAGGTCGATGATGTAAATTTTGTTACGCGCACCGAAGATGAACGGCTTCATTTTCGGGTTCCAGTAACGGGTCTGGTGACCAAAGTGAACACCAGCCTTGAGCATGTCGCGCATGGAAACAGTTGCCATGTTTAAAACCTCTATATAAAAGTTGGGGTTATGCCTCCACGTATCCCATGTTACCGACCCCAAAGGGCACCCCGGAATATGTGCCGATACGTGTGTGTTGTTACACAAAGTGAGATTTAGCGCTTCCGTCCAGCCGGTATATCTGAGATGGATCGGAAGTCCGGCGCGCTTTATACCATAAATCGCCGTCGGAAACCAATAAATGTTGGCGCTACGTGCTGAACTGGATTCTCAATTTGGCAGGAAGTACGCCGGGCTGATACCATTGCAGCACTTAGACTAGTATTGCCGAAAAATCGGCCCTGATGGACAGAATTCATGGCTATCTCAATCAAGACCCCTGAAGAAATCGAAAAAATGCGCGTCGCGGGCAAACTGGCTGCGGATGTGCTGGAAATGATCGAACCGTATATCAAGCCAGGCGTGAGCACTGGCGAACTGGATCGCATCTGCAACGACTACATCGTGAATGAACAGCACGCGATCTCCGCCTGCCTCGGCTATCACGGCTTCCCGAAATCCGTGTGCATCTCTATTAATGAAGTGGTGTGCCACGGCATTCCGGATGACGAAAAATTGCTGAAAGATGGCGACATCGTCAACATTGACGTGACCGTCATTAAAGACGAGTACCATGGCGACACCTCAAAAATGTTTATTGTCGGAAAACCGACCATTCTGGGCGAGCGCCTGTGCCGCGTCACTCAGGAGAGCCTGTATATCGCGCTGAAAATGGTGAAACCGGGCATTCGTCTGCGAGCTCTCGGCGCCGCTATCCAGAAATTTGTTGAAGCGGAAGGGTTTTCCGTGGTGCGCGAATATTGTGGTCACGGCATTGGCCGCGGGTTCCATGAAGAGCCGCAGGTACTGCATTATGACGCTGATGACGGCGGCGTGGTGCTGAAACAGGGCATGACCTTCACTATTGAGCCGATGGTCAACGCCGGCGATTACCGCATCCGCACCATGAAAGACGGCTGGACGGTGAAAACGAAAGACAGAAGCTTGTCTGCACAATACGAGCATACTATTGTGGTGACGGACAACGGCTGCGAAATTCTGACGCTACGCAGGGATGACACCATCCCGGCGATAATCTCGCACAACGAATGACGAAGAGCCGGCGAAAGCCGGCTTTTTTATGGGTGATAGTTTTCTCTTATGGGTGGCGCGATGAACACTTCTTTACCTGACACCACACTGCCTGTTTTGCCCGATCAACCCGCGAACCCGGTTTCGTGGCCGGAAACATTCCTCGACTGCGCGACGATCAAAGCGCAACTGGAGACATTCCAGCGCTGGCTCGGCGATGCCTTCGACAGTGGGATCTCCGCGGAACAGCTGATTGATGCCCGCACCGTGTTTATCGATCAGTTACTGCAGCGCCTGTGGCTGCATTACGGCTTTGGCGAGATGAGCGACGTGGCGCTGGTCGCCGTTGGCGGCTACGGGCGCGGCGAACTGCACCCGCTGTCAGATATCGATCTGCTAATACTCAGCCGTAAAAAGTTGCCGGACGACGCAGCGCAAAAGATTGGCGAACTGCTGACGCTGCTGTGGGATGTCAAGCTGGAAGTCGGTCACAGCGTCCGTACGCTGGAAGAGTGCCTGCTGGAAGGGTTATCCGACCTCACCGTCGCCACCAACCTGATTGAAACCCGCCTGCTCATTGGCGATGTCGCGCTGTTTCTCGAACTGCAAAAGCACATTTTCAGTGACGGCTTCTGGCCTTCTGAGAAATTCTTTGCCGCCAAAGTGGAAGAACAGAACGATCGCCACCAGCGCTATCACGGCACCAGTTATAACCTCGAGCCGGATATCAAAAGCAGCCCTGGCGGCTTACGGGATATCCACACTCTGCAGTGGGTTGCGCGCCGTCACTTCGGCGCTACCTCACTCGACGAAATGGTCGGTTTCGGCTTTCTGACCGAAGCCGAACGCAACGAGCTGAACGAGTGCCTGCATCTGCTGTGGCGCATCCGTTTTGCGCTCCATCTGGAACTTAATCGCTACGATAACCGTCTGCTGTTTGATCGTCAGTTAAGCGTCGCGCAGCGGCTCAACTACCACGGCGAAGGTAATGAGCCGGTTGAGCACATGATGAAGGATTTTTACCGCGTCACCCGTCGCGTCGGCGAGCTGAACCAGATGCTGCTCCAGCTGTTTGACGAAGCCATTCTGGCGCTGACCGAAGACGAAAAACCGCGCCCGCTGGATGACGATTTCCAGTTGCGCGGTACGCTCATCGATCTGCGCGATGAAACGCTGTTTATGCGCGAACCGCAGGCGATCCTGCGCATGTTCTACATAATGGTGCGTAACAGCACCATCACCGGAATCTACTCCACCACGCTGCGTCATTTGCGCCACGCGCGTCGCCATCTGGCGCAGCCGCTGTGTTACATCCCGGAGGCGCGGTCGATTTTCCTCAGCATGTTGCGCCACCCCGGCGCGGTACGCCGCGGTCTGCTGCCTATGCACCGCCACAGCGTGCTGTGGGCGTATATGCCGCAGTGGTCGCACATCGTCGGGCAAATGCAGTTCGATCTGTTTCACGCCTACACGGTCGATGAGCACACCATTCGCGTCCTGCTGAAACTGGAAAGTTTTGCCCATGAAGAGACCCGCTCGCAGCACCCACTGTGTGTTGAACTCTGGCCACGGCTGAACCACCCGGAACTGATCCTCATCGCCGCCCTGTTTCACGATATCGCCAAAGGGCGCGGCGGCGACCATTCCGTGCTCGGTGCGCAGGACGTACTGAAGTTTGCGGAACTGCATGGTCTCAACTCCCGCGAAACGCAGCTTGTCGCCTGGCTGGTGCGCCATCATCTGTTAATGTCGGTGACCGCGCAGCGCCGCGATATTCAGGATCCTGAAGTGATTAAGCAGTTTGCCGAAGCGGTGCAGACCGAAAACCGCCTGCGTTTTCTGGTCTGCCTGACCGTCGCCGATATCTGCGCCACCAACGAAACACTGTGGAACAGCTGGAAACAGAGCCTGCTGCGCGAACTCTTTTTCGCGACGGAAAAACAACTGCGCCGCGGCATCCAGAGCATGCCGGATATGCGTGAACGCGTACGCCATCATCAGTTGCAGGCGCTGGCGTTACTGCGGATGGACAACATCGACGAAGAGGCGCTGCATCAGATTTGGGCGCGCTGCCGTGCCAACTACTTTGTGCGCCACACGCCGAACCAGCTCGCCTGGCACGCACGTCATCTGTTACAGCACGATCTGAAACAGCCGTTGATCCTGCTAAGCCCACAGGCGACGCGCGGCGGCACGGAAATTTTCATCTGGAGTCCTGACCGCCCTTACCTCTTCGCCGCCGTCTGCGCGGAACTCGACAGACGTAACCTCAGCGTGCACGACGCGCAGATTTTCACCACCCGCGACGGCATGGCAATGGATACCTTTATCGTGCTGGAGCCAGACGGTAGCCCGCTGTCGGCGGATCGTCACGAGGTTATCCGTCACGGGCTGGAGCAGGCGATTACCCAGCGCGCCTGGCAGCCGCCAACGCCGCGCCGGAAACCGGCAAAACTGCGTCATTTCACCGTCGATACCGAAGTCAGTTTTCTGCCGACGCATACCGACAGAAAATCCTTCCTTGAGCTGATTGCCCTCGATCAACCCGGACTGTTAGCCCGTGTCGGCCAGGTATTTGCCGACCTCGGTATTTCGCTCCACGGGGCCAGGATCACCACGATTGGCGAGCGAGTAGAAGATTTATTTATAATCGCCACCGCCGACCGGCGTGCCCTTAATAATGCGCTGCAACAAGAAGTGCAACAGCGGTTGACAGCAGCCCTCAATCCAAACGATAAAGGGTAACGTTATTTTTTAAGTGAATGGAAAGAGAAACAATGCAGCAGTTACAGAACGTTATTGAGTCCGCTTTTGAACGCCGTGCCGAGATCACTCCGGCAAACGTGGATACCGTTACCCGTGAAGCGGTTAACCAGGTCATCTCCCTGCTTGATTCCGGTGCACTGCGTGTTGCCGAAAAAATCGAGGGTCAGTGGGTGACCCACCAGTGGCTGAAGAAAGCGGTTCTGCTCTCTTTCCGTATTAACGATAATCAGGTTATCGATGGTGCGGAAAGCCGCTACTTCGATAAAGTGCCGATGAAATTCGCCGATTACGATCAGGCGCGTTTCCAGAAAGAAGGTTTCCGCGTCGTACCGCCAGCCGCGGTGCGTCAGGGGGCGTTCATCGCCCGCAACACCGTGCTGATGCCCTCTTACGTGAACATCGGCGCATACGTTGACGAAGGATCAATGGTCGATACCTGGGCGACTGTCGGCTCCTGCGCGCAGATTGGTAAAAACGTTCACCTCTCCGGTGGCGTTGGCATTGGCGGCGTTCTGGAACCGCTGCAGGCCAACCCGACCATCATCGAAGACAACTGCTTCATCGGCGCCCGTTCTGAAATCGTCGAAGGGGTAATCGTTGAAGAAGGCGCGGTGATCTCCATGGGCGTGTACATCGGCCAGAGCACCAAAATTTATGATCGTGAAACCGGTGAAGTGCATTACGGTCGCGTCCCGGCGGGCTCCGTGGTGGTTTCCGGCAACCTGCCGTCAAAAGACGGCAAATACAGCCTGTACTGTGCAGTCATTGTCAAAAAAGTCGACGCCAAAACGCGCGGCAAAGTCGGTATTAACGAGTTGCTACGCACCATCGATTAATATCGGGATTGAAAAGCGGGCGTGTCCCGCTTTTTTTACATGTTGCGCTGGCGGAAATGGATTTTTTCATTAATTATTCAATAGTTATATTGAAATTAGGGGTACCGCTATGTACGACAATCTGAAAAGTCTGGGCATTACCAATCCTGATGAAATCGATCGTTACAGCCTCCGGCAGGAAGCCAATAACGATATCCTGAAAATCTATTTCCAGAAGGATAAAGGCGAGTTTTTCGCTAAGAGCGTGAAATTCAAATATCCGCGCCAGCGAAAGACCGTCGTGGCGGATGGCGTGGGTCAGGGCTACAAAGAAGTGCAGGAAATCAGCCCGAATCTGCGCTATGTGATTGATGAACTGGATCAAATCTGCCTGCGCGACCGTACTGAAGTCGATCTGAAGCGTAAGATCCTTGACGACCTTCGTCATCTGGAAAGCGTGGTCACTAACAAGATCAATGAAATCGAAGCGGATCTTGAAAAGCTGACCCGTACCAAATAAGTGGTTTATTGCCGGGCGGCGGTTTCGCCTTGCCCGGCAATCACTTCACCGTTGCTCATCCAGTTGCAATGCAATATAGAGCAGCAGCCTGTCGTCAAAATTACCTAAATCCAGCCCGGTCAGTTCTGAAATGCGGTTCAGACGATATTCAAGCGTGTTGCGGTGAATAAATAGCGCCTTTGACGTCGCCAGCGGCTGCACGTTGTGACGAAACCAGGCCTGCAACGTACGACGCAACAGCCCGTTGTTATCCATCGCTTTCAGCCGCACCAGCGGGCGGGCCAGTTCGTTCGCCTGCCAGCCGCCGCGCAGGCTGTCGAGCAGCACGGGTAACATCAGATCCTGATAAAAATAGCTGCGGCTGTCGGGCATCCGTTGTTTGCCGACCATCATGGTTGTTCGCGCCGTGCGCCAGGAACGCGCGATGCTACCCGGCCCGGTAAAGTAGTTCCCCAGCGCTACGCGAAAACGCAACTGGCCGTTCTCTTTCATGCGGGAGATCAGCTGTTCCACGCGGCGACGGTGATCGTCCGCATCCCAGCGACCAAAGTTGTTCAGCGCCGGTTTCAGCACCACCATTTCAGTCAGCGACACAATCGCGATGAGGTTATTGCGTTCGGGAGTGGTCAGCGCCGTTTGCAGCTGTTGCAGCTCCGCCATCGCGCTGTCTACGCCAAGCTGTCCGCTGTCGACTTCCACCACCGCCGCAACGCGCGGTTGGTTGAGATCAATGCCCAGTCGCTGCGCCCACTCCGTCAGCGCCGGGGTGTTCTCTTCTGCCTGAATCAGGTTCATCACCAGTTCTTCACGCAGTCGGCTGTCCTGCGCCAGCAAATGCATCAGGCGAGATTGTTCCAGCATCATTTCGGCGGTCATGCACACCAGTTCACCGTATTTGCGCAGGGATTCCGGTTCGCCGGTCAGGCCGATAACGCCGACAATCTCCCCTTCCAGACGCAGCGGCAGGTTGATCCCTTCACGGACGCCGTGCAGATGGCGGGCGACGGCATGATCGATATCCACAACCCGGCCCTGTGACAGCACCAGTAACGCACCTTCGTGCAATTCCCCAATACGTTCACGATCGCCGCTGCCGATGATCCGCCCGCGGGCATCCATCACGTTGATATTGGTATCAATGATGCGCATGGTGCGCGCCACGATATCCTGCGCCATTTTGGTATCAAGATGCCAGCCAGCCATATCCCCTCCTGTCAGCAGAGCATCAGCTTAGTGAAGATACTACGCTACCACATTGTGCAGATGCACAAACCAGCGGTCAGATGTATGGAGATGTGGGAATAATCACAGATTGGAAAGAAAGCGGCCCCTCCCGGACGGGAGGGGCCCTGGGGATTACTGCATCAGCAGGTAAATCGTGCTGTCGCCGCGCTGGATATTCAACGCCAGAACAGACGGTTTGCTGTCGAGGATCTTACGCAGATCCGCGATATTCTTCACTGGCTGCTGGTTAGCGCCGACAATGATATCGCCTTTCTTCAGGCCAATCTGCGCAGCCGGAGAAGCGGCTTTCACGGTATTCACCACCACGCCTTTGTCCTGGCCTTTGTTGCTCATTTCAGCGCCTTCAATGCCGTTGAAAATAGAGCTGGATTCCACCTGCGTCTGGCTGCTCTGTTGCAGTTCCAGCGATACCGTCATCGGTTTGCCGTCACGCAGCAGACCCAGACTGACTTTGCTGCCGACCGGCATTGAGCCCACCTGCGCACGCAGTGCCGCGAAGCTGCTGATCGGTTTGCCATCCAGCGAGGTGATGACGTCACCCGCTTTAACGCCTGCTTTCGCCGCAGAAGAATTCGGCATGACCTGGCTGACGAAGGCCCCGCGCTGCGCGTCGACTTTCATCGCTTTCGCCAGCTCAGAGTTCAGTTCGGTACCCATAATGCCCAGCTCGCCGCGTTTCACCTGGCCATACTTGACCATCTGCTCGGTCAGGTTTTTCACCATGTTGCTCGGAATGGCAAAGCCGATGCCGATGTTGCCGCCGTCCGGCGCCAGGATCGCGGTGTTAATACCAATCAGTTCGCCATTCAGGTTGACCAGCGCACCGCCGGAGTTCCCGCGGTTAATCGCCGCATCCGTCTGGATAAAGTTTTCATAGTTTTCCACGTTCAGGCCGCTACGGCCCAGCGCGGAGACAATCCCGGAGGTGACGGTTTCGCCGAGACCAAACGGGTTACCAATCGCCACCGTGTAATCACCAACCCGCAGCGCATCGGAATCAGCGAGTTTAATCGCCGTCAGGTTTTTCGGATCCTGAACCTGGATCAGCGCGATGTCAGAGCGCGGATCTTTACCGACGACTTTAGCGTCAAGTTTACGGCCATCACTCAACTGGACTTTAATCGACGTCGCGTTGTCGACCACGTGGTTGTTGGTCACCACATAGCCTTTCGCGGCATCAATAATGACGCCGGAACCCAACGCCATGAATTTTTGCTGCTGGCCGCCGCCATTACCACCGGCGCCCGGGCCACCCTGGCAGAACGGAGAACTCTGGAATGGGGAACCGTCCTGGCAGAATGGGGAATCATCACCAAAGAACTGCTGAAAGTTGCGCGGCATCCGCGGTGTATTAACGGTGGTGCTACCCTCAACGTTAATACTAACCACTGAAGGCATGACTTTTTCAAGCATCGGCGCCAGGCTTGGCATCTGCTGCGCTGTGGTTGCCGTGGAGGCCGTTTCCGCCGCCGTCGCCGACAGTGGCGATAATGCTAAGCTTAAACTCAGAGCCAGTGCACTCATTGCTAACGTGGTTTTTTTCATGTTTCTCAATCTCAATTCCAATTTCAGATAGGGCTAAAACGCTGTGTACGTCACTATCAGATTCACTTTATAGCGGGAAGTTCCGGAATTAAGTTTATGGAAAAAGTAAAAAAATATTGTCCGTCTTTACAAAACTCACCGCTTATTCCACCGCCATCAGACGGCGGTATTCATCCCAGGCGTAGAGATCGGTCATGCCGCTGATATAATCCTGGATCAGGCGGCAACGATAATAATATTCCATCACCACGAACGTCGCCGAATCACGTGGAACTTTATTTACCGCTTCGATATAAGCCAGTCGATGGCGGGTCGACAGTTTCTGAAAAAGCCGTGATTCAATCGGCAAATGACGCAGCCGTTCTTTTGCCACCAGCTCGCTAAAATCATGCTCCGATAATTCCAGCAACGGTTTGTAGATCTCCAGCAGGCCACTAATGACGCGGTATCCCTGCAATTCCAGTTGTTCTACGTCCGGGTGACAGAACACATGTTTCATTGCCACCTTTTTATAGAGATCAAGCAGTTGACTAAAGTCGCTGTCATCTTCCAGCAGCGCATGGTTAAATTCGCCGTCAAAAATCTGCGCGATATTATCAATAAAGCGCTGCGCCGCATAAGGCACCAGCTTATTCAGCGTGTTGACCCGCAAATACATAAAGAACTGATCTTCTGTACTGCGGCTCAGGGAATTAGAACGCGATTTATCCCACGCATTTTCGACGACCTGAGAAAACAGCGATCCTTTTTCATGATGCCCCCAGGCGTCATGCAGATGCTGATACAACTGCTCGACACTAAATATGCGTTTTTCTACCGCATCTTCTAGGTCGGCCACGCAATAAGAGATGTCATCCGCAGCTTCCATTATCCAGGTCAGCGGAAAACGACTGTAAGGCGCCAGTGAAAGTTCTTTACGCAGCCGTGCAATGTAGGGCTCTTCTGACAGGTAATAACCCGGTTTTTTCATCAGATAACTATGGGTTTGCGGCGGCGGCCCCACCCACCACGCCGGGCGCGTGTACTTCAGAATGCAGCCCACCTGCGCCCAGGTGAGGTTCATACGCATTAGCGTATGGACCAGGCGAATGCCCTGCGCGTTGCCTTCAAACTGGCACAGGTCCTGGCGCACCTTGCGGCGCAGCTCGTTCAGCGCCTCTTCGCCTTCCCTAAGCGGTAATCCGGGCACCGCGCAACGGTCGTCGCTCAGCGGCTGGCTGGCGGCATCACTCGGGAACAGACGCTGGCGGAACCAGTCGTTGATCGCCGCTTCGCCAAAGTGACCAAACGGCGGGTTGCCGATGTCGTGCATCAGGCAGGCCATTTCGACAATGCTCTCAAACGGCCCGGTGAGCTCATCCAGCCCGTAGGTCGCCAGCAGTTTTTGCTCTTTCAGGCGCGTCAGCACCTCTTTGGCGATATAGCGCCCGACCTGCTGCACCTCCAGCGAATGGGTAAGACGCGTACGCACCGCGGCATTTCGTTCCAGCGGGAAGACCTGGGTTTTTTGCTGCAACCGACGAATCGCTGGTGAGTTAATGATGCGCCCGCGGTCGCTTTCGAAAATGCGCAGGATCTCATGTTCGGTTTTCTCGCCCTGCGGAGAACGATAACGCCGACGCCAGTTTATTTTATTGCGAAAGTCGATCTTAGCCATACCCGCTCCCGGTCCGGAAATGCGCATCTTCTGAGCGCATGGTAAACTATGCCTCTAATTATGACTTATCGCGAGTAAATCTATGAAAATCGGCATTATTGGTGCAATGGAAGAAGAAGTTACGCTGCTGCGTGACAAAATCGAGAACCGCAAAACGCTCACTCTGGGTGGAAGCGAAATTTACACCGGTACGCTGAATGGCACAGAGATCGCATTGCTCAAATCCGGGATCGGTAAAGTGGCGGCGGCGATGGGCGCGACCCTGCTTCTCGAACATTGCAAACCCGATGTCATCATTAACACCGGCTCCGCAGGCGGTCTTGCCCCGACGCTGAAGGTGGGTGATATCGTCGTTTCTGACGAAGCGCGCTATCACGATGCCGACGTTACCGCCTTCGGTTACGAATATGGTCAGTTGCCGGGCTGCCCGGCAGGTTTTAAGGCGGATGAGAAACTGATCGCCGCCGCAGAAAACTGCATCACTGCGCTGAACCTGCACGCGGTGCGCGGGCTCATCGTCAGCGGCGATGCCTTCATCAACGGCTCTGTCGGCCTGGCGAAAATTCGCCACAACTTCCCGCAAGCGATTGCCGTCGAGATGGAAGCCACCGCCATTGCGCATGTCTGCCACAGCTTTAGCGTGCCGTTTGTGGTGGTCCGCGCGATCTCCGACGTGGCCGACCAGCAGTCACACCTCAGCTTTGACGAGTTCCTCGCTGTCGCCGCGAAACAGTCTACCCTGATGGTAGAAACGCTGGTGCAGAAGCTGGCGCGTGGCTAACGCCTGCTTCAGGGCTGTCATCGCCCTGCTCCTGCTTACCCCGGCGTGGCTGCTCGCCGCGCCGCGGGTCATTTCTCTTTCTCCGTCCAATACCGAACTGGCTTTCGCCGCCGGGATCACCCCTGTCGGCGTGAGCGCGTTTTCTGATTATCCGCCGGAAGCCGCCGCCATTGAGCAGGTAGCGAGCTGGCAGGGCATCAACCTTGAACGCATTGTGGCGCTGAAACCAGACCTGGTGCTGGCGTGGAAAGAGGGAAACGCCGAACGCCAGATCAACCAGCTGAGCACGCTGGGCATCCACGTGCTGTGGATTGAAACCGATTCTGTCGCCAGCATCATCGACGCGCTGCAACAACTGGCCGCCTGGAGTCCGCAGCCTGAAAAAGCGAAACAGGCCGCTCGTGAGTTACAACATGACTATGTAGAGCTGAAATCCCGCTACGCCAGCACGCCTGAAACGCGCGTTTTTTTGCAGTTCGGCACAAATCCCCTCTTTACCAGCGGAAAGCACTCGATTCAGAACGAGATCCTCGAACTGTGTGGTGGAGAAAACATTTTTGCTGCCAGCCGGGTTCCCTGGCCGCAGGTCAGTCGCGAGCAGGTGCTGTCCCGCGATCCGCAGGCCATCGTCTTCGGGGGAAAAGAGAGAGAAGTTCCGAAAATTGAAGCTTACTGGCATACCCAGCTCAAAATTCCGGTTATTGCTCTCAATAGTGACTGGTTTGAACGCGCGAGCCCGCGTATTATCCTCGCCGCAAAACAACTCTGTTCTGCGCTTGCGCAGGTGAATCAGGCAGGAAAATAACGATGCTCGTATATTGGCTGGATATCGTAGGTACAGCCGTTTTTGCTATCTCCGGCGTTCTGCTCGCCGGAAAACTCCGCATGGATCCCTTTGGCGTACTGGTGCTCGGCGTGGTCACGGCCGTCGGTGGCGGTACGATTCGCGATATGGCGCTGGCCAATGGCCCGGTATTCTGGGTGAAAGATCCCACGGATCTGGTCGTCGCGATGGTCACCAGCATGCTGACAATTTTGCTGGTGCGTCAGCCACGCCGGTTGCCAAAATGGATTTTGCCGGTGCTTGATGCCGTCGGACTGGCGGTGTTCGTCGGAATTGGCGTCAACAAGGCGTTTCTGGCTGACAGCGGGCCGTTAGTCGCTATCTGTATGGGCGTGGTGACTGGCGTCGGCGGTGGGATCATCCGTGACGTGCTGGCGCGCGAAATCCCGATGATTTTACGCACCGAAATCTACGCCACCGCCTGTATTGTCGGCGGCATTGTGCATGCGACGGCACATCACACGTTCGCGATGTCTCTCGAAAATTCAGCGATGCTGGGGATGTTAGTGACGCTGGTAATTCGCCTGGCGGCGATACGCTGGCATCTGAAACTGCCGACGTTTGCACTGGATGAAAACGGACGGTAACGCGGTATGTCGGCCCGGTCAGTGCCGGGCCAACGGCATCAGATACTGAACGAGGAACCACACCCGCAGGTGCTGGTGGCGTTCGGGTTGGAGACGATGAAGCGAGAACCTTCCAGGCCTTCCGTGTAATCCACAGAACCTCCCACCAGATACTGCAGGCTCATCGGATCCACAACCAGACCGACACCCTGCTTCTCAATGGTCATATCGCCTTCGTTGATCTGATCGTCAAAGGTAAAACCGTACTGGAACCCGCTGCAACCACCGCCAGTGATGTACACGCGCAATTTCAGGTTCGGGTTGTCTT
The DNA here is from genome assembly GCF_030053895.1 of Trabulsiella odontotermitis. Lineage (NCBI taxonomy): Bacteria > Pseudomonadati > Pseudomonadota > Gammaproteobacteria > Enterobacterales > Enterobacteriaceae > Trabulsiella > Trabulsiella odontotermitis. The sequence continues at coordinate 3,673,530 of NZ_CP125781.1, forward strand.
CATCCGCAATCAGGCTTTTTACCTTGTTCGCTGCGGCATCGGTAAACTGCAGCGGCAGTGCTGCTACGTCATCACTCATTTCTTACTCCCGGTTATACTGCAGTCAGGTTAAATTATAACCTGAGCTTTTGAGCCATTATCTAATACCCGAGTATTTCGTTCAAGTATTCTCCCCACTCACCTGCTGTGTATTGCGCTCTTGTTCTGTCTGCTGTTTTGCCAGTGTACGCGCGAGGATAGTGGAGTATAGCGGCTTACCGCCCAGAAATTGTGCCAGTAGTGTTGCGCCAAGACAGGTAATAATCATTGGCAAAATGAGCTGATAATTGTCAGTCATTTCCAGAACCAGCACGATCCCGGTGAGTGGCGCGCGCAGCGACGCCGCCAGCAATGCCCCCATTCCGGCAATCGCAAAGGTGCCTGCGTCCAGTTGATATGCCGGAAAACTGACGGCCGCCGCCATGCCGAACGCAGTGCCGAGCAGCGTCCCCAGCGCCAGCATTGGCGCAAAAATTCCGCCCGGCGCGCCGGAAGAGAAGCAGAGCAGTGTCGTCACCACGCGGGCGATAAAAATAAACAGCAGCACGCCGATGGTGTAATTACCCGCTGCCGCGATCGGGATGAGATAAAAACCGCCGCCTGCCGCTGCGGGTTGGATCAACCCCAGCACGCCGCACGCCCCGCCAATCACGCCGCCGATCAGCACCCATTTTTTGATTTCCCCGCCATGCAGGCGTTGAAACATATCCTGCGTACGCAGCACCAGCGCGTTAAACAGCGGGCCCACGCAGCCGAAAATCATCCCTAAAATCAGATACAGCCACAGCGTATTCACGGGCGCGTTCGACAGATGCCCGACATCGATAATCGCCACTTCGCCGTTGAAAATACGAAACACGATGCTCGACATGATAACGCCGGTAAACACCGCTTTAATGGAGATGAGGTTATAGCGAAACTGTGGGCGCATCTCTTCGATGATAAACAGGATCCCGGCCAGCGGCGCATTAAACGCCGCCGACAACCCCGCCGCGGCCCCGGTCGCCAGCAGCGTATGGCGCGCTTCCGGGCTGCGCATCCGGAACAGATCCAGCACCATGCGACCAATGTTGCCGCCAATCTGTACTGTCGGCCCTTCGCGACCCAGTACCATACCCGCGCCCAGCGTTCCCATCCCACCGATGAATTTTACCGGCAGCACCCGCCACCAGCGCACCGGACGCAGCTCTTCCAGCGCGCCTTCGATTTCCGGGATCCCCGACCCCCCCGCTTCCGGCGCAAAGCGGCGTACCAGAAAATAGCCCACCATCGCCAGCAACGCCGAGAGGATAAACGCCAGCGGCCAGAGCAGAAAAGCGTGATCCGCCACCTGCGTCAGCGTTCCGATGCGCCAGTTCTGTACCCCCGTGACGGCTTTTTCAAAAGCGACGCCCACCAGCCCGGTGATCGTGCCCACCACGGCCGCCATCAGCAGAATCGCCAGCGGCGTTTTGTCGCGGTTCAGCAGACGACGCACCACATGGCGGCGGCGTAAACGAAGTAATTGCTGTGATTCAAAAGAAGACGTTTCTGCTTTCATGCCATTATCGTTAATTGGTCATACAAATCGCGCGGCGTATTGTACTCATCCTGCCGCCGTGCTGTCGCCTGAAAATTCCCTGCTCTTACTCGCGGAATATCTTAGAATAGTCCTCATTTCGCTTTCTACGAACCAGGAAAAGGCTATGAGCAAATCAGAAAACCTCTTCAGCGCCGCGCGCGAACTCATCCCCGGCGGTGTTAACTCACCGGTACGCGCCTTCACCGGCGTGGGCGGTACGCCGCTGTTTATCGAACGTGCCGATGGTGCTTACCTGTACGACGTAGACGGCAAAGCGTATGTCGATTACGTAGGCTCCTGGGGGCCGATGGTGCTGGGGCACAACCATCCTGCCATCCGCAATGCAGTGATTGAAGCGGCGGAACGTGGTCTGAGCTTCGGTGCGCCCACCGAAATGGAAGTGAAAATGGCGGCGCTGGTCACCGAACTGGTGCCGACGATGGATATGGTGCGCATGGTGAACTCCGGCACCGAAGCGACCATGAGCGCGATCCGTCTGGCGCGTGGTTTTACTGGTCGCGATAAAATCATCAAATTTGAAGGCTGCTATCATGGCCACGCCGACTGCCTGCTGGTGAAAGCCGGTTCCGGCGCGCTGACCCTTGGCCAGCCGAACTCGCCAGGCGTGCCGGCAGATTTCGCGAAACATACCCTGACCTGTACCTATAACGATCTGGCATCGGTCCGCGCGGCGTTTGAGCAGTATCCGCAGGATATCGCCTGTATCATCGTTGAACCGGTCGCGGGCAACATGAACTGCATTCCACCGCAACCAGGTTTCCTGTCAGGCCTGCGCGCATTGTGCGACGAATTTGGCGCGCTGCTGATCATTGACGAAGTGATGACTGGCTTTCGCGTGGCGCTGGCGGGCGCGCAGTCGTATTACGATGTGGTGCCGGATCTGACCTGCCTTGGCAAAATCATCGGTGGCGGTATGCCTGTCGGCGCGTTCGGCGGACGCCGTGACGTGATGGACGCGCTGGCGCCGACTGGCCCGGTCTATCAGGCGGGCACGCTGTCCGGCAACCCAATTGCCATGGCCGCCGGTTTCGCCTGTTTAACAGAAGTCTCCCAGCCGGGCGTGCATTCCACGCTCACCGCGCTGACGACGCAACTGGCGAATGGCTTACTGGAGGCGGCAAAAGAGGCGGGGATCCCGCTGGTAGTGAACCACGTTGGCGGTATGTTCGGGATTTTCTTTACCGATGCGGAAACCGTGACCTGCTATCAGGATGTGGTGAAATGCGACGTGGAGCGGTTTAAACGCTTCTTCCATTTAATGCTGGAGGAAGGTGTTTACCTGGCGCCATCGGCGTTTGAAGCGGGCTTTATGTCGGTTGCCCACAGCGAAGAAGATATCGATAACACTATCGATGCAGCCCGCAGAGTGTTTGCGCAACTGTAAGTGTTGCAGGCCGGGTACGCGTGAGCGCTGCCCGGCATTGCGTTATCTGCTCTGCTTCCTCAGCAGGTAGATGAAGTACGGCGCGCCGATAAACGTCGACAGCAGCCCCGCCGGGATCTGGTAGGGGAACAGCACCATCCGCCCACACCAGTCAGCAAGCACCAGCAGCAGTCCGCCAAGGAGCGCCGACAGCACGATGTGCGGCATCGTCCGGCGGAATCCCATCATGCGCGCCATATGCGGCGCCATCAGACCAATAAAGCTGAGTGGTCCAATGGTCATCGTCGCGGTGGCTGTCAGACACGCCGCCAGCAACAGCAAACCAACGCGCGACGGCGTCAGCGCTATCCCGACCGCACGGGCCGTTTCACCGCCCAGCGGTAAAATGGTCAGCCAGCGACGGCAAAACGGCACCAGCGCCAACAGCACAATCATCATTAACCCGGTGCGAACCACCTGCGGATACGACGCGTTGTAGGTCGACCCGGAGATCCACGTCAGGATCTGCGCCATACGCGGGTCGCCGCTGGCCTGTAACATCATCAACAGCATGGCGAACGCCGTGCTGAGCGCCATCCCCGCCAGCAGCATCCGGTGCGGCGAAAAGCCGCCACGCCCGGCGGCGATCAGGATAACCATCAGCGTCGCTGCTGCACCAAGACTACCGGCGGGCATCAGCCAGCCAAAGGCATCACCTGGTACGAAAAACAGCATCACCACCACACCAAACGCCGCGCCGGAGGAGATCCCCAGCACTTCCGGGCTGGCCATCGGGTTGCCGGTCAGACGCTGGATAATACAGCCCGCCACCGCCAGCATCATCCCGGCGATCAGCGCCGCCAGAATTCGCGGCGCGCGCCATTCCATTAGCTGATTCAGCAATTCACTGCCCGCCCACTGCCAGCCCTGAGAATCACGACCAAATGAGAGAGATACCAGCATCACCAGTAGCAACACCGCCAGCCCCGCCAGCGACCAGACCAGTACGCGCTGGCGTTCAACAGCGACATGATCCCCGGCATCCATCGCCGGCGCGCTGATGCTGCGCAGACGCGGCAACAGCCAGAGCAGCAGCGGTGCGCCAATCAGCGCGGTCACGGAACCGGTTGAGACTTCCATCCAGACGCGGGAAAGCCAGAGGATGATTTGATCGGACAGCCAGAGGATCAGCGCGCCAATGAGCGGCGCCAGCATCAGGCGGGAAAGCAATCGACGGGCGCCAAGCATTTTCGCCAGCAGCGGCGCAAACAGACCGATAAAACCGATGATCCCCACCGCGTTCACCAGCAGGGCGCTGATGACAATCGCCAGCACCAGCGCGGCCAGACGCGCCAGCGACAGCGCCAGCCCGAGGTTACGCGCCACGCCATCATCCAGCCCCATCAGCGTCAACGGACGCAATAGCAGCAGGGTCAGCATCACGCCGCCAAGCAGTTGCGGCCACAGTTGTTTCACCACGCTCCAGTCAGTTTGCGTCAGCGTCCCGGTACCCCACAGGAACACGCTCTGCAGTTGATCATGATGGAAAATCGCCAGCAACTGATTGATTGCGCCGCAGTACATGCTGACCACCAGACCCGCGAGGATCAGCGTCACTGGCGACAGGCGTTTGCCCCAGGAGACGCCGAACACCAGCGCACCGACGATACAGGCACCCGCCAGCGCCGCAAACTGCGATGTCAATGTGCCGGGCAAGGCCCACAACGCGGTAACGGTGATCCCCAGTTGCGCGCCTGTCGCGACGCCGAGCGTCGTCGGTTCCGCCAGCGGGTTACGCAGCACCTGCTGGAACAGCACGCCCACTAACCCCAGCCCGGCGCCCACCAGCAGTGAAACCACCACTCGCGGCAGTAAACTGTAGTGGAACAGCATCTGCGCGATGCTATCAATGTCCGGCTGCCAGAACGCCTCGCCCCACTGCGCGCGCGGCAATGCGATATTGAAATTCACCCAGCTCAGCACTGCGGCGGCAATGAACAGCACAAGCAATAGCGCTGCCGGGAAAAGCGCAATTCGCGATCTCATGCTTTTCCTCCCAGCGCGTTATCCAGCACGCGAATAAAATTCATCGCCGACAGCGTGGCGCCGTAGAACCAGACCGCAGGCACGCGCTGGAAACGCTGCTGGCGGACAAACGGCATCGCCTGCCACAGCGGTGTCGCCATCAGTTTTTGCATGTCGGCGTCGTTGCCGTGGTCAAAGCACAGCACGTCCACATCTTTAAATTCGCCGAGACGGTCGATCCCCACCACTTCACTGCCCCAGAAGTTGGGATTGCCCTGCCAGGCATTGACGATGCCGTACGCGTCAAGAATCGGCTGGAACAGACAGTTAGGGCCGAAGGCGAGCATATGGCGGGCGTCGAGCAGCGTCAGCATCAGCAACGGGCGCTGGCCTCGCTGCGTAAAGCGTGATTTGTGCTGTGCGACAAACTGGTCGAAGTGATCAAGATGCTGGTGGGCCGCTGCCTCCAGCCCGAGCAGTTGCGACATTTCCACCAGCGATTTACGCGCCATCGCCAGCGGATTTTTACCGTCACTAAAGTTAAAGCCACGACCGGGGGCGATTTTCGCCAGCGTCTCCGGCGATGGACCATAACCTGATGACCAGACCATATAAGACGGTTTCATTTCGGTCAGCAGTTCAAGATTGGGCTCAGTGCGTAATCCAACGTCAATCACCGAATCAGGCAGCGCGGGCTCGTTCACCCACAGCTTGTAGTTGGGAATATCAGCAATGCCATAAGGCGTCACGCCAAGCGCCAGCAGCAGCTCCACTGGCAGCCATTCCAGCGCCACGATGCGATGCGGATCGACCAATGCCGCGCGGGCGTCGTTCATTTTCAGCAGCAACGGCGACAGCGCCATGGCGGTCAGCAAACGTCGGCGGCTAATTAACATTGAACTGTCCATCAATAGACAAAACTTACCGGTGCAGCGCCCGCCGGGTGTGGCAGAATGCCCATCGGAATACCGTAGATCTGTTCCAGCGTTTCACCGCACATCAGCGTTTCCGGCGTTCCCTGAGCAATCATTTCACCGCCACGCAGCGCCACCAGAAAATCGCAGTACCGCGCCGCCATGTTGATGTCATGCAGCACAGCGATCACCGTCAGCCCGCGCTGCTGGCTCAGACGATGCACCAGCGCCAGCACGTCCACCTGATGCGCGATATCCAGCGCGGAAGTCGGTTCGTCAAGCAGCAGACAGCGGCTGTCCTGCGCCACCAGCATGGCGATCCACGCCCGCTGACGTTCGCCGCCCGAGAGACTGTCCACCAGACGATGCGCCAGCGGCTTTAAGCCAACCAGGCTTATCGCCTCTTCCACTTTTTCTCTGTCCGCCACGCCAAAGCGCCCTAACGCGCCGTGCCACGGATAACGCCCAATCGCCACCAGTTCGCGCACCGTCATCCCTTCCGCCTGCGGTAGTTGCTGCGGCAGATAGGCGACCTTACGGGCGAACGACTTGCTGTTCCAGCTCTCCAGTGGCTGTCCGTCGAGCAGGATCTCCCCTTCCGACGGCGGCTGATGGCGGCCGAGCATTTTCAGCAACGTCGATTTGCCCGAGCCGTTATGACCGATGAGTCCGGTCACTTTGCCCACAGGAAACGTCAGAGAGAGAGGATGCAGCAGCGTACGGCCCGGTACGCGGAAAGAGACGTTGCTAAGCGAAAAGGTAGTTTCGGAAAGAGAAGTTTTTTCCTGCATAGCGACCAACGTGTGAAAAAGGCGCGGCAAGCCGCGCCTGAAAAGGATTTAGAAACGGAACGTTGCGGTAGCAACCACCTGACGCTCTGCGCCCCAGAAACAACCGTAGGTTTCGAAGCAGCTGGAGACGTATTCACGATCAAATACGTTGTTAACGTTCACCGCGAGGCTGGAGCCAGCCATACCGAAGCGTGCCAGATCGTATTTCACAACCGCGTCCATGACGGCAGCGCTACCGACCTTGAAGGTATTTGCCGGATCGCCATAACTGGAACCAATAAAGCGTCCACCGGTACCCAGCGTCAGGCCTGACAGAGTACCTTCATTGAAGGTGTAATCGCCCCACAGAGAAGCCATATGCTTAGGTACCTGCACCACGGTATTACCTTTCAGATTGGTATCTTTCGTGTATTGCGCATCGGTGTAGGTGTAAGACGCAGTCACGTTGATATTGGCATTTACCGCCGCTTTGGCTTCGAGTTCTGCACCGCGAGAACGAATCTCACCCGCAGGCACCTGATTCAGAGCATTGTTAGGATCCGCCATCAGGGTGTCAGATTTGGTCAATTGATAGAGCGCCCCAGTCACCACGATCGGCATATCTTTCGGTACATATTTCACGCCCGCTTCATACTGCTCACCTTTAGAAGGTGCATAAGCAACGCGAGGTGTACTGTAAAGACTAAAGGCGTTCGGTTCGAAAGACTGGCTATAGCTAACGTATGGTGAAATACCATTATCGAACAGATAGTTAACGCCACCACGCCAGGTAAATTTGTGATCGTTGCGATCGATGTAGCCATTGTCGCTGCGAACGGTAGTTGCCTGCTTCGACCAGTCATAGCGACCGCCCAGCGTCACCACCCATTTGTCCCACTCAGCTTGATCCTGAACGTAAATGCCCGTTTGCTTGCTTTCGTTCATCTGGTAAGGAACAGCATCACCAAAATCAACATCATTCATTGACGGCAGATTGTTGAGATCCAGCGCCGGGGCGTTACCAAACAGGGCATTGATATCGTTGCGCATACGCATGTAATCAACACCGGTCAGCAGCGTATGATCGACACTGCCGGTCGCAAATTTGCTTTGCAGTTGAGTATCAACGCTAAAATTCTGCAAACGCTCGTTGTCCACGACAGTGCCACGCCCCAGGTAATGTGCCTGTTGTTCTGGCGTCAATGCCTGACAGTAAACGTTGAAGGCATTCATGCTGTTGTTACACAGACCGGTACCGTAAGCACTTTTTTGTGCAACCTTCATTTCAGAGAAACGCAGGTTCTGGCGCACGGTAAACGTGTCGTTGAAACCGTGTTCGAAGCTGTAACCCACCATTTTCTGATTACGGGAATAGGTGTTGTTACTGGCTCCTTCGTTGAAACTGGTTGGCAGATGACCACCATTTGGCAACGGTTGAACAGTCCCTTCTTTCGGTAACCAGCCGTAGTAGCCAGTTTCCGGTTCATTCTGGAAGTATGACAGGAAGGTGAAATTGGTTTTGTCATCCGGGCGCCAGGAGAAAGACGGCGCAATCGCATAGCGTTGCTGCTTCGCATTTTCCTGCTGCTCATTACTGGAACGCGCCACGCCGGTCAGACGGTAGGAGAATTCACCGTTGTCATCCAGCGCATCACTGAAATCAAAACCGGTCTGGAACAGATTATCTGTTCCCATTTTGAACTGAACTTCACGCAGCGGCTCAGTGGTCGGGCGCTTGCTGACCATAGAGATAATACCGCCCGGGTTGCTTTTACCATACAGCACCGATACCGGGCCGCGCATCAGCTCAACACGCTCCAGCATGTAGGGATCGATGACCGCATCGTTATAGAAATCACCCTGCAACTTCATGCCATCCAGATAGTTATTCTGGCTCAGGCCAACAGAAGAAAAACCACGGATGATGACAAAATCATAGGTATTCGAAGCACCACGGCTGCTGACCGTCACGCCTGGCGTGTAACCCAACGCTTCCTTGACGGACTGGAACTGATGCATTTGCATCTCTTCGTTCGTCACCACGGAAATCGACTGCGGCGTTTTTTCAATCGGGGTATCGGTTTTCGTTGCCGTCGCGGTACGTTTGGCGGCAATCGTCGGTGCCGGGCCCCAGGCGCTTTCCTGGGCGGCAGGTGCGGCGGTAACGGTGAGGGTTTCTTCTTTCGGTTGTTCAGCCGCCTGTGCGTATACAGACATGCCGCTAACCGCTGTGGCTACTACCACTGCGATTTTACGCAGCGTGGCAGGCTTTGGCTGAGCAGTTTTTAGACGCGCCATTTCGTTTCTCTGATGAAATAGTGAATGATAACGTAAACGAGAATTATTATTATACCGGCAGCATAATAGGCGAAACGACGCGGCCATAGCAAGTGGAATGCGCCCCTGAGGGTTCTAAGGGAATAAAAAATAACCGGAGTGTTGTTAAGGAGTTAGGAGAGGGTTAAATCGGGGACCATGAAACGCCCTCTCCCCGGTAGAGAGAGGGCGCGCGGTGTGGCGTTAATCGCCGCCAAACATGTCTTTGATCCAGCCTGCGACGCCGTCGCTTTTTTCCTGCTGCTGCGGCTGTTGCTGCTGTTGTTGCGGCGGCTGTTGAGGCTGCTGCTGCGACTGGTTAAACGGGTTACCCGGCTGCTGTTCCTGCTGCGCCTGGCTCTGCTGGCACAGCGCATCCGGGTTTGTCGTCCAGACCGGCAACGTGCGCATACCGCCGCCACCGCAGACAAAGTAACCGTTATCATCCACGCCCATATCAACGATATCTTCCGGCGGGGTCAGATTCAGCGGGATCGGCGACTGATTTGCCAGATAGCGCTGGTAAATCGACATCGCACCGCTGGCACCGTACAGCTTCGTCGGCTGGTTGTTGTCGCGGCCAACCCAGGTGATCACCACTTCACGCCCGTCGATACCGGCAAACCAGGTGTCGACGTTGTTGTTGGTGGTCCCGGTTTTACCCGCCAGATGCAGGCCCGGATATTTCGCGCCCAACTGACGACCCGTACCGCGCTGCACCACCTGCTGCATGGTCCACAGCGTCATGTACGCCGCCTGTGCCGGTACCGCGCGTTCTGCCTGCGGATAGCTCTGATAGAGCACCGTGCCGTCTTCGGCAATCACTGAGCGCAGCGCGGAGAGGCTGGCGCGGTTACCGCCGCTGGCGATGGTCTGGAACGCCTGCGCCACTTCGATTGGCGTCAGGTTCAGCGCACCCAGCAGCATCGCCGGTACCGCGTTCAGTTGATCTTTCGGCGCACCCAGTTTCAGCCAGGTGTCGGTCACCGCAGGCAGACCCAGCGCCATCCCGAGGTTGACCGTCGGCACGTTCATGGAACGGGTCAGCGCATCCACCAGCATTACCTGACCGCTGTAGCGATGGTCATCGTTCTGCGGCGACCAGGTCTGGCCGTTTGACAGGCGAATGGAGACGGGCGCATCGGCAATCCAGGTGTTCAGGCGGTAGAGATTCGGCTGGCTCAACGCGGTCAGATAAGTCGCCGGTTTCGCCAGAGAACCAATTGAACGGCGCGCCTGCATGGCACGGTTGTAGCCCGCAAACTGCGGCTCCGCCCCACCGATCATCGCCCGGACTTCACCGCTAAAGCGGTCAACGACCACCATCGCGGTTTCCAGATCGCTCAGCTTGCGCTGTTTCTTCAGTTCCGGGATCCCGTCGGTCGCCGCTTTTTCAGCCGCATCCTGCGCGACCGGGTCAAAGGTGGTGAAAATCTTCACGCCGGAGAGATCTTTCACCTTATCACCCAGCTTCGCCTGCAACTCCTGACGAACCATCTGCATAAACGCAGGCTGTGGTGAAATCACGCCGCCGCGTGGCTGAACCCCCAGCGGACGGGCACTCAACATGTCGTACAGCTCCTGGTCGATCACGTTCTGCTGTTGCAGCAAACGCAGTACCAGATTACGACGCTCCAGCGCCAGTTTCGGGTTACGCCACGGGTTATAAATCGACGCCCCTTTAACCATCCCCACCAGCAGCGCCTGCTGGTCGAGGCTCAGCTCTTCCACCGGACGACCGAAATAGTACAGGCTCGCCAGCGGGAAGCCGCGGATTTCATTGTCGCCGCTCTGACCGAGATAGACTTCGTTCATGTACAGCTCAAGGATGCGATCCTTGCTGTAACGTGCGTCCATGATCAGCGCCATATAGGCTTCGTTCGCCTTACGCCAGTAAGAACGCTCACTGGAGAGGAACAGGTTTTTCACCAGCTGTTGCGTCAGCGTACTGGCACCCTGGACCGTCCGCCCGGCGGTCAGGTTAGCCAGCACCGCACGACCGATAGAGTACAAGCTGATGCCGTCATGCTCGTAGAAGTGACGGTCTTCGGTGGCCAGCAGCGTATCGACCAGCAGATCCGGGAAGCCGTTACGCGGCACAAACAGGCGCTGTTCGCCGTTAGGCGAGGAGAGCATGGTGATGAGTCGCGGATCGAGACGGAAGAACCCGAACTGACGGTTGTTGTCAATGTTGGTGATGGTCGAGAGGTGATCACCCTCAAAGGTCAGACGCGCACGCACCTGCCCCTCTTTGCTGTCCGGGAAGTCAAACGGACGGCGGATCATCTCAATACTGTTCGCCTGCACAGTAAACTCGCCAGGGCGCGTCATTGCCGTCACCTGACGGTACTGCGTGGCTGTCAGCAGTCGCACCATTTCGTTTTTACTGACCGGCATGTCGGGCTCAAGGTTGACCATTCGGCCATACACCGCCGCCGGCAGTTGCCAGACTTTACCGTCGATACGGCTACGAATTTTTTGATCAAGATAGACGCCATAAATGGCAACCAGCACCGCAAGGACGATGCAAATCTTCACCAGCAGCCAGAACCAGCCGCGTTTACCACGAGGCTTACGCCCTCTGCCTCTCCCCTTACGCGGCATCGGCTCTTCATCCTCATCGTCGTAGTCATCGTACTCGTCGTCATACTCCTCTTCCCGAAGTCGACGACGACTTATCTTTTCTTTTGCCGGACGCGCGGGTCTCCCCTTTCGTCCTATCGGCTCGCGGTCATTCCCCGCCATGCTTTCTCTCCGCATTTTTCAGGCGTAATGGCCTGATTCTCTTGTCTTTCACCCGCAGGTGAAAGAAGAAATCTCTCAATTTTTGGTCTGTGAATATTTCTTCGTTCGCCGGGTAGGCACCGCATTCGCAGGGTCGTCTGGCCATACGTGCTTTGGATAGCGCCCTTTCATCTCTTTTTGCACATCACGATATGCCCCCTGCCAGAACGCGCTGAGATCGCGCGTGATCTGCAACGGTCGCTGCGCAGGCGACAGGAGCTCAAGCACCAGCGCAATGCGCCCCTGAGCAATCGTCGGCGTTGCTGCTTCGCCGAACATCTCCTGCATCCTCACCGCCAGCGCCGGGGGATTTTCGTCGTGATAGCGGATGGCAATCCGGCTTCCGGTCGGCACAGTGTAATGCGCTGGCAGCTCACTATCCAGTTGTTGACGTAATGACCACGGCAACAGGTTTTGCAACGCCGTGTGAAGATTGAGGGCTTTCAGCGCCCGCAGCGAGTGTACGCCCTGCATTTGCGGCAGTAGCCAGCTTTCCAGTGACGCCAGCAACGACGCGTCATCGACCGCCGGCCACGGCTGTTCCGGCAGCCATTTTGCCGCGCAATGCAGGCGCAACCGATACTGTTCCGCCTCCGGAGTCCAGTTCAGGACCGCCAGGCCTTTATCGCGAATGCCGTTCAGCATGGCCTGATGCAACTCTTCTTCAGACGGCTTCGCCAGCGGCTGGACTTTGACCACCAGTTCGCCGATGCGCTGGCGACGCCAGGCTTTCAGCGTGCCCTGCGCGTCGTCCCATTCGATGGTATCTGACTGCTGCAACAGCCACGGACAGCGGGCGATCAACGAGTCGATATCCAGCGGCAGCGCCTGCAGAATGCGCGCGTCCGGCGACTGACTGCCCTGTAACAGCAGCGGCGCAATCAGCCACTCATGACGACTCAACGCGTCATCAGCGTCCAGCATCGCGCCCATCCCGTTCGCCAGTTGGTATCGACCTTCCTGACCACGTCGGCGGGCAATCCTGTCAGCAAAAGCGCGCGCCAGTAGCGGCGCCAGCGCGCCAATGTCGGCGTTTCCACCTGTCGTCCCCAGACGCTGGCTGAGCTGTCGGGCGCGCTGCTGCCAGTTGGGCTGATGACGCGAAAACGCATGACTGAGATCGCTGCCGCTGTTGCGCGGCGGCTCTTCCAGAATCGCTGCGGCTTTCGCCGCCGTCGCCACGTCGTCGCGCCCGTCAGCCGCCACCAGCATTGCCGCCAGCCGCGGATCATTCCCCAGCGCGGCCATACGTTGCCCGCGCGGCGTTAACCGTTCTCCCTCCAGCGCCTGTAACTGAGTGAGCAACCGGCGCGCGGCGGCCAGGTTACTGGCTGGCGGAAGGTCGAGCCAGCAAAGTTCCGCCGGATCGGCACAACCCCACAGCAGGAGATCCAGCAACAGCGCGGAAAGATCGCTTTGCAGGATCTCCGGTTCACTCTGCGCCGCTGCCCGCTCCGCCTGTTCTTTGCCAAGCAGATGCAGGCAGATTCCCGGTTCCAGACGCCCGGCGCGTCCGGCGCGCTGGGTCATTGAAGCCTGGCTGACGCGCTGCGTGACCAACCGCGTTAACCCCGTCCGGGCATCAAACCGTGCAACCCGCTCCTGCGCGCAGTCAACCACCAGGCGGATCCCTTCGATAGTCAGACTGGTTTCGGCAATGTTCGTCGCCAGTACCACTTTGCGTATGCCTGCCGGGGCAGGAAGAATTGCTTTTCGCTGCTCGCTCAGCGGCAGCGCGCCATATAGCGGGCACAGCAACGTATCACCGGCGACGCGCGAAGCCAGTTGTTCCTGAACGCGCTGGATTTCACCGACGCCCGGCAGAAACAGCAGCAGCGAGCCAGACTCCGCACGCAGCAGTTCGGTGGTGGCGATGGCGACCGCTTCATCAAAACGTTGATGCGCCGCCAGCGCCTGATAGCGCCGCTCCACCGGGAACGCGCGCCCTTCGGAAACAATCACTGGCGCGTCAGGCAACAGCTGTTGCAGCCGCACGTTATCCAGCGTTGCGGACATGATCAATAATTTGAGGTCTTCGCGCAGCCCCTGCTGGACATCCAGCAGCAGCGCCAGCGCCAGATCCGCCTGCAGGCTGCGCTCGTGAAATTCATCGAGGATCACCAGCCCCACGCCGCTGAGCTCGGGATCATGCTGAATCATGCGCGTGAGGATCCCTTCGGTGACCACTTCCAGCCGCGTTGTCGGCCCGACGCAGCTTTCGGCGCGCATCCGGTAACCAACTGTTCCGCCAGGTTGCTCGCCCAGCAGTTCCGCGAGCCGCTGCGCAACGTTGCGCGCCGCCAGTCGGCGTGGCTCCAGCAGGAGGATTTTGCCCGTGATCACACCCTGTTCCAGCAGTTGCAGCGGCAGCCAGGTAGATTTCCCTGCACCGGTCGGCGCATTGAGTAAGACCTGCGGCGCATGGTTCAGCGCCTGAAGAAGTTCGGGAATGACAGCGGCAACCGGCAATGAGGACACAAAAGCTCCGAAGGGTTAACATTCAGGGTCATGCATTGTAGCATCGCGATAAATCATTACCGAGTACCCATCATGTCTGAGCCGAAAAGGCTGTTTTTTGCCCTTGAATTACCGGGCGATATTCAGCAGCAGATAATCCACTGGCGCGCGGCACAATTCCCGCCGGAAGCCGGGCGGCCGGTCGCGGCGGCAAACCTGCACCTGACGCTGGCGTTTCTCGGCGATGTCAGCGCAGAAAAACAGCGTGCACTGACGGCGATGGCCGGACGCATTCGCCAGCCAGGGTTCACCCTGCATCTGGACGACGCCGGGCAGTGGCTGCGTTCACGGGTGGTCTGGCTCGGCACACGCCAGCCGCCGAGAGGACTGTTGCAGTTAGCCAGCCTGCTGCGCTCGCAGGCGGCGCGAAGCGGCTGTTACCAGAGCCCACAACCCTTTCATCCGCACATTACGTTATTGCGTGACGCCAGCCATGCGGTGAAAATCCCGCCACCAGGGTTCCACTGGCCGGTGCCAGTGAGCGAATTTGTGCTGTACGAGTCAACATTTTCGCAGGGGCGAACGCGTTATACTGCGCTGGAGCGTTGGGCGTTAACAGAATAATCAGGAAACAAAGATGCAGTTCATTCCTAAATTACAATCTGCCACGTTGATAAAACGCTATAAACGCTTTCTGGCGGATGTGGTCACCACTGAGGGAACAGTAATAACGCTCCATTGCCCAAATACCGGGGCAATGACAGGATGTGCAACGCCGGGGGATACCGTGTGGTATTCCACCTCGGATAATATTAAACGTAAATACGCTCAGACCTGGGAATTAACACAAACTCAGCACGGCGCTTTTATTTGCGTCAATACATTACGGGCGAACGCGTTGGTCAAAGAAGCGATTCAATCCGAAATTATTCCTGCACTTCGCGGATATACTGTATTGAAAAGTGAAGTGAAATACGGCGCAGAGCGCAGTCGTATTGATTTTATGTTACAAGCAGAGAATAGACGAAACTGCTATATTGAAGTGAAATCGGTTACGTTGGCGGAAAATGAGAACGGTTTTTTCCCGGATGCCGTGACGGAAAGGGGTCAAAAGCATCTCCGGGAGCTGATGAGCGTGGTGTCAGAAGGCGATCGTGCCGTCATTTTTTTTGCGGTACTTCACTCAGCCATCACCTGTTTTTCACCCGCGCGCCACATCGATGCTAAATACGCGCAACTATTGAATGAGGCACAAAGCACAGGGGTGGAAATTCTGGCTTATAAAGCGGAACTTTCTGCCGATATTATGACTCTGAGTGAGCCGATACCCGTGGTGTTATAGCGTGGTAAACCGCTGAACAATAAGTGTGCTGGTCGCGTGCGCAAATACGCTTTTCCTCACAGGGTTGTCAAGTGTAACGTTTAGATAATTGCTATCCGGAAAAGCATCTGCTATTTATAGCGGCCTGATTTTTCCCCCAACATGGGGATCGATAGTGCGTGTTAAGGAGAAGCAACATGCAAGAAGGGCAAAACCGTAAAACATCGTCCCTGAGTATTCTCGCCATCGCTGGGGTGGAGCCGTATCAAGAGAAACCGGGCGAAGAGTATATGAACGAAGCCCAGCTGGCGCACTTCAAGCGCATCCTTGAAGCATGGCGTAATCAACTCAGGGATGAAGTCGATCGTACTGTTACACACATGCAGGATGAAGCTGCTAACTTCCCGGATCCGGTTGATCGCGCCGCGCAGGAAGAAGAGTTCAGCCTCGAACTGCGTAACCGTGACCGCGAACGCAAGCTGATCAAAAAGATCGAAAAAACGCTGAAGAAAGTCGAAGACGAAGATTTTGGCTACTGCGAATCCTGCGGTGTTGAAATCGGGATTCGTCGTCTGGAAGCGCGCCCGACGGCCGATCTGTGCATCGATTGCAAAACGCTGGCTGAAATTCGCGAAAAACAGATGGCCGGTTAATTCCAGCACTGTATACCATCCAAAGGCGGGAGTTTCTCCCGCCTTGTAATGACTGATATGTCTGAATCTCACTATATTGGGCGCTTCGCGCCATCTCCCTCCGGTGAATTACACTTCGGCTCGTTAATTGCCGCGCTTGGCAGTTACCTTCAGGCCCGCGCTAATCACGGTACCTGGCTGGTACGTATCGAAGATATCGATCCCCCTCGTGAAGTTCCCGGTGCCGCAGAGACCATTCTGCGCCAGCTGGAACATTACGGTCTGCACTGGGATGGCGAGGTGTTATGGCAGTCGCAACGCCACGGCACCTACCACGCCGCGCTGGACTGGCTTGCACAGCAAGGGCTCAGCTATTACTGCACCTGCACCCGTGCCCAAATCCACAGCATGGGCGGGATCTACAACGGTCACTGCCGCGATTTACATCTCGGCCCGCAAAACGCTGCCCTGCGTCTGCGCCAGCAACAACCGGTACTCCAGTTTTACGATAAACTTCGGGGAGAGATCGTCGCCGACGAGGCGCTGGCGCGGGAGGATTTTATTATTCATCGCCGTGACGGGCTTTTCGCCTATAACCTGGCGGTGGTGGTTGACGACCATTTTCAGGGCGTTACGGAAATCGTGCGCGGGGCCGATCTGATTGAGCCCACCGTGCGGCAGATCTCCCTCTACCGCCATTTTGGCTGGCAAGCGCCGGACTACATTCATCTGCCGCTGGCGCTGAATAGCGACGGCAATAAGCTGTCCAAGCAGAACCATGCGCCCGCGCTGCCGGAGGGCGATCCGCGTCCTGTGTTAATCAACGCTTTACAGTTTCTTAATCAGGATATAGTAAAAGAATGGCAGGATTTGAGCGTTGAGGAACTGCTGAAAAATGCAGTGGCTAACTGGAAGCTTTCGACAGTACCGGAAATCCAGCATTCTCAAACGCGTTTGGCTGAGCTATGATTAGCCGCTATTTTTTGTCCGAAACCTGACTTTTCGTTTTTCGATACTACACAACCGAGGTGCAATATTTTTACCCGAGTCGCTAATTTTTGCCGTAAGGTGCTAAGCCGTGAGGAGAGCGAGGCAGAAATCGTCGTCGCCAGACCTAAAATGACGGTTATCCCGCGTGAGCAGCATGCTATTTCCCGCAAAGATATCAGTGAAAATGCCCTCAAAGTTCTCTATCGACTGAACAAAGCGGGCTATGAAGCCTATCTGGTCGGCGGCGGCGTGCGTGATTTGCTGTTGGGCAAAAAACCCAAAGATTTCGACGTCACGACCAGTGCGACGCCCGACCAGGTGCGCAAACTGTTCCGCAATTGCCGCCTCGTGGGCCGCCGTTTTCGCCTGGCGCACGTGATGTTTGGCCCTGAAATCATCGAAGTCGCTACCTTCCGTGGTCACCACGACGGCAGCCCGATCGACCGCACCACCTCGCAGCGCGGCCAGAATGGCATGCTGTTGCGCGATAACATTTTCGGCTCCATCGAAGAAGATGCCCAGCGTCGCGACTTCACCATCAACAGCCTGTATTACAGTGTGGCAGATTTCACAGTACGTGATTACGTCGGCGGCATGCAGGATTTGAACGATGGCGTGATCCGCCTGATTGGTAACCCGGAAACCCGCTATCGCGAAGATCCGGTGCGTATGCTGCGCGCCGTGCGTTTTGCCGCGAAACTTGGGATGAATATCAGCCCGGAAACCGCCGAGCCGATCCCGCGTCTTGCCACGCTGATTAACGATGTGCCGCCCGCGCGCCTGTTTGAAGAGTGTCTGAAGCTCCTGCAAGCAGGTTATGGATTCGAAACCTGGCGTTTATTGTGTGAATACAGCCTGTTCCAGCCGCTGTTTCCGACTATTACCCGTTACTTTACTGAAAACGGTGATAGCCCAATGGAACGTATCATCGCCCAGGTTCTGAAAAATACCGATACCCGCATTCATAATGAGATGCGCGTGAACCCGGCTTTTTTGTTCGCGGCAATGTTCTGGTATCCGCTGCTGGAAATGGCGCAGAAAATTGCGCAGGAAAGCGGTCTGGCCTATTACGACGCCTTCGCGCTGGCCACCAACGACGTGCTGGACGAAGCCTGCCGTTCCATCGCCATTCCGAAACGCATTACCACGCTGGTGCGTGATATCTGGCAGTTGCAGTTGCGTATGTCGCGTCGTCAGGGCAAACGCGCCTGGAAGCTGATGGAGCATCCGAAATTCCGCGCGGCTTATGATCTGCTGTCGTTGCGTGCAGAAGCGGAGAGCAGCGCCGAACTGCAACGCCTGACGCAATGGTGGGGCGAGTTCCAGGTGGCCGCACCGCCTGAGCAGAAAGATATGCTGACCGATTTAGGCGATGAACCCGCTCGCCGTCGTCATCGTCGCCCGCGCAAGCGAGCACCACGCCCGGGTAGCAGCGCGTGACCACAGTCTGGATCGCCATTGGCAGTAATCTGGCGTCGCCGCTGGATCAGGTTAACGCGGCGATCGCAGCACTGGGAGAGATCCCCGACAGCCGCATCGTCGCCCTCTCCTCTTTCTATCGCACCCCGCCACTCGGACCGCAGGATCAACCCGATTACCTGAACGCCGCCATCGCGCTGGAAACCTCGCTGTCACCGGAAACGCTGCTCGACCATACCCAACGCATTGAACTGCAACAAGGCCGCGTGCGTAAAGAAGAACGCTGGGGACCACGGACGCTCGATCTCGATATCATGCTGTTCGGCGATCGTGTTATTCAGACCGAACGGCTCACCGTTCCCCATTACGACATGAAAAACCGCGGTTTTATGTTGTGGCCGTTGTTTGAAATTGCTCCCGATCTCACTTTTCCTGATGGCACACCACTTGCCGTTGCGCTGAAATCACTCAATAGCGCACAACCTGCCCACTGGTAAACTTGTCCCCCTGATGGTTGCTGTTACAATGCCGCAAGAATCGGCTTTTGCTATCAGGAAACGCAATGAAACCAACCACCATTTCCCTGTTGCAGAAATGCAAACAGGACAAGAAACGCTTCGCGACCATCACCGCGTATGACTACAGTTTTGCGAAACTGTTTGCCGACGAGGGGATTAACGTCATGCTGGTCGGCGACTCGCTGGGAATGACGGTCCAGGGGCATGACTCCACGTTGCCAGTCACGGTCGAAGATGTGGCGTATCACACCCGCGCGGTACGTCGTGGCGCGCCTCGCTGCCTGCTGCTCACCGATCTGCCGTTTATGGCCTACGCCACGCCGGAACAGGCGTTTGAAAATGCCGCGACGGTAATGCGCGCCGGGGCGAATATGGTCAAAATTGAAGGCGGCGCCTGGCTGGTGGAGACGGTAAAAATGCTCACCGAGCGCGCCGTGCCGGTATGCGGGCACCTCGGCCTGACGCCGCAGTCGGTCAACATCTTCGGCGGTTATAAAGTGCAGGGGCGCGGCGATGCGGCACAGGTGCTGTTTGATGACGCGCTGGCGCTGGAAGCGGCTGGCGCGCAGTTGCTGGTGCTGGAGTGCGTACCGGTAGAGCTGGCGAAACGCATCACTGAGGCGTTACAGATTCCCGTGATCGGCATCGGTGCAGGCAATGTCACCGACGGGCAAATTCTGGTAATGCACGACGCATTTGGCATTACCGGCGGCCATATTCCGAAATTTGCCAAAAATTTCCTTTCTGAAGCGGGCGACATGCGCGCCGCGGTACGGCAGTATATTGCTGACGTTGAGTCCGGGGTGTATCCGGGCGAAGAACACAGTTTCCATTAAGGAGTTTTGTTGTGGTGATAATCGAAACCCTCCCGCTGCTGCGTCAGCATATCCGCAGACTGCGCCTGGAAGGCAAACGTATTGCGCTGGTTCCGACGATGGGCAACCTGCACGATGGTCATATGAAACTGGTGGATGAAGCGAAAGCGCGCGCGGACGTGGTTGTCGTCAGTATTTTTGTTAACCCGATGCAGTTTGACCGACCGGACGACCTGGTGCGCTACCCGCGCACGTTGCAGGAAGACAGCGAAAAGCTGAACAAACGCAAAGTCGATGTGATTTTCGCCCCGGCACCTGCCGATATCTACCCGCACGGTACCGACACACAAACCTACGTCGATGTGCCCGGCCTTTCGACCATGCTGGAAGGCGCCAGCCGTCCGGGCCATTTTCGTGGCGTCTCCACGATTGTCAGCAAGCTCTTTAACCTGGTACAGCCGGACGTCGCCTGCTTTGGCGAGAAAGACTTCCAGCAACTGGCGCTGATCCGCAAAATGGTGGCCGATATGGGCTACGACATCGAGATTGTCGGCGTGCCGATCGTCCGTGCTAAAGATGGTCTGGCGCTGAGTTCCCGCAACGGTTATCTCACCGCGGCCGAGCGTAAAATCGCGCCGGGACTGAGCAAAGTCATGAACAGCATTGCGGAAAAACTGCAGGCCGGGGAGCGTGATCTCGACGAGATGATCGCCCTTGGCGAGCAGGAGCTGAACGAAAAAGGGTTCCGCAGCGACGAAGTGCAAATCCGCGATGCCGATACCCTGCTGGAACTGACTGAAAGCAGTAAACGGGCGGTGATTCTGGTTGCCGCCTGGCTTGGACAGGCGCGTCTTATTGATAATAAACAGGTTGAGCTGGCGTAGTAGACACCGATTAAAAATCGGGCAATACTGCGCGCATACAGGTTCCGGGAATAACTCCCTTTTACCCTGCCCTCTCTTACGGGAGAGGGTAATGCATGATGATTAAAGGTAGACGTAATGATTCGCAAAATGCTGCAAGGTAAGCTTCACCGTGTGACAGTGACTCAGGCCGACCTGCACTATGAAGGTTCCTGCGCCATTGACCAGGATTTTCTCGATGCGGCAGGTATTCTTGAAAACGAAGCGATTGATATCTGGAACGTGAACAACGGCAAACGCTTCTCCACTTATGCCATTGCGGCCGAGCGCGGTTCTAAAATCATTTCTGTTAACGGTGCGGCAGCGCACTGCGCAGATGTGGGCGATATTGTGATTATCGCCAGCTTCGTCATGATGTCCGACGAAGAAGCCCGTCGCTGGCAGCCGAAAGTGGCCTACTTCGACGCTGGCAACGAAATGAAGCGCACCGCAAAAGCGATTCCGGTGCAGGTCGCCTGACCGCTCTCCACTACCCTTGCGGCTGATTGCTGATCAGCCGCGACATGGTTTCCAGCGAATCCGTTCTTAAAATATACAAACGCTTCAGTAAGAACGGATTATCCCCCGGCTTCACCTTCCCTTTCACCGTCGTCACCGCCATATGAAAACCGGCGTCGTTTGCCGCCTTAATCGCGTTGTTGTTGTAGCCGCCAAAGGGGTAAGAAAGATACAGCACATGCGGGTTAAACTGCGCCAGTGAACGGCGGGAGCGGGCAAAATCAAACAGAATGTTGTGATAACTGCGACTCAGCAAAATCGGGTGACGGTTTCCATCAACGCGGTGCAGGAAATGAGTATGCGACTGCACATCAAAGACGTCCTCAATGCCACGTAATTCGGAAACGCTCATAAACTGCAGCGATTTCGGATCCCATTTCTGCGGATGGCGCTTTATGCGCGACGAGATAATAAACGCCGTGGCTTTAAAACCGTACGGCTTGAGCACCGGGTAAGCATAACGGCTGACCGATTTCAGGCCGTCATCGAAGGTGATCACCACCGAACGCGCCGGCAGGTTCATTTTGTTACGGACATAACCTTCCAACTGATACATCGTCAGCGTGGTATAACCCTGATCACGCAGCCAGGTCATTTGGTTACTGAACGCACGCACCGAAGTGGTGGTCGAGGTGTGACGAAAGCGCGTGTTTTCTTCATCACGCAGAATGTGGTGGTAGGTGAGCACCGGAATGCCGTTATCTTCCTGCGCATCCAGGCTGCTGATCCACGCCAGCCGGTTACCAATGCGGATCTGATACCAGGTCTGGTTCAGCCGGTCTTTCAGTTTGCTGATGACCGGATATCGCAGGTTGTCCGCCAGCACGCCAAACGGCGCGCTACCGGTATCCGGCGCGTTATAGACCGGCGTGTCCCGCCAGGTGAGCAGGTTCTGATTACTGAGCGGCTTGTTCAGATCACCGAGGGTATCTTCAACACGCTGATGCCCTTGTACCGGCTCCAGATGTTCTTTATCGATAAACCCGGTGCCAAAACCAAAGCTGAATTCGTAATAGTCAGCGGCGCCCGGCACCACTGCGAGAATTTGCCCGGCCCGCACGTTACCGACCGTCACCACGTTATTGCCGATCTGCGCCCAGATGGTGGCATCTTCCGTCGTTTGCATATATCGGGCAGGCAGCCGCTGTTGATTGATGAGGCTGGCGGAGGCGCTGCTGGTAATGAACAGCAGGAATACGAGAAAAACGCGAGTGAACATGCGTGAAAACCGGAGCAAGGAAACTGTTGTTATTGTAACAAAAGACCAATCAATACCAATGGTTAATTGTCATACAGGTCATGGAGTAAAACGAAAGGCGGATTTTTTTGCTGCTGATGCCAGAGGCTGCTGACTTCTGCACCGCCACTGCTCACAATGGCTTCCCGGAAGGCTTCGCTGCTCAGCGTTCCGCGCAGAGGATACATTCGCTCCAGTAATGAATAGCTGACGCCGGAGATAACTTCACAGTGGTTGTGTTTGTGGCTCATTAACGCGGCGACGCGATAAGGCGCAGCACCGGGGATATCAGTGAGAAAAATAACACCGTCGCCGGAATCGGCACTGTGCAACGCATCGCACATCATCCGGCTGAGCATATTGGCGCTCAGTCCTCGCCAGTAGTTGACGGCCTGACACTGCACCAGCGGACCAAATTTTTTTTCCAGCCGCTCGCGCATGTCTTCTGCCTGGTCGTCATGGCAGGCAATGACCCAACCTAGCATTTTCTTCCCCTTCAGAAACACGCCCGGCGGGCATCAGCACCGCCGGGCGTGGGATCAACTGCGCAACCCACGGCCACGCTGAATCAGATACCAGCACAGCAGGTAGAATGCCACGATAAAAATCACCAGTACACCCACCGTGGTAAACAGCGGCACGTCGGTAATGCCGAGGAAACCAAAACGGAACCCGCTGATCATATAGACGATTGGGTTCAGGTGCGACAGCGCCTGCCAGAACGGCGGCAGTAGCGTCAGCGAGTAGAACACCCCGCCAAGGTAGGTCAGCGGCGTCAGCACAAAGGTCGGGATCAGGCTGATGTCGTCAAAGGTTTTCGCAAACACCGCGTTCAGTAGCCCCGCCAGCGAAAAGAGGATCGCCGTTAACAGCAGCGTCAGCGCGACAAACACCCACGAATGCACCTGGAACGGGACGAAGAACAGCGACACCGCCGTAACCAGGATCCCCACGCACAGACCACGCGCCACGCCGCCGCCGACATAACCGGCGATAATAACGTGAGTCGGTACCGGCGCCACCAGCAGTTCTTCAATGTTGCGCTGGAACTTGGCGCTGAAGAACGACGAGGCCACGTTGGCGTAGGCGTTGGTGATCACCGCCATCATGATCAACCCCGGCACGATAAACTGCATGTAGGTGAAGCCATGCATCTCACCAATCCGGGAACCGATCAGATTACCAAAGATGATGAAATACAACGTCATAGTAATCACCGGCGGCACCAGCGTCTGTATCCAGATGCGCATAAAGCGCTGAATTTCTTTCGTCCAGATGCTTTTCAGCGCGACCCAATAAAG
The DNA here is from genome assembly GCF_030053895.1 of Trabulsiella odontotermitis. Lineage (NCBI taxonomy): Bacteria > Pseudomonadati > Pseudomonadota > Gammaproteobacteria > Enterobacterales > Enterobacteriaceae > Trabulsiella > Trabulsiella odontotermitis. The sequence goes on from NZ_CP125781.1 coordinate 3,697,434, forward strand.
CTGCATCATACTTGTTCTCCCTGTTTTTCATTCACCAGCGAGACAAACAGCTCTTCCAGACGGTTCGCTTTGTTACGCATACTTAATACCTGAATCCCCTGCGCGCTCAGTTGGCTGAACACGCTGTTAACGCCCTGCTCACGCAACACTTCCACCTCCAGCGTGGAGGTATCCACCAGTCGGTACTGATACCCTTCCAGCACCGGAAGCGGGCTTTTCGGCGCCAGATCGAGAATAAACGTTTCTGATTTCAGTTTTGACAACAGCGCTTTCATGGAGGTGTTTTCCACCAGCGCGCCATGCTGAATGATGCCGATGTTGCGGCACAGCATTTCGGCCTCTTCCAGATAGTGCGTCGTTAAAATGATCGTCGTGCCCTTATCATTGAGATCCTTCAGAAAGCCCCACATTGAGCGGCGCAGCTCGATATCGACCCCGGCGGTGGGCTCGTCGAGGATCAGCAGTTTTGGCTCGTGCATCAGCGCGCGAGCGATCATCAGGCGGCGCTTCATCCCACCGGATAACATCCGCGCACGTTCGTTGCGTTTTTCCCACAGATCGAGCTGTTTCAGGTATTTTTCGCTGCGGATAACCGCTTCTTTGCGCTCAACGCCATAATAACCCGCCTGGTTGACCACAATCTGCTGAACGGTTTCGAACGGGTTGAAGTTAAATTCTTGCGGCACCAGCCCCAGCTGGCGTTTCGCATTGACGACGTCTTTGTCGAGATCATAGCCAAAGACGCTCACTTCACCGGCGCTCTTGTTCACCAGCGAGCTGATGATGCCGATGGTGGTGGATTTCCCCGCGCCATTCGGCCCCAGGAGCGCATAGAAGTCGCCGGCTTCGACGGTCAGATCGATTCCCCGCAGCGCCTGGACGCCGCCCGGATAGGTCTTTTTAAGCTGCTTAAGTTCCAGTGCAATGGTCATTAAATATCTCTTATCAAGTTGTGACACTCGATGCATGGTTTTAAAAAGTCAGGAGTTGACCTATATTAGCGCAACGCACTAACTCGGTTACAGGTCGTTAACCTCCATGAAAGATATAGATACACTCATCAGCAATAATGCACTATGGTCAAAAATGCTGGTGGAAGAGGACCCCGGTTTTTTTGAGAAACTGGCGCAAGCGCAGAAACCGCGCTTTCTATGGATTGGATGTTCCGATAGCCGCGTTCCCGCTGAACGCCTGACAGGGCTTGAGCCGGGTGAACTCTTTGTTCATCGTAACGTTGCCAACCTTGTTATCCATACTGACCTTAACTGTCTCTCCGTCGTCCAGTACGCGGTGGATGTGCTGGAAGTCGAGCATATCATCATTTGTGGTCACTACGGCTGCGGCGGTGTACAGGCAGCAGTTGAAAACCCGGAACTGGGGCTTATCAATAACTGGCTGCTGCACATCCGCGACATCTGGTTTAAACACAGCTCGCTGCTGGGCGAAATGCCGCCTGAGCGCCGTCTGGATACCCTGTGTGAGCTGAATGTGATGGAGCAGGTTTATAACCTGGGTCACTCCACCATCATGCAGTCCGCCTGGAAACGCGGCCAGAAGGTCACGATTCACGGCTGGGCCTACGGCATTCACGATGGCCTGCTGCGCGATCTGGACGTCACGGCCACCAACCGTGAAACCCTTGAGCAGCGTTACCGCCACGGGATTTCCAACCTCCAGCAGAAACACCACAACCACAAATGACAAAAGGCCCCGAGGGGCCTTTTTTTATTCGTCCAGCAACACCACTTTGCCGACGTAGGGCAGATGGCGATAATGCTGCGCGTAGTCGATACCGTAACCGACCACGAACTCATCCGGGATCGAGAAGCCGATAAATTCTACCGGCACGTCCACTTCACGACGCGAAGGTTTGTCGAGCAATGTGCAGATCGCCAGTGATTTCGGTTCACGCAGGCGCAGGATCTCGCGTACTTTCGACAATGTATTGCCGGAGTCGATGATATCTTCGACGATCAGCACATCTTTGCCACGGATATCTTCATCCAGATCTTTCAGGATTTTCACGTCGCGGGTTGACGACATGCCGCTGCCGTAGCTCGACGCTGTCATAAAATCGACTTCATGTGATACCTGCACTTCGCGGCACAGGTCAGCCATGAACATAAATGAACCGCGTAACAACCCCACCAGCACCATGTCGCTGCCGCTATTTTTGTAGCGCTCAGTAATCTGACGACCCAGTTCGGCGATACGCGCTTTGATCTCCGCTTCCGGGATCATCACTTCAACAGTATGTTTCATAAAACTAACCATCTGATTTTGGTAGTAAATCACTCAACACCGCTACGTTAAGCACCAGCATTGATCAGCAAGGCACGCAGTATACCAGCAAATCGATTTATACGGTGTATGCGATCACAAAGCTCGATTTGTGATTCCGATCACACTTGTTAACTCCTATAATTAGTTGCTACTAAAAAATTAACGACTTTGCAGGTGTCTTTCTATGGCAGAAACAAAATATCAACAATCGCGACTCCTTGTGAGGCTAACGGCGCTCTTCGCGGCCTTTTGTGGTCTCTATCTACTTATCGGAGGGATATGGTTAGCCGCGATCGGGGGTTCGTGGTACTACCCGGTTGCTGGTCTGGTCATGCTGGCCGTGACGGTGATGCTGTGGCGTCGTCAGCGTTCGGCGCTGTGGCTGTATGCGGCATTGTTACTCGCGACCCTGATCTGGGGCGTATGGGAGGTCGGCTTCGATTTCTGGGCACTGACGCCACGCAGCGATGTTCTGGTCTTCTTCGGCATCTGGCTGATCCTGCCATTTGTCTGGCGTCGGCTGATTGTCCCTTCCACGGGTGCCGTGACGGCGCTGGTCATCGCGCTGCTGATAAGTGGCGGGATCCTGACCTGGGCGGGCTTTCACGATCCGCAGGAAATCAACGGCACGCTGAGCACTGACGTCACCCCTGCTGCGCCGATTTCACAGGTTGCCGATCAGGACTGGCCGGCTTACGGGCGTAATCAGGAAGGGCAGCGCTATTCGCCGCTGAAACAGATTAACGCCGACAACGTTAAGCAACTGAAAGAGGCCTGGGTCTTTCGCACCGGTGATCTGAAACAGCCGAACGATCCCGGTGAAATCACCAATGAAGTCACGCCGATTAAAGTCGGCGACACGCTGTTTCTCTGTACCGCCCACCAGCGTCTGTTTGCGCTGGATGCCGCAACCGGGAAAGAGAAATGGCACTTTGATCCTCAGCTAAATGCCAACCCGACCTTCCAGCATGTGACCTGTCGCGGTGTTTCTTATCACGAAGCCACGCCAGAGAACGCCCCGGCGGATGTGGTGGCTAACTGCCCGCGCCGGATCATTCTGCCGGTGAATGATGGCCGCCTGTTTGCCATTAACGCCGAAACCGGCAAGCTGTGCGAATCCTTTGCCAATAAAGGGATCCTCAACCTGCAGACCAACATGCCGATCACCACGCCAGGCATGTATGAACCCACATCCCCGCCGATCGTGACCGATAAAACCATCGTGATCGCCGGTGCGGTAACGGATAACTTCTCCACGCGTGAACCGTCGGGCGTGATCCGCGGCTTCGACATTAACACCGGTGACCTGCTGTGGGCCTTCGACCCGGGCGCGAAAGATCCCAACGCCATTCCGACCGATGAGCACCACTTCTCGCTAAACTCGCCGAACTCCTGGGCACCTGCCGCCTACGATGCGAAGCTGGATCTCGTTTACCTGCCGATGGGCGTGACCACGCCAGATATCTGGGGCGGTAACCGCACGCCGGAACAGGAGCGTTTTGCCAGTTCCATTGTGGCGCTGAATGCCACCACCGGTAAGCTCGCCTGGAGCTACCAGACCGTTCACCACGATCTGTGGGATATGGATATGCCTTCCCAGCCGACGCTGGCGGATATCACCGTTGGCGGCAAAACCGTACCGGTGATTTATGCGCCAGCGAAAACCGGGAATATCTTTGTTCTCGACCGTCGTAACGGCGAGCTGGTGGTGCCGGCACCAGAAAAACCGGTTCCACAGGGCGCGGCAAAAGGCGACTACGTGACCAAAACGCAGCCGTTCTCCGAGCTGAGCTTCCGTCCGAAGAAGGATCTGACCGATAAGGACATGTGGGGCGCCACGATGTTCGATCAACTGGTGTGTCGCGTGATTTTCCACCAGATGCGCTATGAAGGCATTTTCACGCCGCCGTCTGAACAGGGTACGCTGGTCTTCCCTGGCAACCTCGGTATGTTTGAGTGGGGCGGGATTTCCGTCGATCCGAACCGCCAGGTGGCGATCGCTAACCCGATGGCGCTGCCGTTTGTGTCGAAGCTGATCCCACGCGGTCCGGGTAATCCGATGGAGCAGCCGAAAGATGCGCAGGGTACCGGTTCAGAATCCGGCATTCAGCCGCAGTACGGCGTCCCGTATGGCGTAACGCTGAACCCGTTCCTGTCGCCGTTTGGTCTGCCGTGTAAACAACCGGCCTGGGGTTACATTTCCGCACTGGATCTGAAAACCAACCAGGTTGCATGGAAAAAACGCATTGGTACCCCGCAGGACAGCATGCCGTTCCCGATGCCGGTTCCGGTCCCGTTCAATATGGGGATGCCGATGCTGGGCGGTCCGATTTCCACCGCCGGTAACGTGTTGTTTATTGCGGCCACCGCTGATAACTATCTCCGTGCGTACAACATGACTAACGGGGAAAAACTGTGGCAGGCGCGTCTGCCTGCGGGCGGTCAGGCTACACCGATGACCTATGAAGTGAATGGCAAGCAGTACGTTGTCATCTCAGCAGGCGGTCATGGTTCGTTTGGGACGAAGATGGGCGACTATATTGTCGCGTATGCGTTGCCGGACGACGTGAAATAATGTGATGCCCGGTAAGCGCCGCTGCTTACCGGGCTTTTTTATACCGTAAACCCCAACATCATTCCGGTGTCTTCGTGTTCTAACAGATGACAGTGCGCCATATAGGCGAATTCCTTCGGCGCGTCATGGTTAAATTTCACCAGCACTTCGCTGACATTTCCTTCGACTTGCACCATATCTTTCCAGCCGGAACGATGCGCCGCAGGCGCTTTACCGTTCTCAGACAGAATGCGGAACTGCGTCCCGTGGATGTGGAACGGGTGCAGCATCATGTCGCCTTTGCCGGAGATCACCCAGCGCTCATACTGCCCTTTCGCCGCGGCAAACATCGGTTTATCCATTTCAAAGGCCACACCGTTAACCTTATTGGCATTATGGAAATCAAAACCTTTGCCGCTGTGATCCATCGACCCCATATGGCCCATCATGTCGAGCATCGGATCCATAGACAGTTGCAGGGTACGCTGCGTCATCCCGTCCAGCGATGGCAGCGCGGGCATGCGGGTTAACGTATCCGGCAAAGTGCCGGACGCCGGGATCACCAGCGGCTGGATGCGCATCACCGGGTGCGCGTCATCAAACGGCGCAATCGCCATGCCCATTTGATTGACCGGCAGCGTGACCAGATCAAACGCTCTGGCGTCGCTGATATCCACCAGCACTTCAAAACGTTCTCCTGGCAACACCGGCAGTTCTGTCACTTTCACCGGTTCCGGCAGTAACCCCCCGTCGCTGGCAATGACGTACAGCGGTCGGTTATCACTGGTGGCGAAATTCAGCATCCGCGCGTTGCAGCCGTTGAGCAGACGCAGACGCAGCCAGCCTTTCGGCGCGGAATGCTGCGGATAGATGGCACCGTTAGTCAGCAGCGTATTGCCGACCCAGCCGACGGCCGCGCTCATGATGTCGAGCTGATAATCAATTTGCCCGTTGGCGTTAAATTTCTTGTCCTGCACGATCACCGGCACGTCATCAATGCCCCACTGTTTCGGCAACAGCAGCTTGCGCAGTTCGTTGTCTTCTATCAGCACCAGCCCGGCGAGCCCCATCGCCACCTGACGCCCGGTTTTGCCATGTTGATGTGGATGGAACCAGCAGGTCGCCGCACGCTGCGTCGGCGTAAAGGTGACCGTGCGCGTTTCGCCGGGTTTGATGATTCCCTGCGGGCCGCCATCTACTTCGCCAGGCACTTCCAGCCCGTGCCAGTGCAGTGTAGTCTCTTCGCTGAGCTGATTATGAATATCCACCGTCACCGCTTTTCCCTGACGCAGTTGCAGCGCAGGGCCGAGCAGGTTGCCGTTATAGCCCCAGGTGGTGGCTAAATGCGGGCCAAACTGTGTTTTACCAGCCTGAACGTTGAGGGCAATGCGGCTGGTGGCGTCGGCGGTCAGCAGGTCGGGGATCGGCAGCGCGGGGCGATCGGCGGCAAACGCAAATCGGCTCCATGCCGGTAATGCACTGGCGACGCCCACGGCGGCGGTGAGTTTTATAAAGTCACGGCGATGCATTTTTTTACTTCCTTTTATTTTTATGGTGAATAATTAAGCTTACCCCTTTCCCTTGCGGCAAGGTCAAGCAGAAAGATAGCAAGAAACAGCGGCGAGTCCCTGGGAAGTATGCTAACGTTGAACTTCCACGAATTAAGGTAGAACCCATGAAGATGTTTTTCAGAACACTGGTGCTTGGCAGCCTGCTTGCCCTCTCCTGCAACAGTTACGCGTTAAGCGAATCCGAAGCAGAAGATATGGCTGACCTGACCGCCGTCTTTGTGTTCCTGAAAAATGATTGTGGTTACCAGAACTTACCGAATGGTCAGATCCGCCGGGCGCTGGTGTTTTTCGCCCAGCAGAACCAGTGGGATTTGAGCAACTACGACACCTACAATATGAAAGCCCTCGGTGAAGACAGCTATCGCGATCTGAGCGGCATCAGCATTCCTACCGCCAAAAAATGTAAAGCGCTGGCGCGCGATTCATTAAGCCTTCTTGCCTACGTGAAATAATCCTCTGATGAAATAATGACCGTGCATCCACGGTTATTGTTGGCTATCATGTTGCGCCCATTTTGAAGGGGTGTTAACAAAGGAGGTATCTGTCGATGACCGAGAAAAACGTGTGGCACGAAACCCTGCACGACCAGTTTGGTCAATACTTTGCCGTTGATAACGTCTTGTATCACGAGAAGACCGACCACCAGGATCTGATCATCTTCGAAAACGCGGCGTTTGGCCGTGTGATGGCGCTGGATGGTGTGGTGCAGACCACCGAACGCGACGAATTTATCTATCACGAAATGATGACCCACGTTCCGCTGCTGGCCCACGGTCAGGCGAAACACGTGCTGATCATCGGCGGTGGCGACGGCGCAATGCTGCGTGAAGTCTCCCGCCACAAAACCGTTGAAACCATCACGATGGTGGAGATCGACGCCGGCGTGGTCTCGTTCTGCCGCCAGTATCTGCCGAACCATAACGCTGGTAGCTATGACGATCCGCGTTTCAGGCTGGTGATTGATGACGGCGTCAATTTCGTCAACCAGACTCGCCAGACATTTGATGTGATTATCTCGGACTGTACCGATCCTATCGGTCCTGGTGAGAGCCTGTTTACGTCTGATTTTTACGAAGGCTGCAAGCGCTGCCTGAACCCTGGCGGCATTTTTGTCGCTCAGAATGGCGTGAGTTTTCTGCAGCAGGATGAAGCCATCGACAGCCATCGCAAACTGAGCCACTACTTCCGCGACGTGAGCTTTTACCAGGCGGCGATCCCGACCTATTACGGCGGCATCATGACCTTCGCCTGGGCGACAGACAACGGTGCGCTGCGCCATCTTTCCACCGAAATCATCCAGGCGCGCTTTCACAGCTCCGGTCTGAAATGCCGCTATTACAATCCCAGCGTGCATACGGCTGCCTTCGCCCTGCCACAATACCTGCAAGACGCACTCTGCTTCTAAGGAGATGATAAAAATTGAAAAAGCTAAAACTGCATGGCTTTAACAACCTGACCAAAAGCCTGAGTTTTTGTATTTACGATATCTGCTATGCCAAAACAGCGGAGGAGCGCGATGGTTATATCGCCTATATCGACGAACTCTATAACGCCAACCGTCTGACCGAAATCCTGTCAGAAACCTGCTCGATTATCGGTGCCAATATTCTCAACATTGCCCGCCAGGATTATGAACCTCAGGGCGCGAGCGTCACCATTCTGGTGAGCGAAGAGCCCGTCGACCCGACGCTTATCGACACCACCGAACACCCGGGACCGTTGCCTGAAACGGTGGTTGCTCATCTTGATAAAAGCCATATCTGCGTGCATACATACCCGGAAAGCCACCCTGAAGGCGGTCTTTGTACCTTCCGTGCGGATATTGAAGTATCTACCTGCGGCGTAATTTCGCCGCTCAAGGCGCTGAATTACCTGATCCATCAGCTGGAATCGGACATCGTGACCATCGATTACCGCGTGCGTGGTTTTACCCGTGACGTCAACGGTATGAAACATTTTATTGATCACAAAATTAATTCGATTCAGAACTTTATGTCCAACGACATGAAGGCGCTGTACGACATGGTGGATGTGAACGTTTACCAGGAAAACATCTTCCATACCAAAATGTTGCTTAAAGAGTTCGATCTTAAGCACTACATGTTCCATACCAGGCCGGAAGATCTGACGGAAGCCGAGCACAAAGAGATTACCGCTGCGCTGTGGAAAGAGATGCGTGAGATCTACTACGGGCGCAATATCCCGAGCGTGTAAGATTAACCCTCAGGAGCTCTGCGGAGCTCCTGAGCGAAATCAGGGCTTATTCATTTCCCCATCGATTCAGGAATTCAGCGATATCATCGATGCGTTGCGCATCAATTTCGGCTTCACTGGCCATCTCTTGCTGCGCCTCTTCGCTGATCTCTTCATTATTTCTTAAACGGGTGATCAGGAGCTGGAAATAGCGTGCCAGAGCGTCACGCTCCGACGTGTTAACAGGCTCTGCGGACTCCGTCGAATACTCATCCACGATGTCATAAAATTGCAGTGGTATTTCATTACCCATCACTCATCTCCAGGTTTATCCCAACGTCTGCTATCCGGTAATTAAGGTTGAACCAGCGTCAGGGCGACGGATTGCGCTTTCAGTTCGGCCTGCACGGCCTGCGGTAAATTAACATCGGTGATGACGTCGGTAAAGCGGCTGAGAGAGGCGACATTAAACAGAGAATGCGCGCCATATTTGCTGCTGTCGGCCAGCAACACCTTACGCTGGGCGTTAGCGATAATTTCTTGTTTCAGCCCCGCTTTGTCTTCCGTCGGTGTAGTCACCCCTTTCTCCAGACTCCAGGTGTTACAGCTCATAAAGGCGATATCGGGATAGACGCTGCGCAGCATCTTGCGGCCATATTCACCGATGCACGACTGGCTGCTGTCATCAATCCGACCACCGACAATCGTCACTTCTATCTGGCGAAACTCCGATAAAAACAGGGCGATGTGCAGATCAACGGTAATCACGCGTAACGGCAGATGCGTCAGACACTTTGCCAGTTCCAGCATCGTGGTACCGGCATCAAGCACGACGGCATCACCGGCATGCACCATGGAGGCGGCATAACGCGCGATCGCCCGTTTTTCAGCGGGGGATCGCAGTTGTTTCTCGTTAGTGGTCGGTTGCGCAGGTTCAAAGCGTCGTAACGCAACACCGCCGTGGCTGCGGCTGATCACTCCCTGTTCATCCAGTTTGATCAGATCGCGTCGGATCGTCGCCGGGGAGGCGTCAACCGCATCCACCAGTTGTTCCACGGTCACCAGCGTATGATTTTTCAAATACGCCACAATCTTATCCAGACGGTGTTGTCCTTTCATAACAGGAAATTACGCCAGTTGCATTGCCAGTTTAATCGATACGGCCATGCTCTCAGATTTTGCTTTTCCCGTCCAGGCGATATCAAATGCCGTCCCGTGATCGGCAGAGGTGCGGATAAATGGCAGACCGGCAGTGATGTTGACGCCATCGTAAAAACCGAGCAGCTTTAACGGGATATGTCCCTGATCGTGGTACATTGCCACCACCATGTCATAGTGACCTTCATACGCCTGTAAAAACACCGTGTCCGGCGGGCACGGGCCGTAAACATCGATCCCCTTCGCCTTCATGTGCTCAATCGCGGGTCCGACAATCCGGATCTCTTCATCGCCAAACAGTCCGTTTTCACCGGCATGGGGATTCACACCAGCCACCGCAATTCGTGGATTCGCGAATCCCACGCGTTTCAGGAAGGTATCAGCGATGCCGATCACCGTTTCCACGCGCTGAGCATTCAGGGTATCGAGGAACTTACGCAGAGCGATGTGGGTAGAAACATGAATCACTTTCAGTTTGTCGGTGTAGAGCACCATCGCGAAGTCGCGGCTTTCGGTCAACGTTGCCAGCAGCTCTGTATGGCCCGGGAAGTTGTGCCCGGCAAGATGCAGCGCTTCTTTGTTCAACGGGGCGGTGGCGATGGCATGAACGTCGCCTTTCATCGCCAGCTCCGTCGCGCGTTTTACGCAACGAAACGCCAGATCGCCCGCCTGCGCCTGCACTTTACCCGGCTCCAGCGCCTCCGGCTGTGCCAGCGGTTCATCGATCACATGAATCACGCCCGGCGCGAAGCGGGCATCCGCGACCCGGGTGATCGCACGGAACGTTACGCCCTCCGCCAGCCCTTTGGACTGCAACCGCTTCAGGGTTTGCAGGCATCCCACCACCACCAGCGGTGCGCCGGTCAGTTCATCCTGGCTGAGCGCTTTAACAATAATTTCCGGTCCGATCCCTGCCGGGTCGCCCATCGTAATCGCGATTGTTTTAGTTACCACTGTACATCTCCTCAATAAAATAAAGCGCATCACAAAGGGTACTGTCTGAGCCGAATCCTCCTGCTTTGGTGATAACCGGCAGATCGTCAATCTCGCTGTTCACAAAGGTGCCGCACGGAATGCAGGGGGCGACTTCGCTTTGAATGCGATACCCTTCCGCACCCAGCGCACTGGCTACCGCGGTGGCGATATCCCCTCCGGTGAGGAACAGGCCGCCGATGCGCGCCTGCTCAATAATGCGTAACGTGATGGACCCAAGCCGCTGACTCAACAGTTCGCCGAGCTGCTGGCGACTCATCCCCACAGCGCTACACAACGTGTCGATCATCTCCCGATCTTCCGCACGCCGACTGGTGCGTAAAATCGTATGATGCCGACGGCTCAATAGCGTACAGGTCTCCTCCACAATCGCGGCGATCTCCTGTTCGAAATGGGCTGAGACCAGTCGTGAGGCATCAATATCAACGACCTTCGCTCTCTCCTGACACAGCGCTTTGTCGACCTGACGTCGCGTGGCTTCGCTCATCGAGCCCGCCACCACCAGTACTGGCAGCGCTTGTTTCTCCTGCATAAACATTCTGACCGGCAGGGCATTGGCGAGTCCGGCCGCGCCGACCAGCAGCGGCAGCTGTTTTTGTTCATTAATAGCCTGCGCAATCAGCGACAGATCGCGATCTTCCACCGCGTCCACCACAACCATGCATTCACCTTCTTCAGCGAAGGCGCTCAACAGCGCGCCCAGTTGGCCGCGACGGACGTCTTCAAGCGAGACCTCGCGCACCGGAATGTCACTCTGCAACGCGACCAGTTCCGCAATGCGTGAAGAGACAATCGGCGTTTTGGGATCGCTGGCAAATTCTGTCTCCAGTAAAGGGGTTCCGTTGACCAGGCACAACCCATCACGGGTAGTGCGCCCGGCGGCGGGGATCGCCGCTGCAATGACCGCCAGTGGCCGATGAGTCGCCCGCATCGCCGCGCTGACCTCGGCCCCCACGTTGCCGCGAAAGGTCGAGTCGATTTTTTTATACACCAGCGGCACGCTGCTCCCTTCGCACCACGGCGCTAATGCCTGCTGTACGGCCTGTTCGGCTTGCGCCGCAGAGATTGCCCGACTTTCGGTATTGATAACCAGCACATCGGCCCGGCGCGAAGGCTTCTGCGCCGGGGTGAGCATCACTTCCGTGCGCGCGCCCTTCTTCGCCAGCTGCACGCCGGTATCGTTAGAGCCCGTAAAGTCATCGGCGATAACGATCATTTTCATGCTTTATTCTCCTGAGCCACCTGACGCGCCTGACGTTTTGCCACCCATGAGGTGAGGACTGGCGTCAGGATCGCAGTGGTAATCACCGACGCGGCAACCAGTGGCGCGGCGGCGGCGGCAACTTCCGCCAGCGAAGGGTCAGCCTGCGCAATTGCCAGTGGCGTCGCGACGGCGTTACCCGCCGTACTGGACGCGGCGGCGCCGGCAATGCCACTGCCGCCAACCAGCCGGTCTGCGCGGATGTTAAAGAAACCGCCAACGAAAGTGGTCAGCACGCCAAGCAGGATGCCCGCCAGACCGCCCTGCAACAGCATCTCCAGGTTAATGCCAGCGCCCAGCGCAAAGGCAAAGAAAGGAATCAGCAGCGGGCCGCCTTTGGTCAGGAAGTCGCGCATATTATGGTCGAGGTTACCGAGGATCATCCCCACCACCAGTGGAACCAGCACCGCCACCAGCGCCATGATCGGAATGTTTGCCATTCCCGCCGCGCCCAGTGCGATCATCGTAAAGAACGGACCGTCATTAAGAGACAGAATGGAGATCGCGCCAACATCACGTTCGTTGCCGAATTCGCCAACCAGCGCCGCATACAGCCCGCCATTCGAATTGCTCATTGCCGCAATAATCGCCAGGCCGCTTAAGCCAAAGATCCCTTCCGTACCAAATAGATGCTCAACGCCAAGACCGATCGCAATGGCGATCAGCAATTTTGTCAGGGTGATCGTACCACCCTGCAACAATGCCTGAGGCGCAGCCTTCACGCTGATCCCGGCGCCCATACACAGCAGGAATGCGCCGATCAACGGGGCCGCGCCATTTTTAAACAGCGCGGTGGTAAACCCGCCGATCTCCAGCGCCTGCGGGGCAAAGGTATTGATAATGGCACCGATAACCAATGGCACGACCATCATGCCGCCGGGTACGCGTTCTATTGCCTTTTTGATGTTCATGGTCTTCCCGCCTGTTGTTGTGTTGTGATTAAATAAAATCATAAAGATTATATTTAATCAAATTTAGATCACAAAGGTGTCAGATCACAGTTTTAAACTGATTAATAAAAATCAAAGAATCATTTTTCAGCAAAAAAAAGCCGGACACGAACGTCCGGCTGCTTTGATGATTGAAATAGCTCAGGATTGATGAAGAAATTCCCGGTATGCTTTCACCACCTGAAGAAAGTCTTCCACGCCGCACAGCGACAAACTCTCTTCATCGTAGTAACTCATCCCTTCTTCCATTTCGTCACCGGCGAACTCCAGTTGGTTGGCGCGGATTATCGCCTCTTCGCCATCCATCCAGAGCGTATATTCATGCCCCACTCGTTGCCAGGAACGTTCGCTGCCTTTCACCGCGCGCGCCGCCTGTTCCACTTCATCCAGCAGGGCCAGGTTTTCTTTCACTTCTTCATTAAACCAGTGCCCGACCACTTCGTGGCCCATGGACATGCGCACTTTTACTACTCCGGTAACATCGCGCAGAAATTCGTAATCCATAATGTGTCCCTCTGCAAAACTCTTGCAGTAATTATCGCAGCAGCGCAGCAGAAAAACAGCGGTACACAGGGAAGGTTTGAAAATAAAAAACCCTTCTCCGGGGAGAAGGGTTTGTAGGCCTGGTAAGCGGAGTACTTACACTGCCGTCTGGAAAATCACGCCATCAGCTTTCTCGGTGTATTGATTAAGCTGGTCGAAGTTCAGATAGCGATAAGTATCCACAGCGGTTTTATCCACCTGCGCGACAAAGGTCTGATACTCTTCCGGCGTCGGTAGTTTACCGATCAGCGCCGCAACCGCCGCCAGCTCCGCAGACGCCAGGTAGACGTTCGCGCCGGTACCTAAACGGTTCGGGAAGTTACGGGTTGAAGTGGAGACCACCGTCGCACCGTCCGCCACACGCGCCTGGTTACCCATGCACAGCGAGCAGCCCGGGATTTCAATACGCGCGCCGCTCTTACCGAACACGCTGTAGTAACCCTCTTCAGTCAGCTGTGCCGCATCCATACGGGTTGGCGGCGCCACCCACAGACGAGTCGGCAACTGGCCTTTGTGGGTATCCAGCAGTTTACCTGCCGCACGGAAGTGACCAATGTTGGTCATGCAGGAGCCGATAAACACTTCGTCGATCTTGTCGCCCTGAACGTCGGAGAGCAGACGCGCATCGTCCGGATCGTTCGGCGCACACAGGATCGGCTCTTTGATATCAGCCAGATCGATGTCGATCACCGCCGCATATTCCGCATCTGCGTCTGCTTCCAGCAGTTGCGGATCCGCCAGCCATTTCTCCATACCCTGAACGCGACGTTCCAGCGTACGACGGTCGCCGTAGCCTTCTGCAATCATCCACTTCAGCAGCACGATGTTTGAGTTCAGATACTCAATGATCGGCTCTTTGTTGAGCTTAATGGTGCAACCCGCTGCAGAACGTTCTGCAGAGGCGTCAGTCAGTTCAAACGCCTGCTCGACTTTCAGATCCGGCAGACCTTCGATTTCCAGAATGCGGCCAGAGAAGATGTTCTTCTTGCCCTTCTTCTCAACGGTCAGCAGGCCCTGTCTGATGGCGTACAGCGGGATCGCGTGAACCAGGTCGCGCAGGGTAATGCCCGGCTGCATTTTGCCTTTGAAGCGCACCAGAACGGATTCCGGCATATCCAGTGGCATCACGCCGGTCGCGGCAGCAAACGCCACCAGACCAGAACCCGCCGGGAAAGAGATGCCGATCGGGAAACGGGTGTGCGAATCACCACCAGTACCGACGGTATCCGGCAACAGCATACGGTTCAGCCACGAGTGGATAACGCCATCGCCAGGACGCAGCGAAACGCCGCCACGGTTCATGATGAAGTCCGGCAGCGTATGGTGAGTGGTCACGTCGACCGGCTTCGGATAGGCTGCGGTGTGGCAGAAGGACTGCATCACCAGGTCAGACGAGAAGCCCAGGCAGGCCAGGTCTTTCAGTTCATCACGGGTCATCGGACCGGTGGTGTCCTGAGAACCGACGGAGGTCATCTTCGGCTCGCAATACGCGCCCGGACGAACACCGGCAACGCCACAGGCGCGGCCAACCATTTTCTGTGCCAGCGAGAAGCCACGGCCGCTTTCCGCCACGTCTTTCGCTTTGCGGAACACATCGCTGTGCGGCAGACCCAGCGCTTCACGCGCTTTGGTGGTAAGTCCTCGACCGATGATCAGCGGAATACGGCCACCGGCACGCACTTCGTCGATCAGCACGTCCGTTTTCAGTTCAAAGCTCGCCAGCAGTTCGCCGGTTTCGTGGTTACGCACTTCACCTTTGAACGGGTAAACGTCAATCACGTCGCCCATGTTCAGGTTGCTGACATCCACTTCAATCGGCAGCGCACCGGCATCTTCCATGGTGTTGAAGAAGATTGGCGCGATTTTACCGCCAAGCACCAGACCGCCGCCGCGTTTGTTCGGCACATGCGGGATGTCATCGCCCATGAACCACAGCACCGAGTTGGTCGCGGACTTACGGGAAGAACCGGTACCGACCACGTCACCGACATAGGCCAGCGGGAAGCCTTTTTTCTGCAGTGCTTCGATTTGTTTGATGGGGCCAACGACGCCAGGCTGATCCGGCTCAATACCTTCACGAGCGTTTTTCAGCATCGCCAGCGCATGCAGCGGGATATCCGGACGTGACCACGCATCCGGCGCCGGAGACAGGTCATCAGTATTGGTTTCGCCCGTCACTTTAAAGACGGTGACAGTGATTTTTTCCGCGAGCTGAGGACGGTTCAGGAACCATTCTGCGTCAGCCCAGGACTGCATCACCTGTTTCGCGTAAACGTTACCCGCTTTGGCTTTCTCTTCTACGTCGTAGAAGTTGTCAAACATCAGCAGCGTTTGCGACAGCGCTTTGGCAGCAATCGGCGCCAGTTTTTCGTTATCCAGCGCGTCAATCAGCGGATGAATGTTATACCCGCCCTGCATGGTGCCAAGCAGTTCAATCGCTTTTTCAGGGGTAACCAGTGGGGAGCTCGCTTCGCCTTTGGCGACAGCGGCGAGGAATCCGGCTTTAACATAGGCGGCTTCATCAACGCCAGGCGGGACACGGTTGGTCAACAGATCTAACAGGAATTCTTCTTCGCCAGCAGGCGGATTTTTCAGCAGTTCCACCAGCGCGGCCATTTGGGTTGCATCTAAGGGTTTAGCAACAATCCCTTCGGCGGCACGCTCAGCTACGTGCTCACGGTATTCTTTTAGCACGACGGTTCTCCTCGCTCTCATTGTCATGTGCGGCAGGCGATTCTCTTCACGCTCCTGTGAGACAGCAGTTTGTAGGGTAAATGCCGGATACCGCGTCGGGCAGCATAGCAGGATTTTGGCAGTGTGTTAATCCGTTTACAAAAAAGCAACATTAAATAATTTGCTGAATCGTTGCGATGAATATATTGCAGGCCAAACGCGGTTTCTCAGGCACAAAAAAACCGCCGTAAAGCGGTTTTTTTGTTGCTTCAGGGTGGTAGCAGGCACCGTAGAAGCAGGTTTTGTGGCAATTACCAGGCAAGGACGATTTTGCACAGAACATCACCCGTTTGCAATGGTCAGTTTCGGTTTTGCGTAGCGCATTCCCGTTTTAACAAAATGTCAGAAACAAACGATGCTTTACTATCGCCATTTGAAAAAGTGGCGATATAGTCGCTTCTGGCCTGCTTCACTGGCGTAGCAGCCAGTCACCGGGCCTGGAAGCAGTTCCTGTACTCCGCGTGGCAATTACCAGGTTTGCCCGGTTCTGCCTTTCCCGGTGAAGAAGGAATCAACGTGGCCCTTAAAGGGAAAACGTGCAATGGAGATGCGTTATCTGTATGCGCTCATCATTGTGACAGGTTTAGTGCTGGCATCGCTGCATGGTGGCTGGAATATTTCCGACATCACAGTGATGTTCGTCCTGAACCTGGGCAAGTAAGCTAGTGGTCGCCCGCAAGGGCGACCGTCTATATCTCAGAAAACGTATTATCAACCCTGATGCGGCATCAGTTTAGGATGACCCACCACGGCAGGTTTAGTGCTGGAGAGCGCGGCTTCGTCAGCGCTGATGCTGCCCGAATTTGCCGCCCAGACGCCTTCATGGGTTTTAGTGATCGCCTGATGCTGCGCGTTCAAATCTTCTCCCATGGCAGCGATGTGGGTACTTTCGGTGCCGCCGCTGTTGTCGGCCCAAGGAATGACAGGATCCGCGGCGAATGCCAGGCCAGAAACCAGCGTCGCGGTTAATGTTGCTGTAGCCAGTAAAGTTTCCATAGTGCACCTCTGAATTAATTAGCACACTAAAAGTTTACATTGCAATTATTTAAAAAAGCGCTTCAGGTTGTACTGAGGTATTACCGGAGAAATAGTTTTTCAAACTTTTGCCGTCGTGCAGAAAAAGAAAAAAGCGGCTGATTCAGCCGCTTTTTATCATCAGGGCAGAAGAATTATTTTTTCTTCGCTTTCGGGTTCGGCAGGTCGGTGATGCTACCTTCGAACACTTCAGCCGCCAGACCCACGGATTCATGCAGGGTCGGGTGAGCATGGATGGTCAGCGCGATATCTTCGGCGTCACAACCCATTTCGATCGCCAGACCGATTTCACCCAGCAGTTCGCCGCCGTTGGTACCGACAATCGCACCACCAATCACACGGTGAGTTTCTTTGTCGAAAATCAGTTTGGTCATACCGTCTGCACAGTCGGACGCGATAGCACGACCAGACGCCGCCCACGGGAAGGTGGCGGTTTCGTAGCTGATGCCTTTCTCTTTCGCTTCTTTCTCAGTCAGACCGACCCATGCCACTTCTGGCTCGGTGTAAGCGATAGACGGGATCACTTTCGGATCGAAGTAGTGTTTCTGACCGGCGATCACTTCAGCGGCAACGTGACCTTCGTGAACACCTTTGTGCGCCAGCATCGGCTGACCGACGATATCGCCGATAGCAAAGATGTGCGGCACGTTGGTGCGCAGTTGCTTGTCAACGCGGATGAAGCCGCGATCGTCAACTTCAACACCGGCTTTGCCCGCGTCGAGGTTTTTACCGTTCGGCACACGACCGATGGCCACCAGCACCGCGTCGTAACGCTGCGGCTCTGCCGGGGCTTTTTTGCCTTCCATCGAAACGTAGATACCGTCTTTCTTCGCTTCTACGGCAGTCACTTTGGTTTCCAGCATCAGGTTGAATTTCTTGCTGATGCGTTTGGTGAAGACTTTAACGATGTCTTTGTCTGCCGCCGGGATCACCTGGTCGAACATTTCAACCACGTCAATCTCTGAACCCAACGCATGGTATACAGTACCCATTTCCAGACCGATGATCCCGCCACCCATCACCAGCATACGCTTCGGTACGGATTTCAGTTCCAGGGCGTCGGTGGAGTCCCATACGCGCGGGTCATCATGCGGAATGAACGGCAGTTGAATCGGACGGGAACCCGCCGCGATGATAGCGTTGTCGAAGTTGATCACGGTTTTACCGTTTTCGCCTTCCACTTCCAGGGTGTTCGCCCCGGTAAATTTACCCAGACCAGTGACCACTTTCACCTTACGGCCTTTCGCCATACCGGCCAGACCGCCAGTCAGTTGCGTGATGACTTTTTCTTTCCAGGTACGAATCTTGTCGATATCGGTTTTCGGCTCGCCGAAGACGATACCGTGTTCAGCCAGCGCTTTGGCTTCTTCGATAACTTTTGCAACGTGCAGCAGCGCTTTAGAAGGGATACAGCCGACGTTCAGACAAACACCACCGAGAGTGCTGTAGCGTTCTACGATAACGGTTTCCAGACCTAAATCAGCGCAACGGAAGGCAGCAGAGTAACCTGCCGGGCCTGCCCCAAGTACCACGACCTGAGTTTTGATTTCAGTACTCATCATGACCTCTTAATTGATATCCGGCGATCCCTGGTCTTCTCGCCCATCATCCACCGGGTCGTTCTATCCGCCCGTATTTTACAAAATTGTTAACAATTTTGAAACAACAAAACGGCAACGATTTATCTTTGGCACTAATAACCTCACAGCACGCCATGAGATTACCAGAAAAAAGCCGGCCGTCAGGCCGGCTTTTCGATTACATCACCAGGCGGCGAATGTCGCTCAGGGTGTTGTTGATGATGGTAATGAAGCGCGCACCATCAGCACCGTCAATCACACGGTGGTCGAAGGAGAGCGAAATCGGCATCATCAGACGCGGCATGAACTCTTTACCATTCCACACCGGCTCCATCGCAGACTTGGACACACCGAGGATAGCTACTTCCGGCGCGTTGACGATCGGCGCGAAATGGGTGGTGCCCAGGCCGCCGATGCTGGAGATGGTGAAGCATCCGCCCTGCATTTCGCCTGCGGTCAGCTTGCCATCACGCGCTTTTTTGGAGATGGTCATCAGTTCGCGTGACAGCTCGATGATGCCTTTCTTGTTCACGTCTTTGAATACCGGAACCACCAGACCGTTTGGCGTATCAACCGCCACACCGATGTTGATGTATTTTTTCAGCGTCAGCTTCTGACCGTCTTCGGACAGCGAGCTGTTGAAGCGCGGCATCTGCTCAAGCGCAGCAGCAACGGCTTTCATGATGAAGACCACCGGGGTGATCTTCACGTCCAGCTTACGCTTCTCAGCTTCCACGTTCTGCTGTTTACGGAACGCTTCCAGCTCGGTGATATCGGATTTGTCGAAGTGCGTAACGTGCGGGATCATCACCCAGTTACGGCTCAGGTTAGCCCCAGAGATTTTCTGGATGCGGCCCAGTTCGACTTCTTCGATTTCACCAAACTTGCTGAAGTCCACTTTCGGCCACGGCAGCATACCAGGAATACCGCCGCCAGTGGCAGCAGGGGCAGACTCAGCACGTTTGACCGCGTCTTTCACGTACGCCTGAACGTCTTCGCGCAGGATACGGCCTTTACGACCGGTGCCTTTCACTTTCGCCAGGTTAACGCCAAATTCGCGCGCCAGGCGGCGGATCAGCGGCGTCGCGTGGACGTAAGCGTCGTTTTCCGCAAACTCAGATTTGCCTTCAGCTTTCGCCGCCGGAGCCGCAGCAGGTTTTGCCGCTTGTGCAGCTGGCGCAGCGGCCGCTGGTGCAGCAGTCGGAGCCGCGGCAGGCGCAGCACCTTCCACTTCGAAGACCATAATCAGAGAGCCGGTGGAGACTTTGTCGCCGACGTTCACTTTCAGCTCTTTCACGGTGCCTGCGAACGGCGCCGGAACTTCCATAGACGCTTTGTCACCTTCTACGGTGATCAGCGACTGCTCAGCCGTGACTTTGTCGCCGACTTTCACCATCACTTCGGTGACTTCAACTTCGTCGCCGCCGATGTCCGGGACATTAACATCTTTCGCACCGCCAGCCGCAGCAGGTGCTGCCGCCGGAGCGGCTTCCGCTTTAGCAGGAGCCGCAGCAGGCGCAGCGCCCGCCACTTCAAAGATCATGATAAGAGAGCCGGTAGACACTTTGTCGCCGGTGTTCACTTTGATCTCTTTCACGGTACCCGCGAATGGCGCCGGCACTTCCATAGAGGCTTTGTCGCCTTCTACGGTGATCAGCGACTGCTCAGCGGTTACGGTGTCGCCGACTTTCACCAGGATCTCAGTGACTTCAACTTCATCACCGCCGATGTCCGGTACGTGAACGTCTTTTGCCGCAGCCGCAGCAGGTGCCGCCGCCGGATCCGCTTCTTTCTTCTCTTCTGCCTTGGCAGGTGCTGCAGTTGCAGCACCATCGGCGGAATCGAAAATCATGATCAATTTGCCAGTCTCGGTTTTATCGCCAACAGAGACTTTGATCTCTTTAACGATGCCTGCCTGCGGAGACGGAACTTCCATAGAGGCTTTATCGCCTTCCACGGTGATCAGCGACTGCTCAGCTTCAACCTTGTCGCCCACTTTGACCAGGATCTCGGTGATTTCAACTTCATCAGCCCCGATGTCCGGTACATTGATTTCGATAGCCATTATTCTTTTACCTCTTACGCCAGACGCGGGTTAACTTTATCTGCATCGATGTTGAATTTGGTGATCGCTTCCGCCACCACTTTCTTATCGATTTCGCCACGTTTAGCCAGTTCGCCCAGCGCCGCGACCACCACGTAAGAAGCGTCTACTTCGAAGTGATGACGCAGGTTTTCGCGGCTGTCAGAGCGACCGAAACCGTCAGTACCCAGTACGCGGTAATCGCTTGCCGGGATGAAGTTACGGATCTGCTCAGCGAACAGTTTCATATAGTCAGTGGATGCCACTGCCGGTGCATCGCTCAGAACCTGCGCAACGTACGGTATGCGTGGTTCTTCGGTCGGGTGCAGCATGTTCCAGCGCTCACAATCCTGGCCATCACGCGCCAGTTCAGTGAAGGAAGTCACGCTGTACACGTCAGAACCCACGCCGTAGTCTTTCGCCAGGATCTGCGCCGCTTCACGAACGTGACGCAGGATAGAGCCTGAACCCATCAGCTGAACTTTGCCTTTGCTACCTTCGAGGGTTTCGAGTTTGTAGATACCTTTACGGATACCTTCCTCAGCGCCTTCCGGCATCGCCGGCATATGGTAGTTTTCGTTCAGCGTGGTGATGTAATAGTAAACGTTCTCTTGTTTCTCACCGTACATGCGATCCAGACCGTCGTGCATGATCACTGCAACTTCGTACGCGTAAGCCGGATCGTAAGAGATACAGTTCGGGATAGTCAGAGACTGAATGTGGCTGTGACCATCTTCATGCTGCAGACCTTCGCCGTTCAGGGTCGTACGACCCGACGTACCACCAATCAGGAAGCCGCGCGCCTGCTGGTCGCCCGCCTGCCAGCACAGGTCGCCGATACGCTGGAACCCGAACATGGAGTAGTAGATGTAGAACGGGATCATCGGCAGATCGTTGGTGCTGTAAGACGTTGCTGCTGCCAGCCAGGATGCGCCTGCGCCCAGCTCGTTGATACCTTCCTGCAGGATCTGACCTTTTTCGTCTTCTTTGTAGTAAGCAACCTGCTCACGGTCCTGCGGGGTGTACTGCTGGCCGTTCGGGCTGTAGATACCGATCTGGCGGAACAAACCTTCCATACCAAAAGTACGCGCTTCGTCAGCAATGATTGGCACCAGACGATCTTTGATCGACTTGTTCTTCAGCATCACGTTCAGGGCACGAACGAAAGCGATGGTGGTGGAGATCTCTTTGTTCTGCTCTTCCAGCAGTTGAGAGAAGTCTGCAAGCTGAGGCAGTTCCAGCTTCTCAGTGAATTTCGGCTGACGAGACGGCAGATAGCCTTTCAGCGCCTGACGACGTTCGTGCAGGTACTTATACTCTTCAGAACCTTCCGGGAAAGTCAGGTAAGAGAGGTTTTCAACCTGCTCGTCAGTGACAGGAACATTGAAACGGTCGCGGATGTAACGCACGCCGTCCATGTTCATTTTCTTCACCTGGTGAGCGATGTTTTTACCTTCAGCGGTATCGCCCATGCCGTAACCTTTAATGGTATGGGCGAGGATGACCGTCGCTTTACCTTTGGTTTCCTGCGCTTTTTTCAGTGCCGCGTAGACTTTCTTCGGATCATGACCACCACGGTTCAGTGCCCAGATCTGATCGTCAGTCCAGTCAGCAACCAGCGCGGCCGTTTCCGGGTATTTACCGAAGAAGTGCTCACGCACGTAAGCGCCATCTTTGGATTTGAAGGTCTGGTAATCGCCGTCAACGGTTTCGTTCATCAGTTGAATCAGCTTACCGCTGGTGTCTTTGCGCAGCAGTTCGTCCCAACGGCTGCCCCACATCACCTTGATTACGTTCCAGCCAGCACCGCTGAAGATGCCTTCCAGTTCGTTAACGATTTTGCCGTTACCGGTGACCGGGCCATCCAGACGCTGGAGGTTACAGTTGATGACGAACACCAGGTTATCCAGTTTTTCGCGGGTAGCGATGGTGATCGCACCTTTAGATTCCGGCTCGTCCATTTCGCCATCGCCCAGGAAGGCGTAAACGGTTTGTTCGGAGGTATCTTTCAGACCACGGTGTTCCAGATATTTCAGGAATTTAGCCTGATAGATAGCGCCGATCGGGCCCAGGCCCATGGAGACGGTCGGGAACTGCCAGAATTCCGGCATCAGTTTCGGGTGCGGGTAAGAAGAGAGACCGTTACCGTGAACTTCCTGACGGAAGTTGTTCATCTGCTCTTCAGTCAGACGGCCTTCCA